>NZ_JBSHBJ010000071.1:0-1315 GCF_053611945.1 Kribbella sp. NPDC054772 | reverse complement strand
TGGGCCTGACCCGTTTTGACGGACATCCGAGATCAGGAGCTTGTGCTCCGGAAGGATGTTCATCATGGAGTCCATGGGCAAGAAGAAGCCGCGGCCTCGTCGTAGGTTCACGCCTGAGTTCAAGGCCGAGATCGTCGAGTTGTGCCAGCGTGGCGACCGGTCGATCGGACAGATCGCGAAGGACTTCGATCTGACCGAGACCGGAGTCAGGGAGTGGGTGAAGCAGGCCGAGCGTGATGCCGGTACGCGCTCCGACGGATTGACTACCGCCGAGCGGGACGAGCTCGCGCAGCTGCGGCGGGAGAATCGCCGGCTCCGAGAAGACGTCGACATCCTCAAGCGGGCAACGGCTTTCTTCGCGAAGGAGACCCGGTGAACTGCTACCCGTTCATCGAGGCGGAGAAGGCTGGCAACCACAACGTCGCCAGGGCGTGTGAGTTGCTGAGGGTCTCCCGTTCCGCCTACTACGCCGACCGAGCCAGCGGACCCTCGCCCCGTGCGCAGCGCGACACCGAGCTGACCTGCAAGATCATCGAGATCCACGACGAGTCCACCCTGACCTACGGCTCCCCGCGGGTCCACTGCGAGCTCCAAGCCCAGGGCGAGCGGTGTTCCCGCAAGCGGGTCGCCCGGCTGATGCGGGCCGCCGACCGGCACGGGCACACACCACGAAGATGGAAGAAGACCACCGTCGCCGACCCGGCCGCCGAGCAACGCCCGGACCTGGTCGGCCGCGACTTCGCCGTCGACCCAGACCAACCCAGCCGGCTGGACCGCCGCTGGTGTGGCGACATCACCTACATCCACACCTGGCAAGGCTGGCTCTACCTGGCCACCGTCATCGACCTCGCCTCCCGCCGCGTGGTCGGCTGGGCCACCGCCGACCACCTGCGCACCGATCTAGTCGCTGAGGCTCTCACCGACGCCGTCAACCGGCGCCGGCCGGCCCCCGGCGTGCTGTTCCACTCCGACCGCGGCTGTCAATACACATCGACCCAATACGCCAACCTAGCAAGGGATTCTGGCGTGACGCTGTCAGTCGGGCGCAAGGGGCAGTGCTGGGACAACGCGGTCGCCGAATCCTTCTTCGCCACCCTCAAGACCGAGCTCATCCACCGCCACGCCTGGCCCACCCGCAAAGCCGCCACCAGCGCGATCTTCGACTACATCGAAGGCTGGTACAACACCCGCCGACGCCACTCCACCCTCGGCTACCTCTCCCCGGCACAATACGAAGCGAGCACCACGCTTACCGCCGAGAAGGTAGCCTGACCACCTCACACCGACCCTGTCCGTCGAAACGGGTCAATCCCAA
>NZ_JBSHBJ010000070.1:0-1614 GCF_053611945.1 Kribbella sp. NPDC054772 | reverse complement strand
GGCGGTTTCAAGGGGTCGTCGCAACACCGCCTTGGGTTCTAGGTGGTGAGTAGATCACGCAAACGCTCGGCTGGGGTGTCCCAGTCGAGCGTTTTGCGTGGTCGGTGGTTGAGTTCCTGGGCGACGTGTTGGAGGTCTTCGGGTCCGTGGAGGCTGAGGTCGGTTCCCTTGGGGAAGTACTGGCGCAGGAGCCCGTTGGTGTTCTCGTTGGTGCCGCGCTGCCAGGGTGAGTGCGGGTCGCAGAAGTAGACGGCGATGTCGGTGGCGATGGTGAACTGTTTGTGCCGTGCCATCTCGCTGCCTTGGTCCCAGGTCAGCGAGCCGCGCAGGTGCTCGGGCAGGGTGGTCATCGTGGCGATGAGGCCGTCGCGGACGGTTTCGGCGTCGTGTCCGCCGGGCAGGTGGACCAGCATCGTGTAGCGGGTGGCGCGTTCGACGAGTGTGCCAATCGCGGACTGGTTGCCCGCGCCCATGATCAGATCGCCTTCCCAGTGGCCAGGGACCGCGCGGTCGTCGGCCTCGGCGGGCCGCTCGGAGATCATGATCATGTCGTCGACAAACCGGGTCTGACGCTGGTCTGGTCGGCGTTGCGGTTTGCGGCGGGTCCGGCCGGTGCGCAGCGCGGTCTGGACCTCGCGCTTGAGGCCGCCGCGGGCCTGGAAGTAGAGCGCCTGGTAGATCGTCTCGTGGCTCACGCGCATGCTCTCGTCGTCGGGGTGGTCCACGATGAGCCTGTTGCAGATCTGCTCCGGTGACAACTTGCGTTCCAGGCCCTGCTCGACCGCGGCGCGCAACGCGTGGTTGGTGATCAGCTTGGAGTCCTTGGGCCGGGCCCTGGCCGCCGCGGCGTCACGGTCGGCATGGTAGGGCAGGTAGACCCCTTCGACGGAGTGTGCGCGCACCTCGCGGGAGACCGTGGACTTGTGCCTGCCGATCCCGGCCGCGATCACGGTCAGGGCCTGCCGATTGACCAGCCCGTCAGCGATCACCAACCGCTCATCCAGACTCAGGTAACGCTCACTGATTACCGCACCTCTTACCGCACCACCGATTCCGGTCACGGCGGTTTCGTATCCGGTCGACGCGGCGTAGTCCACGACCGTGCCGTCGGGATAGACCCGCGTGTTGCCGACCTTGCGGATCCCGCGCCGCCAGTCACGCCCGGTCCGCTCATGCACCCCCACCTCACGCGCGGCCAGGGCGGTCGCCCAGCCCTGCTCCACCAGCTCCTCGAACCGGGCCTTCGCGCCGGGCTTGCCCGCCGTCCCCGCCTCGGCCGGCACCAGCCCAGCTACCACCAGAATCCGGCGTGCGGCGCTGTGACTCAACCCAGCCGCCTTCGCCGCCCGATTCACGCTCCCCGAGGCGCCGAACTCACCGACGACCTGCTCTCGCAGCTCATCAGTGATCCTGGTCCGCGCCCGCCCGACACCCCGCCCCGCCACCCGCAACAACCGGTACACCCGCGCCCGCGACACACCCAACTCAGCCGCCGCGACAGCAACCGGCACCCCTGCATCCACCAACCTCAACAGGCCGGCCAACTCCTCCGAAAACGACACGGTCCCCGCAACTCCTCAAATCGAGGTGTTGCGAGGACCGCATGAACCCGCC
>NZ_JBSHBJ010000069.1:0-1657 GCF_053611945.1 Kribbella sp. NPDC054772 | reverse complement strand
GTTGAGGTCGATGACGGGTTTGATGGTGTAGGGGGCGTGGCCGACGAGTTCGGTGAGTTGTTCGGCGAGCAGCGGCCCGATGGTTTCGGCGCGCACGACGCCGGTCCCGGTGGCGAGGGTGTGGTCGGTGAGGTGCACGAAGATCTCGGTGTGCCCGGGGCGTGAGGGCAGGCTGGATCCCCCGGGCAGGCTGGATTCTCCGGGTGCGGTGGATGCCCCGGGCGCGCTGGATTCTCCGGGTGCGGTGGAGTCTCCGGGTGAGCTGGAGTCTCCGGGTGCAGTGAATTCTCCGGGCCTGGTGGATGTTCCGGGTGTGGTGGGTGGCGTGCGGAGTCTTCGGGGTTTGGCGTGGGCGTCTTGTTTGATCTGGGCGAGGCGTAGGTCGAGGGCGCGGCGGGCTGCAGGGTCCATGGCCCAGGCGCCGTCGCCGGGGTCGTCGGAGTGGGTGGTTGGATCGGGTTCGAGCGGCTCGATGACTTGCCTGTCTGGGGCGTCGAGTGGATCGGGCAGGTCGCTGGAGCTGGGGTGGGGTGCGTCGCGATCGGCCTCGTCGTCGGTTCCCGGTTCCGCGCAGCCGGTGTTCCACTCGGCCAGCAGGTCGTCGTCATCGGCGCCGAAGTCTGTCTCCCGCACCCCTACCGCCCGAGCAACACTCGCTCCGGCCGGTCCAGATACTCCAGCAGCCGCGCTCGCCCCAGCAGCAGGCGTGTGCGCTTCGGCGGGCGTGGGTGCTCCAGCGGGTGCGCTCGTTCCAGCAACTGTTGTCCCTCCGGCAGGCGTTGTCCCTCCGGCAGGCGTCGTCGCTCCGGCAGGCGCGGAGGCTTCAGCAGGCGCGGGCTCTTCGGTGGGTGTGGGGTTGGGGTGGGTGGTGCGGGCTTGGGTGAGGAGTTGTTCGGTGTAGCGGGGGTCGGCGAGGATGCCGATGGCGTCGGCGCGGCGGTGTTGGAGGGGGCGGGTGTCGCCGATGGTGTGGAGGGCGTCGGCGATGGCGGTGATGGTGGCGTCGTGGCGGATGACGGCGCCGGCGGGGGCTTTGACGTAGATGGTTTTGTTGCCGTGGTCGTCGCTGCGGCCGATGAATACGCCGCGGGCGCGGGCTGCCTCAGCGGCTTCGGCGCGGGCGGTTTCGGGGTCGGCGTGCATTTTCGCGGCGTGGACGATCTTGTCGAGGCGGTAGGGGGTGATCGAGTCGATGAGTGGGGCGACGCGTTGGTCGACGTAGTGGGCGGCGTCTTCGGACAGTTTCAGGCAGGCGGCGGCGATGCGGCGGGCTTTCCAGGGGGTGGCGTGGCCGGATTGGACGCGGGCCCAGGTGAAGGGGAAGCGGTGCCGCAGGGCGAGGGCTTCGCCGAGGAACTTGGCGCCGGTCATCGGGGAGGTTCCGAGGATGACGGCGAACTCGGCGATCGCGAATTCCGCGATGGGTGGGCAGCCGTCGCCGCCGAGCACGACGGAGCGTTCGCGGCCGTCGCTGGCGCGGCGGGTGGGGCGGATGTCGCGGATGCTGGGGTGGAAGCGGTCGGCGTAGATCTGGGCGTGCTCGAGCAGTCGCGCGTCGGCCTGGTTGGCGAGCGCGCGGTGCTCGGCGGCCGACTCGAGCAGGTCGGCCGTGGAGAGCTCACTCAGATCATTGTCGAACATGTGTTCGATTCTATCT
>NZ_JBSHBJ010000068.1:4082-5483 GCF_053611945.1 Kribbella sp. NPDC054772 | reverse complement strand
AGGCTTGAAGTCTTAAGTGTGTGACAAGCCCTCGGCCTATTAGTACCAGTCAGCTCCACACCTTACGGCGCTTCCACTTCTGGCCTATCAACCCAGTGGTCTACTGGGGGCCTTACCCGGTTAACCCGGTGGGAGACCTCATCTTGAAGCGTGCTTCCCGCTTAGATGCTTTCAGCGGTTATCACTCCCGAACGTAGCCAACCAGCCGTGCTCCTGGCGGAACAACTGGCACACCAGAGGTTCGTCCACCCCGGTCCTCTCGTACTAGGGGCAGCCCTTCTCAAGTCTCCTGCGCGCGCAGCGGATAGGGACCGAACTGTCTCACGACGTTCTAAACCCAGCTCGCGTGCCGCTTTAATGGGCGAACAGCCCAACCCTTGGGACCTACTCCAGCCCCAGGATGCGACGAGCCGACATCGAGGTGCCAAACCATCCCGTCGATATGGACTCTTGGGGAAGATCAGCCTGTTATCCCCGGGGTACCTTTTATCCGTTGAGCGACGGTGCTCCCACATGCCACCGCCGGATCACTAGTTCCGACTTTCGTCCCTGCTCGACATGTCTGTCTCACAGTCAAGCTCCCTTGTGCACTTACACTCAACACCTGATTGCCAACCAGGCTGAGGGAACCTTTGAGCGCCTCCGTTACCTTTTAGGAGGCGACCGCCCCAGTCAAACTACCCACCAGGCACTGTCCCTGATCCGGATAACGGACCAAAGTTAGACAGCCAGAACAATCAGAGTGGTATTTCAACGATGACTCCACCCGAACTGGCGTCCGAGCTTCACAGTCTCCCACCTATCCTACACAAATTGTACCGACCACCAATACCAAGTTGTAGTAAAGGTCCCGGGGTCTTTCCGTCCTGCTGCGCGTAACGAGCATCTTTACTCGTAATGCAATTTCGCCGAGTCCATGGTTGAGACAGCGCCCAAGTCGTTACGCCATTCGTGCAGGTCGGAACTTACCCGACAAGGAATTTCGCTACCTTAGGATGGTTATAGTTACCACCGCCGTTTACTGGCGCTTAAGTTCAAAGCTTCGCCGGCCGAAACCAGCTAACCTGTCCCCTTAACGTTCCAGCACCGGGCAGGCGTCAGTCCGTATACATCGAATTACTTCTTCGCACGGACCTGTGTTTTTAGTAAACAGTCGCTTGGGCCTGGTCTCTGCGACCTTCACCGCTTCCACCCGCAAAGGATGTAACGGATCCGGTCCCCCTTCTCCCGAAGTTACGGGGGCATTTTGCCGAGTTCCTTAACCATGGTTCACTCGATCGCCTTGGTATTCTCTACCTGATCACCTGTGTCGGTTTGGGGTACGGGCGGCTCTAACACTCACTGCGAAGTTTTTCTCGGCAGCATGGGATCATCCACTTCCCCTAAACGGGTCCGCCTCGG
>NZ_JBSHBJ010000068.1:0-3982 GCF_053611945.1 Kribbella sp. NPDC054772 | reverse complement strand
TGAGACACGGATTTGCCTATGTCTCGCCCTACCACCTTGCCCGCGGATCAGCTTGCGCCTACCATCGCCGCGGTTGGACTACCCTCCTGCGTCACTCCTCAATGCACCTACTACCACCTCGGGTCACCGACTCCACCAATCCATCCGAAGACATCATGGTTTCATTGGCTTAGCATCAGCGGGTTCGGTCGGGTCGTGTTAATGCCGGTACGGGAATATCAACCCGTTGTCCATCGACTACGCCTGTCGGCCTCGCCTTAGGTCCCGACTTACCCAGGGCAGATTAGCTTGACCCTGGAACCCTTGATCATCCGGCGGACGGGTTTCTCACCCGTCATTCGCTACTCATGCCTGCATTCTCACTCGTGCAGCATCCACAACTCCATCACTAGGCTGCTTCACACGCTGCACGACGCTCCCCTACCCATCCACACACCTGGACACAGATCAAGTCTGTGCCGAGTACAAGTATGAATGCCACAGCTTCGGCGGATTGCTTGAGCCCCGCTACATTGTCGGCGCGGAATCACTTGACCAGTGAGCTATTACGCACTCTTTCAAGGGTGGCTGCTTCTAAGCCAACCTCCTGGTTGTCTGGGCAACTCCACATCCTTTTCCACTTAGCAATCGCTTAGGGGCCTTAGCTGGTGATCTGGGCTGTTTCCCTCTCGACTACGGAGCTTATCCCCCGCAGTCTCACTGCCGCGCTCTCACTTACCGGCATTCGGAGTTTGGCTGATTTCGGTAAGCCGGTAAGCCCCCTAGACCATCCAGTGCTCTACCTCCGGTAAGAAACACGCGACGCTGCACCTATATGCATTTCGGGGAGAACCAGCTATCACGGAGTTTGATTGGCCTTTCACCCCTATCCACAGGTCATCCCCCAGGTTTTCAACCCTGGTGGGTTCGGTCCTCCACGCGGTCTTACCCGCGCTTCAACCTGCCCATGGATAGATCACTCCGCTTCGGGTCTAGAGCATGCGACTAAAGCGCCCTATTCAGACTCGCTTTCGCTACGGCTACCCCACACGGGTTAACCTCGCCACACACCACTAACTCGCAGGCTCATTCTTCAAAAGGCACGCCGTCACACCCACAAGGAGTGCTCCGACGGATTGTAGGCAATCGGTTTCAGGTACTATTTCACTCCCCTCCCGGGGTACTTTTCATCTTTCCCTCACGGTACTAGTCCGCTATCGGTCACCAAGAAGTATTTAGGCTTAGCGGGTGGTCCCGCCAGATTCACACGGGATTTCAAGAGTCCCGTGCTACTTGGGAAAACACTCGAGAGTCACTGTCTTACGCCTACAGGGCTATAACCCACTACGGCTCAACATTCCAGAAGATTCGACTTCAACAGTGATTGATAACTCTCCGACACCACGGCATTAGTGTCAGAATGCTCCCACAACCCCATCTACGCAACGCACGCCGGCTATCACACGCACATGGTTTAGCCTCATCCGCTTTCGCTCGCCACTACTCACGGAATCACAATTGTTTTCTCTTCCTGCGGGTACTGAGATGTTTCACTTCCCCGCGTTCCCTCCAGAACCCTATGTGTTCAGGCACTGGTAACTGGCTTTAGAATGCCAGCTGGGTTTCCCCATTCGGACATCCCCGGATCACAGCTCGGTTGCCAACTCCCCGGGGCTTATCGCAGGCTCCAACGTCCTTCATCGGCTCTTGGTGCCAAGACATCCACCGATTGCCCTTAGTAGCTTGTCACAAAACTAAAAGCAAAAATTACGCTACAAAGAGATGCTCGCGTCCACTATACAGTTCTCAAAATACGGGCAGGAACACCAGCCCCGAACCACCACCTATCGAGTCAGGCACCCCATCCCAGGGAAACAACACACCCAGAACAAGACACCCACACCAACGGTTTGGTGAGAGCCGGCCCCAGCCACCCAACCAACTGTTCCCAGTTGATCCGTGACCCTCGAAGAAAAAGTCCCGAACCCCCAGGACCAATGTCCTGTGAGCCGGGCCCGATTCCTCAGGACCCAACAGCGCGCCTCGGTGGTCCACTCGGCCCCATCCACGTTCCACGCTCACAAGTGAGCAGTACTAGCTTCAGCGACTCCGCCTTCCACCTAATGGTCAATGTTCCACATTCCGAAGCACCATCACCCCAAGAACATTCGCCTTGGAAAGTGATGACATGGACACTCACTAAGCGGAGTGCCAAGTGCTCCTTAGAAAGGAGGTGATCCAGCCGCACCTTCCGGTACGGCTACCTTGTTACGACTTCGTCCTAATCGCCAGCCCCACCTTCGACGGCTCCCTCCACAAGGGTTAGGCCACCGGCTTCGGGTGTTGCCGACTTTCATGACGTGACGGGCGGTGTGTACAAGGCCCGGGAACGTATTCACCGCAGCGTTGCTGATCTGCGATTACTAGCGACTCCGACTTCATGGGGTCGAGTTGCAGACCCCAATCCGAACTGAGACCGGCTTTTTGGGATTCGCTCCACTTTACAGTTTCGCAGCCCTTTGTACCGGCCATTGTAGCATGCGTGAAGCCCTGGACATAAGGGGCATGATGACTTGACGTCATCCCCACCTTCCTCCGAGTTGACCCCGGCAGTCTCCTATGAGTCCCCACCATCCCGAAGGACGTGCTGGCAACATAGGACGAGGGTTGCGCTCGTTGCGGGACTTAACCCAACATCTCACGACACGAGCTGACGACAGCCATGCACCACCTGTATAGGACCCTTACGGACCCCGCATCTCTGCGAGATTTCCCTATATGTCAAACCCAGGTAAGGTTCTTCGCGTTGCATCGAATTAATCCGCATGCTCCGCCGCTTGTGCGGGCCCCCGTCAATTCCTTTGAGTTTTAGCCTTGCGGCCGTACTCCCCAGGCGGGGCGCTTAATGCGTTAGCTGCGGCACGGAGGACGTGGAATGTCCCCCACACCTAGCGCCCAACGTTTACGGCGTGGACTACCAGGGTATCTAATCCTGTTCGCTACCCACGCTTTCGCTCCTCAGCGTCAGGTAAGGCCCAGAGAGCCGCCTTCGCCACCGGTGTTCTTCCTGATATCTGCGCATTCCACCGCTACACCAGGAGTTCCGCTCTCCCCTGCCTACCTCTAGTCTGCCCGTATCGGAAGCAGGCTCGGGGTTAAGCCCCGAGTTTTCACTCCCGACGTGACGAACCGCCTACGAGCCCTTTACGCCCAATAATTCCGGACAACGCTCGGACCCTACGTATTACCGCGGCTGCTGGCACGTAGTTGGCCGGTCCTTCTTCTGCAGGTACCGTCACTCTCGCTTCGTCCCTGCTGAAAGAGGTTTACAACCCGAAGGCCGTCATCCCTCACGCGGCGTTGCTGCGTCAGACTTTCGTCCATTGCGCAATATTCCCCACTGCTGCCTCCCGTAGGAGTCTGGGCCGTGTCTCAGTCCCAGTGTGGCCGGTCGCCCTCTCAGGCCGGCTACCCGTCGACGCCTTGGTAGGCCATTACCCCACCAACAAGCTGATAGGCCGCGAGCCCATCCCCAACCGCCAGAACTTTCAACCCTGCCCCATGAAGAGCAGAATATTATCCGGTATTAGACCCCGTTTCCGAGGCTTATCCCAAAGTTGAGGGTAGGTTGCTCACGTGTTACTCACCCGTTCGCCGCTCGTGTACCCCCGAAGGGGCCTTACCGCTCGACTTGCATGTGTTAAGCACGCCGCCAGCGTTCGTCCTGAGCCAGGATCAAACTCTCCGTTGAAAAATATGACAACCAGCAAAGCTGGAGTGTCGACAATCGAAAAGCGATCCTTTGAATCAGAAACAAAACCATTACTGGCTTGTCATCCGTATATTTCAAAGGAATCCACCCACAGACAACGACAACCCGTAACCCAGAATCAAAAGACCCAAGGCCTAGGAAGACGTTCAACGCCTGTGGACGGGGTTAATGCATCTTTCGGCATTGACTTTCGGCACGCTGTTGAGTTCTCAAGAATCGGACGCTCACCGC
>NZ_JBSHBJ010000067.1:0-7279 GCF_053611945.1 Kribbella sp. NPDC054772 | reverse complement strand
TTGCGACCGAGTTTTTGTAACCCCCGGCGCGAGAAGAACATTAGCCCATCCCGCGCCGAGTTCAAAAACGGGGGTCCCCGGGAGGTCGACGTACGGTCATCAACTGGTCACCTCCGGACTGCCTCGCGGACCCGGATCGCCTGCGCACTAAGGTGTTGTGAGGAAGGAGCACGACATGCGAATCTGGCTCAACGGCGCCGTGCTGGACGACGCGGCGACGGTCTCGCCGCTGGACCACGGGCTGACCACGGGCGACGGCGTCTTCGAGACGATCAAGATCGAGAACGGCCGGCCGTTCGCCGTCCACCGGCACCTCGAGCGGCTGGTCCGCTCGGCCGTCGGGCTCGGTCTCCCCACCCCGGACACCGCGGCGATCGAGGGCGGGATCGAGGCCGTGGTCGCGGCCGATCCCGGGATCCCGTTCGGCCGGCTGCGGATCACGTACACCGGCGGTGTCTCGCCGCTGTCGTCCGATCGCGGTACGTCGGGCCCGACGGTCCTGATCGCGACGCAGGAGATCACCCGCCCGTCCCCCACGTCAGCGATCGTCACCGTCCCGTGGGTCCGCAACGAGCGCAGCGCGGTCGCCGGCCTGAAGACCACGTCGTACGCCGAGAACGTCCGCGCCCTCGCCTACGCGAAGGAGCGCGGTGGCAGCGAAGCGATCTTCGCCAACACCGTCGGCAACCTCAGCGAAGGCACCGGCGCGAACATCTTCTGCGTGTACGACGGTGAGCTCGTCACACCGACCCTCGCGTCCGGCGCGCTGGCCGGGATCACGCGGGCGCTCGTCCTCGAATGGTTCGGCGGCGTCGAGCGCGACGTACCGCTGGAGCAGCTGTTCCGGGCGGAGGAGATCTTCCTCACATCAACAACGCGTGATGTGCAGGCCATTCAGCGTGTCGACGACCGCGAACTCCCCGCCCCCGGCACGATCACGGCGCAGGTCGCGAAGATCTTCGCGGAACGCTCCGCGCAGGACCTCAACCCCTGACCGCCGGACACCAGACACTCACCAACCCGCCGGCCACAGGCCGATCGCCCGGCCGCCACACGGCGACCGGGCGATTGCGGTGCGTTTGGTGAGTGGCGCAGGTCCGCGGAACTACTCGCCCGACGCCTTACGCCGTTCGCGGTACGCCGCGACGTGCAGCCGATTGCCGCAGGTGCGCGCGTCGCAGTACCGCTTCGAACGGTTCCGGGACAGGTCGATCAAGGCATCGTCACAATCCGGGGCCTCGCAGCGCCGCAGACGTTCCCGCTCGCCGGCCGAGATCACCTGGGCCAGCGCAATCCCACACTCCACCGTGATCCGGCACGCAATCGACGCACCCGCCCGCGAATAGTGGATGTGCCACGGGTGCCCGTCATGATTCGTCAGCCGCGGAGTCGACGTACCCCGGGCGATGATCGCGTTGATCATCGTCGCCGCCGACGCATCAGAATCCGTGGTGAAGACAGGCGCGAACACCGGCCGCAGATCCCGGACCTCGGTCAGATCCTTGTCGGTCAGCGTGCCGACCGCGCTGAACTCGCGTTCTTGGACGAACTTCTCCAGCTCCTCCATCGCCTCCAGTGAGTCGACCTGGCTGTTCGGCCCGGGCATCGTGTTCACGAGCCGGACCAGCGTCCCGAGCGCCTGCTCGGTGTCGTGCGAGAAAGTCACAATCACGTCTCCAACGCGACGGGATCTCCGTCCTGCAGCAAGAGTAGCCCGGCTCGATTAGATCGGGGCTGAATCATGCGCTATGGTTTCACCCGCAACACCAGCAACACCCCGGGCGATTGGCGCAGTGGTAGCGCGCTTCGTTCACACCGAAGAGGTCACTGGTTCGAACCCAGTATCGCCCACGCAGTCGACAGGCGACTCGTGTCCGCGGAAAGCGCGGACCGGGTCGCCTTCGTCATTTCGTGCGGCAGCGCTTCGCTCGCCGCCAGCGGGGGCTCCGCCACCCGCACCCCCTCGCGCCTTCGCTTCGCTCGGCTCCCCGGTTGCTCGCCGCGGTCGGGTTCGGGGCCTTCGCTTCGCTCGACTCCCTGGCTGAGCGCCGCGGCCGGCTGACCCGCACGGATTGCTCGTCGCGGTCGAGTGTGTCTTCGCTTCGTGGTTGAGCGCCGCAGCCGGCTGACCCGCGGGGGTTGCTCGTCGTGGGTCGGCTAGTTGGGCCAGATGAGTTTGAGGAGGTCGTCGGGGATGGTTAGGGGGCTCGGGGCGGACTGGGCGGCGGACTGCCAGGTGGCGGGGATTTCGGGGAACGGGGAACTCGGGCCGTTGCCCAGGTGGGTTTCCAGGGCTAGGGCGACAGGGGCGGTTACCTGGGGGCGGCCGTTGGCGCCGGCGCCGGTGAGGAGATCTGCGAAGGTGGAGGCGACGTCCGTGGGGAGGGTGCCGGCTATTGGGTCGCACCAGATTCGGGTATGGCCGGAGGGCTTGATGCCTACGGCTACTAGGAGGCCCAGGGAGCCGAAGGCGCCGGCGTAGTGGCTGAAATACTCGGTGCCTACCCACACCAGGGTCTTGATGTAGGCGGCCAACTCCCCCGTGCCTCCGGGGAGACGTTCAGCCAGTACGGCGTCTGGTTGGTAGAGGCGGGCCGCGGCCAATTGGAAGTATGGCGGTGCATCAGTCATGACCGAGCGTCTCCGGGAGGTTGGGGTCGAGTACCTCGTGACCTTAGCGAGCGTCAGTGCTTGATGAGTTGTTCGCTCAGGGTCCAGAGGCGTTCTGCGGAGTTCGGGTCTACTGCGTGGGGTACTACGTCGGAGCGGACGTTCTGGTCGTGGAAGTTCGTTTCTGTGGTGGGGTCGAGCGGGGAGATCTCGTTGTCTTTCAGGTAGGTGCCGCCGTGGGCGTCTAGTTGGGGGTTGGTGGCTCCGAAGACGGACGTACTGGCGCCTTGCCGGGCGGTTTTGCGTTCGTGGGTGGGGTCGAGGATTTGGTTGCCTTGGTCATCGGTTAGGCCCATGGCGTGGAGGGACTCTGTGGACAGCCAGGGGGTTCGGGTTTCGCCTTCGGGCAGGTGGGGGCCGAGGTTGGTGGTGATGACGATGCCGGGGTGTGCGGCGAAGGCGTGGATGTCGTACTGCGACCAGCGCCGTTCGATCTCCACCGCGAACAGGACGTTGGCGGTTTTCGACTGGCCGTAGGCGAGTAGCGGGTCGTAATCGTGGGTGAAGTGCGGGTCTTCCCAGCGGATGTCGGAGAGCCGGTGACCGCCGGAGGTCACGTTGACGACGCGGGCGCCGTGTGCCGCCTGCAGGGCCGGGAGCAGCCCCAGGGTGAGCTGGAAGTGACCCAGGTGGTTCGTGGCGAACTGCGACTCGTACCCACGGGCGTCGCGGTGCAGCGGGCCGGCCATGATGCCGGCGTTGTTGATCAGGATGTGCAGCGGGCGTCCGGTCGCGAGATAGCGGTCGACGAAGTCGTCGATGGACTTGGGGTCGAGCAGATCGAGCTGGCTGGTCTCGACGCCGTCGATGCCCTCAAGCGCCGCGGCTGCGCCGTCTGGGTTGCGGACCGCGACGGTGACGGTGGCGCCGGCCTTGCTGAGGGCGCGGGTCGTCTCCAGGCCGAGGCCGCGGTGGCCGCCGGTCACGATCGTGTTCTTGCCGGTCAGATCGATGTCTGCGAGTACGTCGTCGGTGGTCGACGCCGCGCTGAAGCCAGTACCGATGGGGGTTTGTTTGTTCTGGGTCATGCCTCCACTCTGCTGCGCGAGCGGCGTACTCTGAATAAGTATCCGTCCATATTTTCTTCGCGAGAGTACAGAGTCATGGGTGACGATCAGCTATCCGAGGTGTTCGAGCTCGTGGAGGTCCGCGGGCTGGTGTCGGGCGGGTTCGCCGTCCGCGGACCGTGGGTGGCGCGAGCCGAGCTCGCGGAGACGTTCAAGTTCTTGGCGGTGGTCAGTGGCCGCGCCTGCCTGGTCACCGACGGTGTCGACGCCCCGATCGAACTTCTTCCGGGCGACGTCGCGATCCTGAACAACCGCTCGCGGGTGGAGCTCTCCGGCGGCACCGGCGACGGACCCGTCCAGGAAGTCGTGCCGATCGAGAGTGACGCCACGCTGACCGGCGCCGACTGGACGACGCACGACATCGTCCTCGGCGGCCGGATCGACCTCAACGAAGCCGGCCGGGCCCTGCTGGCCGAGGCCTTGCCCCCGGTAGCGCACGTGCGGGCCTCCAGCACCACCGGCGCCAACCTCCGCGGCAGCATCCACCGGCTCTTCGACGAGGTCGCCGGTCACCGGATGGGCTCGGCCTTCGCGATCCGGCAGCACGCCCAACTACTCGCCCTCGAGGTACTCCGCGCGTATGTCGATCAAGCCGCGCTCCCCTCGGGCTGGCTGCACGTACTCACCGACGAGCGACTGCGCCCGGCACTCACCCTGATGCACTCACAACCCGACCGGCTCTGGGGACTCAACGAACTCGCTCGCGCCGCCGCGATGTCCCGCACCGCCTTCGCGGAACGCTTCCGCGAGGTCGCCGGCATGCCGCCGCGTGCGTACCTGCACCGGTGGCGGATGATGCTCGCCCAACGCGCCCTCCGCGACGGCGACGTCAGCGTCGGCTCCCTCGCCTCCGAGCTGGGCTACGCCTCCGAGAGCGCATTCAGTACGGCGTTCAAACGCGAAGTCGGCGAGTCACCATTGCGCTACCGCATCAAGGCACGCGCTCAGGCGTTATCCAACTGAGCGACCAGCTCCGCATCGAGCTCCAGCTCGACAGCACCCAGCGCCTCGTCGAGCTGCGCAACGGAGGACGCGCCAACAAGCGGTACGACGCCATGCTGCAGCTGCCACGCGAGTACTACCTGGTTCGTCGTCGCACCAAGCTCACGCGCAGCCTGCCGCAGTGCCTCGAACCGGACGTACGCCGTCGGATGCGCATAACCACGCTCAGCCCAGAAAGGCCGGTCCGGCCGACTGTACGAGCCGGCCAGCAGTGACTGGTACGCAACCAGCGTCACGTCGGGATGCTCTTCCAGATAGTCGAAGTGCTCGATCCCCGCATGCTGAAGATGCGGTGTGCCCCGACGACGAACCCCCTGCAACGACGGCGGGTTCGGCCAGAGGTACGTCGAGTGCTGCTGAATGACGGAGTACTGCGCGACGCCCTGAGCAGCTGCGGTCTGTCGAGCGCGGTCGAGACGCCACGCCGCGGTATTACTGCACCCGATAACGTCAACGACCCCCTCCGCCGCCAGCTGACCGAATGCGGCGACTGTCTCCTCCAACGGAGTACTGCGGTCGTCGATGTGCGCGTAGTACAAGTCGATCCGGTCAACACCGAGCCGACCCAGACTGCCCTTGACTGCCTCACCGACAGCGGAGGCGCTCAGCCCTTCCCACTGGGCATCGCTGGGATCACCAGGCACCGTCGTCCGCGCACCGCACTTCGTCGCGATCACCAGGTCGTCGCGGTTGCCGCGGGACTGCATCCAGCGTCCGAGCAGTTCCTCGCTCTCACCACCATGCCCGAGCCACTGGTTGTAGTTGTTCGAGGTGTCGATGAACGTCCCACCCGCCTCGACGAACCGGTCGAGGATCGCGAACGCGGTGTCGGGTGGCGTCGACGATCCGAAGTTCATGGCGCCCAGGCAGAGCGCGCTGACGGTCCGGCGGTTTCCGATCGTTCGAGACAACATGCACCCCACCCTGCCTTCTAGACCGCACTCGAAGTCAAGGGAAGCCTCAGATCAGCCAGGCGCCGTTTTCCATCAGCACGCGGTCCTTCAGCTCGTTGACCTCACGCCACGCCTGGATCCGGGTCGGCGTGACACGGAAGAACAGGTAGTTCTCCAACGGACGCGGGTCGAAGCCCGACTTCGCTGCGAACGCCTCCCCCTCGGCGTCACTCGGGTCGACGACCTCGACCGTGCCGGTCACATGAATCACGTCGCGAACCTCGCCCAGCGTCAACTGCACCACCGGGTTGGCGTGCAGGTTACGACCGGTCGGATTGGTCCGGGCCGTCGACAGCAGGAAAGTCCCGTCGCTCCAGAGGAACGAGAGCGGCATGAGGTACGGCGTACCGTCCAGTGACGCTGTGGACACCCAGGCGTCCACGTCGTGCTCCAGGCGGTTCAGAGTGTCCTGCTTGCGGTCCGGCAACGACCGGGCTGGTGCCGTCATCACATGCTCCTCGGGATCTGCTGTCACATCTTCTTCACGTACTCCGTCATGCGCATGACGGCACTGGGCCGGTCAGTGTGACAGGTGAAGGATGTGGTTCGAATGGCCGGGGACGACTGGCTCGCAACACGGTTCGAGGAGAACCGGGACCGCCTGCGGGCCGTCGCGTACCGGATCTTGGGCTCCGAACTGGAGGCCGAGGACGCGGTCCAGGAAAGCTGGATCCGGCTCAGTCGCAGCGACTCCGCGACGATCGACAACCTCGGCGGCTGGCTCACCACCGTCGTCGGGCGGATCTGCCTCGACATGCTGCGAACCCGCCGCGGCCGGCCCGAACTGCCCGTCGGCGAACACTCGCCGGCGCTTGCGGACGACGACGTACCGGATCCCGAACTCGAAGCGGTGCAGGCCGACTCGGTCGGTCTCGCGCTGCTCGTCGTCCTCGAGACGCTGTCGCCGGCCGAGCGGCTCGCCTTCGTGCTGCACGACCTGTTCGCCGTACCGTTCGAGGACATCGCTCCGATCATCGGGAAGTCACCGGCGGCCGCGCGGCAGATCGCCAGCCGGGCACGACGAAGGGTCCGGGGTACGCCGGAACCGACCGACGTCGACGTACTCCGGCAGAAAGAAGTCGTGACCGCGTTCCTCGCCGCGGCGCGCGGGGCGGACTTCACGGCGTTGCTCGAAGTACTGGATCCCGAGGTGGTCGTGCGCGCGGACGCGGGGGCGGCGGCCTACGGGACGGAATCGACGCTCGCGGGGGCGGCAGCGGTGGCGCAGGAATTCTCCGGACGGGCGGCCGCGGCGAAACTCGTACTCGTCGACGGAATGCCTGGCCTGGTGTGGATGCGGCGCGGCGAACCACTCGTTGTGTTCTCTTTCACGGTCGTCGACGGGCGTGTCGCCGCGCTCGATCTCCGGGGCGATCCGGAGTACCTCGAAAGTGTTGATCTGGTGACCTTGAAGGGGTGATCGGACGGCGTGGCGAGTGGACAAGATTCGTGGGGCTGGTGTGACGAATGGGGTGCTGTTCACGCTCGCCGTACCCGGGACGCGACGCTGCGGAATCTGGTTTTTGTCCGGGCGGAAAGTGCGCTACTGTTCTGCTCTCGCACCGAGTGGAAACGCTCGAAGCGAAG
>NZ_JBSHBJ010000066.1:0-10447 GCF_053611945.1 Kribbella sp. NPDC054772 | reverse complement strand
CCACCAACCTCAACAGGCCGGCCAACTCCTCCGAAAACGACACGGTCCCCGCAACTCCTCAAATCGAGGTGTTGCGAGGACCGCATGAACCCGCCTCTTCCGGGGGCCTGTTCGTTTCTAGTCGCTAACCTTCTCGAAGAAGGACGGGAGCTGCTCGAGGGTCGTCACCTCAGGGGGTGGGAACTCGGCAGAGGGGCCGTGGGGGCCTTCTTCGGGGCCGCGGAGGTAGCGGTGGATGAACTGCTGGGTTGTGGTGAGGACCTTCGCGCACTGGGCCGGGGTGAGCTTGCCGGCGGTGAGTGCGTCGGCGAGTTCTTCGAGGTCGAGGATCTGGTAGCGGTTCTGCGCTGGCGGGATCAGGAAGTCGACGTACATGTCGTGGACCACCAGGCCCTGATCGGTGCGTTCGAGCTCGATCAGGTCGACGTACCACCAGCCCTCCATCGGGCCCGCGAACACGGCCGGCTTGGTGAGTTGGACGCCTTCGCCGAGGAGCAGGTAGCAGCGCTCCACGGTGGGACGCCCGGCGACTTGGTACTGCGGGAGGATGTGGACGTCGTACGCGACGACCTGACCGAGCTGACGGCCGGGACACCATTGGCCGGTGCGATGCAGAACCTGGACCTCGTTCACGCGGGCCGGGCCTGGAAGATGATGATGCCGACGTACTGCGACAACCACGCCTGCTTGTGCGGATAGCGCCGCTTGTTCTCCTCGGACAGCTGCGGCTCGAGCACCTGATCGACGCGAAAACCGTTGCCGGTCAGGGAATTGTGGATCGACGAGAACGTGTCGGTCGTATGCGTGATGGTGACGTCGGGGTTCCACAGCGACGGGTACGAGTACGGCCCGACCGCGTGATACGCGTCGCCGATCCCCACCCCGTCCCGCTCCGACCGCTCCACGGCGTACCTGATCGGATGGGCCATCGACACCACGAGTACGCCGTCATCCGCGATCAGCGACCGCACCGCGCGCAGGGTTCGCGCGCGATCCCGGGCGTAGGCCAGCGACTGCAGGAACACGACCACGTCGAACCGCCGACCCGCCAGCGCGTCGATCTCGTCGAGCGCCGACAGGTCCCCCGTGAGGAGTGTGACGTCCAGATCGGCCGGCGGTCTGAGGAACTGCGCGCCGATGTCGACCCCGACCACGGCAGCGGCGCCGTGGTCCCGGACGAACTCGATCGCCTTCCCGCCGTTGCCGCAGCCGACGTCCAGGATCGTCTTTCCCTTGACCGGGCCGATCAGCGAGCGCTGCGCCTCCCACTCCATCAACTGGTCCAGGGAGTCCTCCCTGGCTCGGCGTTGTTCGTAGTCGGTCGTCAACGTCTGCCAGGGGTCCATCCCGCGAGGCTACCGGCTGGTGCACCCGCGATGGACCTACTGTCGTGCTGTGACCATCGAGGCCAAACGGATCGAGAAGACCAACCAGCTGCTCACCTGGGCGGTCCTGCTCCCGTCGCACGCGTTCGCGCGGCCGGTGCAGCGATGACCGCCCTCGTCGCGATCATCCACGCCGGCCTCGCGGCGGCCTGGGTGGGTGGGATGGCGTACTCGCTGTTCGTCGTCCAGCCGAAGCTGAAGAAGTACTTCGGGAAGGACCAGGACGGCCGCGAGTCACTCACCACTGTGATTGCTTCAGGCAACCGGTGGAAGGTGGTCGGACTGATCGCGGCGATCGCGCTCAGCGGCGCCGTACTGCTGCTGCTCAATCACGATCACTGGCAGATCCACGCGGTCAAAGGCCTCCTGCTGCTGATCGCAACCGGCATCTTCTGGTACGTCTCCTGGCGCCACTGGCCGCAACGCGTCTTCGCGACGTCCGCCGAGCTCCCGGTCCTCCAGCGCCGTCTCATCGGCTTGGCAACGACCATGCTCGGTCTCGCCGGCCTCGCCTTCGCACTCGGCATCCTCTCGGTCCATCTCTGACTAGGAGGGCCGCTATCGGCGGACTCCGCAGAGCCCGGCTGCGACGCGGAACAGGTGAACGCGGTCCGATGGCAGATCTTCTTGCTGGTGGTAGATCTGCTGAAGCATGCAGTCGGCGGCGTCGGTCGATCCGAGCATCAGCTGGCAGAACAGCCGCAGTTGCGCATGCAGCGCAGCGTCGTACTCGGTGATGTCTCCCTGGTCGGGCATGCCGTCGCCCGTCAGAGTCCGAACAGCGGAAACAGTCCGGAGCCGTGGAAGGCGACGATCCGGCTGACGCCTCGGGGGCTGAGCGTCAGTACGTGCAGTGCGTGCGGATGATACGCGCCGTCGTGACCGCGGGCGTACACCGCGAAGGCAGGCTGTCCATTGGCGGAGGTCGCGACCAGTTCGGCCGGTCCGATCGTCGGCATCATTCTGGCCAGGAAGGCGACGACGGTGTCGCGGCCTTCGAACCAGGTCGCGATCGGCGGCATCTCCCAGCGTGCGTCCTCGGTCAGCACCGCGACGAGTTGATCGACGTCCGCGGTTTCGAAGGCCTTGGTGTACCGGTCGAGCAGAGCCCGCTGCTGTCGCTCGACAGGTTCGGTGAGGTCGTCTTCGCTGAGCGGAACCTGCGCCCGGGCTCGTTGTAAGGCGCTGTTGACGGCTGCGGTCGACAGGTCCAGCAGTTCCGCAACCTCGGCGGTTCGCCATTGCAGTACGTCGCGCAGGATCAGCACTGCTCGCTGTCGGGGCGGTAGCTGTTGGAGCGCTCCGACCAGGGCGAGCCGCATCGTTTGTCTTTCCACCACGACTGCTTCCGGATCGACCGGCGCGGCGGTGAACAGGAAATCGGGCATCGGCTGGAGCCACGGCACCTCTGGGGTTCGCTCGACCAGCCTGGCCTGCGGGTCTGCCTCGGGGGCACCGAGATCGGCGGGCAGTGGCCTGCGCCGGCTCTTTTCGAGCGCCTTGAAACAGGCCCGGGCCGCGATCCGATACAGCCAGGTCCGCAGTGACGACCTTCCCTCGAAGCCCTCGTAGGCTCGCCAAGCATCGAGAAGGACGTCCTGCACCACTTCTTCGGCCTCGTGGACCGAGCCGAGCATGCGGTAGCAGTAGGCCAGCAACTCTCGCCGGAACGGTTCGCTCACCGTTCCGAAATCCTCGCTGCCGGCTGTGGGTCCAACCATGGTGCGCATGATTCTCCCTGGTGTGGAGGGACAGCGGGATCAGCGGACGGTGATGTCGCCCAGGTCGATGGCGACCAGAACGACCTGGTCGTCGCCCATGGTGGCGTAGGCCCGGCGAGTGGTTGGGATGACGATGCCGTCGACGGTGCGGTAATCGGCGGCGTACAGCTGTGACTCGGTGCCGGGGTCGACGATGTCGATGGCGAAGTCGTGGCGGCGCAGCAGCCCGTCCGGCCCGAAGCAGAAGACCTGTTTGCGGGTGTGGGTCTTGATGTGGTCGGGGAACGTCACGCCGAGCCGCCGCCAGGTTTCACCGTCGACCTCGATGGGCGCGATCTCCTCGCAGACGAACCCCGGTGAGGTGAGCAGGAACGGTGTGTTCAGGTACGTCCACAGAGCTTCGCCGGTGAAGTACGCCAGATGCAGATCGTCCCACGGCGTCTGGAACTGATGGCCGTCGAACGATCGTTCCGGGTCGTCCCGCGCGTCGACCACGGTGCCGTCGAGCTGCTGCAGCTCGACCCTGTCGGGCTGGAAGAGCGTCCGTCGGTCTTGACCGACGAAGTCCATGGTCAGCCGTTGTCGGGTCGTGTCCACCTCGAAGCGGATGGCCTTCAGCGCATCGCTTTTTCCTTTGATCTGCCAGAAGGCACCGGTGATGGCGGCGTCGACGCGGAGCGCCCGGATCCGATTCCATCGGTCCATACCACCGTGTGCGGCGACCGCGCTCGCTAGGAGATCGCTCATTGTTCACACCTCTCATAAGGGGTGCTCCGGCCCCCGCCGTGGTGCGGTGGCCGGAGCGTCGGGTGGTCAGTCGACGACGAGTCCGCCGGTCAGGTTGGCGACGGTTCCGGTCATCGCGGACGCTTGGTCGGAGGCGAGGAACACCGCGACCGCTGTGAGTTCGGCCAGCGTCGTGGGCCGCTTGCGATGGGTCATCGCGCCGGCGGCGGCGGTGAACTGGTCCTGGGGGATACCCAACGCGTCCGCGTGCAGTCCGTACACGATGTCGATGACCGGTGTCTCGACCATTCCGGTGGTCCGCAGGCAGACCGAGCGGACGCCGTACTGCGCCCATTCGGCGGACAGCGCACGGTTCAGGGCCTCCATCGCCGCCCAGCCGACACTCATGCCGCCGACCAACGGCAGGGGGACGCGGGCGGGTTCTGGGGTGTGCATCATGATCACTCCGGCCCCGCGAGGGATCATGTGCCGTGCGGCGGACCTCGCGGTCACGAAGTGGGCCCGGGCGTAGGTCGTGACCGGCCGCAGGAAGTCGTCGACCGGTAGGTCGGTGAAGGGGATTCCCTGCAGTCCTCGCGGTGAGATTCCGATCGCGTTGAACGACACGTCGATGCTGCCCGCGTCGGCGACGACGGCGTCGAGGTGTTCGGTGACGGACTTCTCGTCCAGGGCGTCGACCACCGCGGTTTCGACGGCCCCGCCCGCGGCGGAGATCTCCTTTGCGACGGTGTTGACGTTGTCGGGATTCCGCCCGGTCAGGAACACCCTGGCGCCTGCGTGGGCGAACCCGCGAGCGACCGCGCTGCCGACCGCTCCGCCGGCTCCGTAGACGACCACATTCTTGTTTTCCAGCCCGTTGGTCATGGGGACCACCTCCTACTCATACAGAGGCGATCGCGACGCGAAAGTCATCGGCGTACGTCGAGACGCCGGCTGGGCAGCGCGGGGGAAGCGACGGCTCGGCGCGCCGCCTGGTGGAACGGGCGCTCTCGCACGCCACCAGGAGCGGCCTCTGTCGGCCGGAGATCAAGCTGCGGAGATGGGAGAAATTTGGACCGCTGTGCCAGGATGGCGCTTCCCGACGGAGGTGGACGCGATGGCGCAGGAAGCACTGCAGCTGCTGGTCAGCATGCACCGGATCGTCAGGCACCTGCGCCGGAGCAGGACCACCACACTCCTGCACCCGACGCAGTTCCTGGCCCTGATGCTGATCGCCGACGAGCAACCGATCCGGATCGGCGAGATCGCCGCTCGGGTACCGTGCTCACAACCCACCGCGACCACCACGGTCGCGGCGCTCGAGCAGTCCGGCCTGGTGCGCCGCGAGCCCGACCCCGTCGACGGCCGCGCCACCGCGGTCGTCCTCACCGACACCGGCGCCGCCACCGTCGAAGCCTCCGGCCGTCAAGCCGCCGACGAACTCGCCAAGCTCCTCAGCCGCCTCGACGAGCCCGACCGAGCCCTGGTCCTCAAAGCCGGCGAAGCCCTCTCCCGCATCACCGACGACCTCTAACGCAGCCCGGGTACGACGGTCACGGTGTACGGCGGCGTTCCGGGAGCACCGTCGAGCTGGCTGTTGACCCACAGCAGCCGGCCGCGGTCGCGAGCAATCGTCGTCGGGGTCGCTGTACTGGGGGCTGAATCCGCGAGCAGCGTTGCCTCGGTGAGGTCGTGGTTCAGGAGCGCGAGCCTGGTGACGTACTTGCCGCCGCCGGCGTTGTAGACGGCGTACAGGCGGTGTCCCTCGAGGAGGTAACCGTCGCCGGACAGGATGCCGTTCGGGACGTCGAGGACCGTGACCTGCTTCGTGCGGAGGTCGATCCGGTACGTGACGTCCTGACCCTGCTCGCCGACCAGGAGCACGCGGCCGTCGGTGACGATGCCGTTGAGGAAGTACGGCGTGGGCTGCATCCTGTCGCGCGTGAGCCACGGTTCGAGCTCGCCTAGTCCGTCGCGCGTGAGCGGTGCACGCCAGATCTGATTGTGTGCCGAATCGGTCACGTACACGGCGTCACCGGCGATAGTGAAGTCGTTCAGGAACGAGCCGTCGGCGGCCCGGCGTACGGCGAGCAGGCGGCCGCGGGCGTCGTACAGGAACAGCTTCGAGGTGCCCGCGCCGGCGATCAGGACGCGGCCCCAGCGGTCGACGTGGACACCGGTCGCGGACGTCCGGCCGTCACTGCCGGCGGCGAGGAACTGGGTCAGTTTGGGGGAGCGGGTGGTACCGCGGTACACGGCGCCGGTGCCGACGCTGGTGACGTACATCGTGCCATCAGGCGTCACCGCGATCCCTTCAGGCGTGTCGCCGGAAGTGGTCGAGACGACGTACTCCGTCGGTCGGTGGGTGGATGCGGCGCTCGCGGTCGCCGGTGAGGTGATCACGGTCAGAACCAGGACGATGAGAACTGCCAGACGCTTCATCGAACCAGCGTCGGAGAGCAGGACTGTCCCCCGCGACCGGTTTCGGCCTGAACCGAAGAAGTCTGCCCGAAGGAATCTGCCCACGGCTGTGTTCTGCGGTCACAATCGGGGGATGATCCGGGTCCACTTCACCGCGGCGGACCTCGGGCGGGTCACCTTCCCGGCCGAACCGCATCCCCTTCGGGAGGCCGCGCTCGCCGCCCGCGCGCTGGGCCAACCATCGCTCTCGCCCGCGGTCTGCCGGTGGCGCCGCTCGGCAGGACCCCGAGTCCGGGGCTCGATGCGCCCACTCTTCAAGCTGATCTCGCCCGGCGGCCTGTTCCCGGGCTTCCTGGTCCCCGACGTCACCGGCGGGTTGGAGCCCGCCGTCGAGGCGCTGATGGACACGCCGGCAGACGTGATCCGCGAGCAGCTAGGTCCGTGGTTACCGCCCCAGATCGACCTATACATGCAGGGCCTGCTTGCAGGTCGGTCCGGTTCCCGTCGAGCCCTGGGCGCGGCCGTGCGCGATTTCCACCAGCACGTCCTGGCCCCGTCGGAACTACACCATCACTACAGTGCCGACCTGGGGCGACGTACCCGAACGATCCTCCACGAAGGCGTCGACGCACTCCTGTCTTCTCTGCACCCGGACGTCGACTGGTCCGCTCCGGTCCTCACCACCTACAGCCCCGACGACACCGACCACCAAGCCGCCGACATCCACCTGAACGGCCGCGGCCTGGAGCTCTACCCGTCGCCGCTCGCGGCCACCTGCTCAGTCATGCACGTCCCGGACCGCCGTCCCGTCCTCATCTACCCGTGCGCGGAACTCCCCGCCACCGAACTCGCCACCGCTGACTCGTTGGCCGATCTCCTAGGCCGCACCAGATCCGCCGTACTCCGAGCCCTCGTCCACCCCGCCAGCACAACCCAGCTCTCCCGCCGGCTACGCATCTCACCGGCCTCCGTCTCGGACCACACCAGAGTCCTCCGTGCCGCCGGTCTGATCACCACCGAAAGAACCCAAGGCGCAGCCCTGCACGCCCTGACCTCCACTGCCCACGCGTTACTCGTTGGCGGACCTGATAGTTGCTCATGGCAATATCCACAGGGTGTTTAGGTTGTGGATGACGAGTTCCCTTGAAATAAAGGGGTTCTGGCTTTGAAAACTGTCGGAGGGGGTGTCTAGGCTTTGGGGTATGGAACTCCTGGGTGAGCGGCCTCCTGAGGTGATGAGCGAGCGCGAGCTCGTGCGCGCTCTCGACCAGAGCCATGCCGACCTCGCCCGACTGGAGGCCCACCGCCTGCGACTCCTAGCGGCCTTGGACCGGAGCGGCCACGCGGAGGCTGTCGGTGCCCGCGACACAATCCAGTTCATCGAGTACCGCTACCGCCTCGATCACTACCGTGCCCGTCGCGATGTGCAGCTCGCCCGCGCGCTACCGAAATACCAGGCGGTCACCGCTGCCCTGGCTGATGACCCGGAGACCGGCGTACTGATGCGGTCGGCCCAGGCGGAGGCCATCGTGCTCGAGCTGGAAAAGACACCGTCGACCGTGCCAGTCGACGACCTCGACTGCGCCGAACGTGAACTCGTCCGCCTCGCCCGCCACCTACCCCCGGCCGAGCTGCGCAAAGCCGCCGTCCAGGCCCGCGACATCCTCGACACCGACGGCCCCGAACCCGAAGAACAGAAAGCCGCCGCCCGCGAGACCCTCACCCTGACTTCGGCCGACCGCGGCGTGAAGTTCAAGGGCTACCTGGCCAACGAGAACGCCGAACTCCTCCGCACCCTGATCATCACCGCCGCCCGCCCCCACAACACAATCGACGGCGCCCCCGACCCCCGCCCCCGCGAAAAGCGCCAAGCCGACGCCCTAACCACCACCCTCACCCTCGCCGCCACAGCCCTAGACGCCGGCACCCCAACCCCCACCATCCGCCGACCCTCCACAACCACCCCGCCATCGGTCGCGACCCCTGCGGAGTCCGCGGACTCCGAGGAGTGCATCTCACCAACAGTCACGAGCCCGTCGGGGTCTGCGGACTCCCCACGGCGCACATCACCAGCGGCCGCGAGCCTCTCGAGGTCTGGGGACGCTGCAGTGCGCACCCCGCCAGAAACTGCGAGCGCCGCGGACTCCGCAGGACGCACCCAACCAGCAGTCGCGAGCGCCTCAGGCTCTGCGGACTCTGCTGGGCGCGGAGGTTCGAGTGGTGATGTGGTGCCCGGCTTCGGTGCCAAGGCGAACATCACCGTGACGATCGACCTTCAAGACCTGAAAGCGGCAACCGCGGACGCGATCGGCCAGACCGTGTACAGCAACGGATTGTCCGCCGCCACGATTCGACGGCTGGCATGCGACGCGAAGGTCATCCCGGTAGTCCTCGGCTCGAAATCAGAACCACTGGACGTCGGTCGAAGCGAACGCCTCGTCACAAGAGCAATGCGACGCGCCCTGAACACCCGCGACCGCGGCTGCGTCGTGTGCGGCGCCCCACCCGTCATGTGCGACGCCCACCACCTGATCCCATGGATCGACGGCGGCGTCACCGCAGTATCAAATCTCGTGCTCCTCTGCCGCCGCCACCACACCGACCTCCATGCCGGCCACTGGCACATCACCATTACCAACGACACAGTCCACGTCACCCGCCCCACCTGGGCAGACCCACCAAGCCCTCACCATCACAAACCGCCGCGCACCACCACCCAGTCCCCAAATCCACCCACACCCGAGCCGCGCGCGCCGATGCCACCCACAACCGAGCGGCATGCACCCGAGTCACGCGCATCCGCGCCACGCACACCCGAGTCACGTGCGCCGGAGTCACGTGCGCCGGAGTCACGTGCGCCGGGGTCGCGTGCGCCCGAGCCGCGCGCATCCGAGCCGCGCGCATCCGCGCCACGCACACCCGAGTCACGTGAGCCGGAGTCACGTGCGCCCGCGCCACGCACACCCGAGTCAAAGGCGCCCGAACCGCGCGCATCCGAGCTGGTGGATTCGACACCTGTCCTTCCGTCCTCGCGCGATCCCGAGCCATGGAGCAGGACAGTCCTGCCCGCACCCGCCACCGTTGGAACGCGGACAAGCCGCTGGAAGTCCACCGACGCCACTCTTGCGAACGCAGCACAGTTCGCGACGTATGGCGCCGCCCCGACAACCGATTCCGACCCCGGCCCACCATCCTTCGCAACAACCTGAGCCGTCCGCCGCCAGACCAACACCAAGCCACGTGGCTCTCCGGTGCCCCAGCCCGTACTCCGCAGCCTGAGTTCGACAGAGCAAGCGCGCGGTGGGCGCAGGTGGTGGGAACACGCGGCGGAAACGCACGGTGTGGAGCGTCCGCGATCGCCGAGGTACCGGGCGAGGAGGCGCCCGGCGCGGTACTCCGGCTTGGGTGGCGGGGCGCCCGCGCGCACGGGATGCGGGAACTGCGGGTAGACGGCGGGCTCCGCGGAGCGAGAAGCCTGGTCGGGCAGTACGCGCGACGCGAGAGCGTGGAGCGGTGCGCCGGGTCTGGTGATGCGCGGGGCTCGGAGTGCGTGTTGTGGGGCGGGTCGCCGGCCGTGGGTGTTTGGGCAGGTGGGGCGGCGGGCTTGGCGGAGGGCGTGTTGGGGGCTGGGTCGCGAGGCACGCGGGTGTGTCGGGGGGATGAAGCGCGGGGCGCGTGGCGGGGTCGCCGGGGGTGGCTGAATGGGCGGCAGGTGGGCGGCGAGCTTGATGGAGCGCGTGGGGTGTGGAGCGCGTGTTGTGGGGGTGCGTGGTGGAGTGCGCGCGGCCTGGCGACGCTTGGCGGGGTGCGCAGGATGTGAGTGAGTGGGGCAGGCGGAGCGGCGGGCTCGGTGGAGTCCGTGCCGTGTGGAGTGAGCGGGGTACTGGGGATCCGCCGAGCGGGAGAGCGGGAGAGCGGGAGAGCGGGAGAGCGGGAGAGCGGGAGAGCGGGAGAGCGGGAGAGCGGGAGAGCGGGAGAGCGGGAGAGCGGGAGTCGGGGTGCAGATGGGTGGGGTGCGAGGTTAGGAGCGTTGCACCTAGCGCGGGTGAGTGGGGCGCTGGCGGTGTGGAGCACACATGTCGCGGAGGTTGTGTGCGGATTGGGATTGACCCGTTTCGACGGACAGGGTCGGTGTGAGGTGGTCAGGCTACCTTCTCGGCGGTAAGCGTGGTGCTCGCTTCGTATTGTGCCGGG
>NZ_JBSHBJ010000065.1:0-11029 GCF_053611945.1 Kribbella sp. NPDC054772 | reverse complement strand
AACGCTCGACTGGGACACCCCAGCCGAGCGTTTGCGTGATCTACTCACCACCTAGAACCCAAGGCGGTGTTGCGACGACCCCTTGAAACCGCCGGTGGGTGCGGGGTCTTTGCTATGCCTGGACCATTCGGTGCGCGAGGTCGGCGTACAGCGTGCCGAGGGTTGCGGGGTCGCCGCGGTGCGGGGTGTACCAGCGGGCGACGTCGATCGAGAGCGAGAGTACGGCGAGCGTTGTGCCTGGCAGGTCGCTCACTGCGAAGTCACCCGCGCTCACCCCGTCCGCGAGCACCTGCTCGATCTGCCGCGAGATGGAGCGGCGGATGGTCGCGACCTCGGCCAGGTGCTCGGGGGAGAGCGCCGCGAGTTCGTACTGCACCACGCGGGCGATCGTGTGGTGTTCCGCGTGCCATGAGGTGAAGGCGGCGACCAATGAGCGCAGCCGGTCCGCCGGAGTCGCGCCGGTGTCCGCGGATCGCAGTACCTCGAGGGCCGCGTTGTGGCCGTACAGGCTGATCTCGAAGAGCAGGCGCTCCTTCGAGGGGTAGTGCACGTAGAGCGCTGCCGGGCTCATGCCGGCGCGGGACGCGATGTCGCGGGTGGTGGTTGCCTGGTAGCCGCGCTCGGCGAACGCGTCGACGGCGCCGGTCAGCAAGCGGCGTGCGGCGGCCGGCTGAACGTGCTCCCAAACCAAGGGGCTGGTGACTGCGGACACGTTGACACCTTGCACCAAACGCGTGAAGCTAAGCAAGCGCTTAGCCATCCGTCTCACGCCTTGGGGAGGCCTCATGGATCGCGTCATCTTCAACGAGGACCACCGCGCATTCCGCGCCAGCGCGAAGGAGTACTGCGACCGCTCGCTGGTACCGCGGATGGAGCAGTTCCTCGACGAGAAGACGATCGAGCGGGCCGCCTGGCTGGAGGCCGGCAAGCAGGGCTTCCTCGGGCTCGACGTGCCCGAGGAGTACGGCGGTTCGAGCGTCGGCGACTACCGCTTCAACGCGGTGTTCGCCGAGGAGGTCTCGAAGGTCTCGGCCTCGCTGTCGAGCTGTTTCGGCATCCACTACGACTGCGCCGCGCCGTACTTCGTGGACCTGGGGACCGAGGAGCAGAAGCGGCGCTGGCTGCCCAAGTTCTGCTCCGGTGAGTACGTCGCCGCGATCGGGATGACCGAGCCGTCGGGCGGGTCGGACCTGGCCGCGCTGAAGACGACCGCGAAGAAGGCCGACGGCGGCTGGGTGCTGAACGGGTCGAAGACCTTCATCACCAACGGCGACATGGCGGATCTCGTCATCGTCGCCGCGCGCACCGATCCGTCGAAGGGTGCGAAGGGCATCACACTGTTCGTCGTCGAGGAAGGCATGGACGGCTTCGCCCGCGGCCGGAAGCTCGACAAGGTCGGACAGACCGAGTCCGGTACGTCGGAACTCTTCTTCGAGGACCTGTTCGTCGGCGACGACAACGTGCTCGGCGAGGTCGACCGCGGCTTCATCCACATGATGGAGCGGCTGGCGCAGGAGCGGGTCGGCGCCGCGGTGTCGAACATCGCGCACGCGACGCAGATCCTCGACGAGACCATCGACTACGTGAAGCAGCGCAAGGCCTTCGGTCAGCCGGTCGGCTCGTTCCAGTACAACAAGTTCCTGATCGCCGAGCTGGTCACCAAGGCCGAGGTCACCCAGTCGTACGTCGACAACGCGATCGTCGCGCACGACGAGGACCGGCTGTCCGCGGTCGACGCGGCGAAGACCAAGTGGTGGAGCGCGAGCGTGCAGAACGAGATCCTGGACGCGTGTGTCCAGTTGCACGGCGGCTACGGCTACATGAACGAGTACCGGGTGGCCCGCGCCTGGCGCGACGCCCGCGTGACGAAGATCTGGGCCGGCTCGAACGAGATCATGAAGGAACTCATCGGCCGCGACCTGGGCCTCTGAAAGGGAACTGACCATGCCTGAAGCAGTGATCGTCTCCACGGCCCGTTCGCCGATCGGCCGCGCGAACAAGGGGTCGATGACCACGATCCGGCCGGACGACCTCGCCGTACAGATGATCAAGGCGGCCGTGGAGAAGGTCGGTCTGACCGGGGACCAGATCGAGGACCTGGCGCTCGGGTGCGCGGAGCCGCACGACGAGCACGGCGGCAACATGGCCCGCCGGGTCGCGGTGCAGCTCGGCTGGGACAACACGCCGGCGACGACGGTGAACCGGTTCTGCGCGTCGTCGACGCAGACCGCGCGGATGGCTTACCACGCGATCAAGGCCGGCGAGGGCGACATCTTCGTCAGCGCGGGTGTCGAGTGCGTATCGCGGTACAAGAACTTCGGGTCGGCCGGGGTCGGCGACCCGAGCTCGTTCAACCCGGTCTTCACCGACGCGGTGGCGCGGACCGAGAAGTACGCCGAGACGAACGACACCTGGCACGACCCGCGCCAGGACGGTCAGATCCCGGACATCTACATCTCGATGGGCCAGACCGCGGAGAACGTCGCGACGCTGCGCGGCATCACGCGGGAGGACCAGGACGTGTTCGGCGTCCGCTCGCAGAACCTCGCCGAGAAGGCGATCAACAACGGCTTCTTCGAGCGCGAGATCACGCCGGTGACACTCCCGGACGGCACCGTGGTGAGCGCTGACGACGGGCCGCGGGCCGGCACGACGCTCGACAAGGTCAGCCAGCTGAAGCCGGTGTTCCGTCCGGACGGCACAGTGACGGCCGGCAACTGCTGCCCGCTGAACGACGGTGCCGCGGCGGTCGTGATCATGAGCGACACCAAGGCCCGTGAGCTCGGGCTGACGCCGCTGGCGCGGATCGTGTCGACCGGAGTCAGCGGCCTGTCGCCGGAGATCATGGGCCTCGGTCCGGTCGAGGCGTCGAAGCAGGCGCTGGCCCGCGCCGGGATGAGCATCAACGACATCGACCTGGTCGAGATCAACGAGGCGTTCGCGGTGCAGGTCATCGGCTCGGCGCGTGAGCTCGGGATCGACGAGGACAAGCTGAACGTGCACGGCGGTGCGATCGCGCTCGGCCACCCATTCGGTTCGACCGGTGCGCGGATCATGACCACGCTGGTGAACGGCCTGCAGTTCGAGGACAAGCAGTTCGGGCTCGAGACGATGTGCGTCGGTGGTGGCCAGGGGATGGCGATCGTCCTCGAGCGCCTCAGCTGATGAGCCTCGACGGCCGTACGGCGATCGTCACCGGCGCGTCCCGCGGTATCGGGCTGGCGGTCGCGCAGCGCCTGGTGGCCGATGGCGCGCGGGTCGTCATCACCGGCCGTACCCAGGAGACTCTCGACCAGGCGGTCGAGGCCCTGGGCGGCCGGGAGCACGCGCTCGCGGTGGCCGGGAAGGCCGCCGATCCGGAGCACCGGACCCAGGTGGTCGCGGCCGCCGTCGCGACGTACGGCTCGGTGGATCTGTTGGTGAACAACGCCGGGATCAACCCGGTCTACGGGAAGCTGCTCGATGTCGACCAGACGGTCGCGGCGAAGATGGTCGACACCAACGTGCTCGCCGCGATCGCCTGGGTGAAGGCGTGCCGGGACGCGTGGATGCGCGAGCACGGCGGTGCCGTCGTGAACCTGTCCTCCGTGGCCGGCCTGGCGCCGTCGCCCGGTATCGGGTGGTACGGCGCCACCAAGGCGATGGTGTCCCGGATCACGCAGGAGCTGGCCGTCGAGCTCGCTCCGGAGATCCGGGTGAACGCCGTCGCGCCGGCTGTGGTGAAGACGAAGTTCGCCGGAGCCCTCTACGAGGGGCGTGAGGACAAGGTCGCGTCGACGTACCCGTTGGGGCGGCTCGGTCGGCCGGAGGACGTCGCCTCGCTGGTGTGGTTCCTGCTGTCCGACGAGGCGTCGTGGATCACCGGCCAGACCATCACCATCGACGGCGGCCTGATGCTGAACGGCGGGATCGTCTAGACCTGACGTCCCTGCCACGCGGCCAGCTGCTCGTACGGCGCCGCGTCGTCGGCCACCTGGACTACGGGGCCGAACGGGAAGTGTCCGCCGCGCTGCTCGGCCGGCACGAACTGGCGGACCATCGGGAGCACCTGACTCGCCAGACCGTCGTCAAGGACGCTGCGGCGACCTGTGGCCGTGGCGAGGTCCCACGCGTGCGTGGCGATCGCAGCGGCGCCCGGCATGGAGACAACCTCGCGGGGTATATAAGACATCTTCTGTCGCATATTGAGCCTATTGTTGGGAAGGTGCGAGCAGACCGGTTGTTGCAGATCATTCTGTTGCTGCAGCGTCATGAGCGACTGAGTGCGCGCGAGCTGGCCGAGCGGCTGGAGGTGTCGAGCAGGACGGTCATGCGCGACATGGAGGCGCTGTCCGCGGCCGGCGTACCTGTCTACTCCGAGCGTGGACGCAACGGGGGATGTGTCCTGCTGCCGGGGTACCGCGCTGACGTGAGTGAGCTGACGCCGCGGGAGGCGCAGGCGCTGTTCGCGTGGTCGGGGCGGGCCGCGCTGTCGGAGGAACTCGGGCTGCAGGACGCTCTGCACACGGCGATGGGCAAACTCTCGGCAACGCTGCCTGTGGAGCTGCAGGGGGACGCGGACGCGTTGTCCGGCGCGATCGTGGTCGACCGGCGTCGGTGGTTCGCCGAGGCCGAGGACACCGGTGCCTTGCCGGTACTGCGACAAGCGGTGGTCACGCGACGTCGGGTGCGACTGCGCTACGCGTCGGTCAGTGAGGGCGTTCAGCAACGGACTGTCGATCCATGGGGACTGGTCGAGCAGGCGGGCCGGTGGTACCTCGTGGCGGCGCACCGCGGGGCGGCGCGGATGTACCGGGTGTCTCGGGTCGAGCAGGTGGACATTCTGGACGAGCTGGCGGAGCGGCCCGACGGGCTGGACGTGCGGGCCGAGTGGGAACGGCTGCGGTCGGGGCTGGAGCGGCAGGCGCCGGTCGGGGTCGACGTACTGGTTCGGGTGCGGCCGGAGCGAGTGGAGCTGATCCGGCGGATCGCTACGCCGATGCTGGCCAAGGGCGAGGTAGCGCGGGACGTGCCGTCTGACGACGACTGGCCGCAGCTGCGGATGCACTTCCGGGTGCGGGAGGCGGCGTGCGGAGTGCTGCTCGGGTTCGCCGGTGATCTGGAGGTCGTGGAACCGGCAGACCTGCGGGAGCGGATGCTGGAGCTGGCCAGAGCGGCAGTGAAAACCTACGGCTGACGGGTCGCCACGAACGTCTGGCGGAGCGTGACGTTGCCGTCGGCATCTTCGTCCTCGTTGCGCCAGTGGAAACCGGTCGCGGTGATGCCGGTGAACGCCCATCGGGTACGGGCGGTCTGCGATTCGAGCGTGATCGTGTCGGCAGTCGCGTGCGCGATGAAGGGCATCACGAAAGCGGCCTTCGGACCCATCCACGTCGAACGGAACGCCTGCAGTTCGGGATCGAAGATCCGGACCGACAGGCCCCACTCGCCGTCGCCGTCGGTGGCACGCGCCGCGCGGCTCGGCGTGATCCAGATGTCGGCGACCGCGCGGCCGTCGAGGGCCCAGGTGAAGTGCCACTCACCTCTGGTCCGGCGGGTGACCACGCCGCTGTCGTCGTACCAGGCGACGTCGAGGTCCCAGCTCCCGATCAGCGGCGCGAACGGTTGCAGTGCTTCGGCGAGGTCTGGGCGCGGGCCGTCGGACACCATCAACTCGGCGAACATCCGCGCGGCGGCCGCGCCGTCGGTCATCGACATGGTTGCTGTCTACGCCTGCGGCCGGAGCGTGGTCAAGGGTGCCTGTGGACGGCCCTTTGGAGTGCCCCGTGGACGCCCCGCCGCCGGTGACCCCGTCGCGTACAACCACGATGGCACTTCCGGCGGTCGGGGCGATCAGTCCGACAGCACCGCGTCACTCTAGTACGTCAGCGCTACACCACCGAATCGCGTGATTCTCGCCGCTGTTGCGATCGCGTTGCTGGTTGTTAATGCGTGGCGTGTGCGGGTCCCGCTGGCTAGGGTCCGGGAGCATGACGACTCGGGCGGTGGTGCGGCAGGCCGTGGCGGACGACGCCGAGGCGGTGGCCGCCGTCCGGCGGGCGGTGTACCCGTACAAGGCGATGTCTCCGGCGGCGACGCGGCACATGATCACCGTGCAGTCGCCCGGCGAACGCTTCCTGCCGCTGGTCGCGGAACGCGAGGGCGAGGTCGTCGCGTGGGGCTCGGCCGGGTTGAGCGTGTGGACCAGTGAGCCGGGTCAGAGCGGCCTGACGATCTTCGTGCACCCCGACCATCGCAAGCAGGGCCTCGGCAGCGAACTCGCCGACCGCTTGCACCAGCACCTGACCGAGGTCGGCGCGGTGCGGGTCCGCGCGTTCGTGCATCCTGACGGCCTCGAGTTCGCCCGCAACCTCGGGTACGACGGGACGCGGCAGATGCATTTCTCCGGCGTCGACCTGACCTCGTTGCCCGAGCTGCCGGACACGCCGGACGGGATCGAGTTGGTCGCGTTCGACACGGCGGACCCGCACGCGCTGTACACCGCGGACACGATCGCGTCGCTGGACGAGCCGGGCGACTCGACGATGGACGCGGTCACGTACGACGACTGGCTCGCGGAGATCTGGGACAGCCCGGGTATGGACAAGTCGCTCAGCGTGGCGGCGATGGTGGGTGCCGAGGTGGTGGCGTTCACGGTGGTCGAGACCGACGCCGACCGGATGTGGTCGGGGATGACCGGCACGATTCCGCAGTACCGCGGGAAGAGGCTCGCGAAGCTGGTGAAGTCGGTCGCGCTGCGCCGCGCGGCGGCGGCCGGGATCACCGCGGCGTACACGTCGAACGACGACGAGAACGGGCCGATGCTTGCCATCAACAACTGGCTCGGGTACCGGCGGGTGCAGACCGAACTGGGGCTGCTGAAAACCCTCTGAGACAGAGCTGTAATCCGGAACCTTCCGGTACGGACCTGAAAAGGCGTTATGTTCCGTGGGACTTCGCTGTTGGAGTGCCCAAGGAGTTTCGGATGGAGATCAGGCCGGCGGAACCGGGGGATGTGGACGCGGCGGCGGCACTGCACGACGCACTGGTCCCGTATCTGGTGACCACCCGGGCCTCGTTGGTCCGGCGGCTCGGGAGGCCGAACGCACCGGGCCGGGGGACGTTCGCGGCGTACGACGACGGCGAGCTGGTGGGGTGGGCAACGACCGGCCTGCTCGGTGGCTCCGACCCGCTGGACGGCGAGCTGCGGATCCTGGTCCGGCCGGAGCACCGGCGGCGCGGGATCGGCACAGTGTTGGTGGAGGCAACGCACGAGAACCTGAAGGCGGCCGGGGCGACGACCGCGCGAGTGTTCGCGGACCCGAGCTCGGTCGACTGGGCCTGGCGGTTCGGGTACCGGCAGACGCGGAAGGTGCATTACGCGGGCATCGAGCCGCGCAAGGCTCCAGAGCTGCCCGAGGTTCCGGCCGGCGTCCACCTGGTGGCGGCGACCGAGATCGAACCGAAGGCGTTGTACGCCGCCGACATGGTTGCCCAGCGCACCAAGCCGGGGGACGCCAAGATCTCCGCGCGGCCGTACGACGAGTGGCTGGCCGTCGTGTGGGAATCACCCGACACGGTCCTCGACCTGAGCGTGGCCGCGCTCTACCAGGACGAGGTCGTCGCGTTCACCCTGGGGCTCGGCGACCACACGATGATCTGGTCGAAGATGACGTCCACGATGCCGGAGTACCGCGGGCGGGGTCTCGCCAAGCTGGTCAAGACTGCCGCGCTCCGGGGCGCCGCCGAGGCCGGTGTCCGCGGCGCGTTCACCGCGAACTACGACGGCAACACCCCAATGCTCGCGGTCAACGAGTGGCTCGGCTACCACCGGATCGCCACTCACGCGGTACTGATCTGCCCGCTCTAGGGAACGAGCAGTACGACGGTCTCCGCGACGCAGGCCGGTTTGACGGAGTTCTCGAGCTCGATGACCCAGTTCAGCGACACCTGAACACCGGCCGGGGTCTGCGCCGCGTTGGCGATCGAGGCGCCGGCGCGGACCCGGTTGCCGACCGGTACGGGAGAGGGGAAACGCACCTTGTTCACGCCGTAGTTGAGCTTGGCGGTGACGCCCTCGATCTTGAACAGCTCGTCGCCGAAGCGCGCGATCAGGCTCAGGGTGAGGTAACCGTGGGCGATCGTCCCGCCGTACGGGCCCTTGCTCGCGCGCTCGACGTCGACGTGGATCCACTGGTGGTCACCGGTCGCGTCGGCGAACTGGTTCACCTGTTCCTGGGTGATCTCCAGCCACTCGGTCTCACCCAGTTGGGTGCCGACCGCGTGGACGACCTCGTCGATTCCCGTGAACGTCTGCACCATGATCGGACCTCAGTTCCGCGGTCCGCCGGCGACGTACAGGACCTGGCCGGAGACGAAGCCCGCCTCCTCGCTGCAGAAGAACGACGCCGCGGCGGCGATGTCCGCCGGCTTGCCGGTCCGCTGCACCGGGATGCTTGCGGCGGTGGCCTTCTTGAACTCCTCGAAGTCGACGCCGACCCGGGCTGCGGTCGCCGCGGTCATGTCGGTCTCGATGAAGCCCGGGGCGATCGCGTTCGCGGTGACGCCGAACTTGCCCAGCTCGATCGCGAGCGTCTTCGCCAGGCCCTGGAGGCCGGCCTTCGCGGAGGCGTAGTTGGCCTGGCCGCGGTTGCCGAGCGCGGAGGTGGAGGAGAGGAAGACGATCCGGCCGTACTTGGCCTCGACCATGTGCGCCTGGCAGGCCTTCGACATCAGGAAGCTGCCCTTGAGGTGCACCGACATCACGGTGTCCCAGTCGTCCTCGGACATCTTGAACAGCAGGTTGTCGCGCAGTACGCCCGCGTTGTTGACCAGCACCGTCGGCGCGCCGAGCTCGGCGACCACCCGCTCGATCGCGGCCGCGACCTGGTCGGACTTGCTGACGTCGCAGCCAACCGCGATCGCTGACCCGCCGGCCTCCGTGATCGCCTTCACGGTCGCCTCGCAGGCGCCCTCGTCGAGGTCGATGACGGCCACCGCGTTGCCGTCCTGCGCGAGCCGCTGCGCGACGGCCGCGCCGATTCCCCGGGCCGCCCCGGTCACGATCGCCACCCGCTGCTCGGTCATCGACCACTCCAATCGGTCCACTGGTCTGACGGACATGACATTACCCACGTGCAGTCACGCCAGGTGTACTTCGGATGACATGATCCTGGTGTGGATCATCACAACCGCCACGTCTACGACTGTCCGTTGCGCTGGGGCGACATGGACGCGCTGGGCCATGTGAACAACGGCCGGTACGTCGACTACCTCCAGGACGCCCGCGTCGATTTCCTGTTCCGGACCGCGAAGGAACTGGGTGCCGACACGCTGGAGACCGGGCTGCTGGTGGCTCGGCACGAGGTGCAGTACCGGGCGCCGTTGCACTTCCGTCCCGAACCGGTGCGGATCGAGCTGTGGATCAGCGAGATCAGGGCCGCGTCGTTCACGGTCGACTACGAGATCCTCGACGTCGAGCCGGACCGCCGTACCTATGTCGAGGCGAAGACCCGGCTGGTCCCGTTCGACTTCACGGCCAACCGGCTGCGGCGGATCACGCCGGTCGAACGCGAGGCCCTGACCAAGCTGGTGGGTGCCTGATGTACACACACCCTGTCCTGGTCCGCTGGTCGGACATCGACTCGTACGACCACGTGAACAACGTGCGGTACTTCGACTACCTGCAGGAGGCGCGGCTCGCGTTCCTCGGGCAGGTGATGGAGACGACCGGCGACTTCTTCGCGCAGTACCCGTGTGTGCTGGTCAGCCAGACGGTCGACTACCTGCGCCCGATCCTGCTGCGGCACCCGCCGTACGACGTGGACGTGTGGATCGCCTCCGTCGGTACGTCGTCGTACACCCTCGGCTCGCGGATCGTCGACCGCAGTGGTGAGTCGGAGGACGTGTACGCGAAGGCGGAGTCGGTGGTCGTCGCCGTGGACGGTGCGACGCACGCCAAACGCGCCCTCGGAGACGCCGAACGGGCAGCCCTCCTCAAGCACGTTGTGGCCAGTTGAGAGACTAGACGCGACATGAGTGAGCAGCAGAGCTTCTACGACGCCGTCGGTGGGGCGGATACCTTCCACCGGTTGGTGGCAGCGTTCTACCGGGGTGTTGCCGCCGACCCGGAACTGCGGGCCCTGTACCCGGAGGAGGACCTCGGTCCGGCCGAGGTGCGCTTCCGGATGTTCCTGGAGCAGTACTGGGGCGGTCCGAAGACGTACTCCGAGCAGCGCGGGCACCCCCGGCTGCGGATGCGGCATGCCCCGTTCGCCGTCACCCCGACCCAACGCGACCGCTGGCTGGGCCACATGCGCGCCGCGCTCGACGAGATCGGCCTGACGCCGGAGCAGGACGAGCAGATCTGGACCTACATGGTGATGGCCGCGCACAGCATGGTGAACACCGACGAACCGAACTACCCGGGCGCGATCGACGTGACCGGCCGCTGAACCTTCTTAAGGAGAGAACACGAGCATGGCTACCACTCGTACGGCGAAGGCCCACTGGGAAGGCTCGCTGATGGAGGGCGCCGGCCAGGTCGCCCTGGAGTCGTCCGGTGTCGGCACCTACGACGTCACCTGGGCCTCCCGCGCGAACGACGCCAACGGCCGGACCAGCCCGGAAGAGCTGATCGCCGCCGCGCACTCCACCTGCTTCTCGATGGCGCTGTCGCACGCGCTGGCCGGCGCGGGCAAGCCGCCGGCGTCGATCGACACCCAGGCCGACGTCACCTTCCAGCCGGGTGAGGGCATCACCGGCATCAAGCTGTCGGTGAACGGCAACGTCCCCGGCCTGACCGCCGACGAGTTCGCCGAGTTCGCCGAGGGCGCGAAGAAGAACTGCCCGGTCTCGCAGGCGCTGGCCGCTGTCCCGATCGCGCTGGACGTCACCTTCACCGCCTGACACTCCACTCGATCAGCGTCCGGCGGACCCCCACCGCGCCCCCGCCGCGGGGGGGTGGGGGGGGGGTGCCCCCGGGCCGGACGAGGGCTAAAACGGCGCCCGGGCGGGGGCGGGGGGGGGTTTTAAAAAAAACGAGCCCCCC
>NZ_JBSHBJ010000064.1:0-12801 GCF_053611945.1 Kribbella sp. NPDC054772 | reverse complement strand
CACCAACCTCAACAGGCCGGCCAACTCCTCCGAAAACGACACGGTCCCCGCAACTCCTCAAATCGAGGTGTTGCGAGGACCGCATGAACCCGCCATTTTTCTCGGGGGCTGTTCTGGTCGGGTCAGGCTGTCGCGACCTGGTACGGCGAGAGGTCGCCGGCCAGGTTGGGGTGTACTCGGGCCGTCACCAGGGTGCCTTCGGCGGTGTGTTCGAGTTGCTCGACCGCGCCTTCGGAGTGGATCCGGGAGACCAGGTCGCCGCGCTCGTACGGCAGCAGCACCTCGAGGGCGACATGCGGTTTCGGCAGGGCGCCTTCGAGCAGCTCGCGGAGCTTGTCGATGCCTTCACCGGTGCGGGCCGACACCACGATGGCGTGCGGTTCGCGGTGCAGGATCGGGGCCAGTGCGAGCGGGTCGGCGGCGTCGGCCTTGTTGATCACGATGATCTCCGGCACGTCGCTCGCCTCGATCTCGGCGAGCACCTCGCGGACCGCCTGGATCTGCGCCATCGGGTCGGGGTGCGAACCGTCGACCACGTGCAGCAGCAGGTCCGCGTCCGCGACCTCCTCCAGCGTCGAGCGGAACGCCTCGACGATGTCGTGCGGCAGGTGGCGGACGAACCCGACGGTGTCGGTCAGCGTGTAGACGCGGCCGTCCGCCGTGGTGGTCCGCCGGGTGGTCGGGTCCAGGGTCGCGAACAGCGCGTCCTCGACCAGCACCCCGGCGCCGGTGATCCGGTTCAGCAGCGAGGACTTGCCGGCGTTGGTATACCCCGCGATCGCGACCGAGGGCACCGAGTTCCGGCGGCGCTCCTGGCGCATCGTCCCGCGGGTGCTCTTCATCGCCTTGAGCTCGCGGCGGAGCTTGGAGATCTTGGTGTTGATCCGGCGCCGGTCGGTCTCGATCTTGGTCTCACCGGGACCACGGCCACCGATACCGCCACCGGCGGCACCGACACGGCCACCGGCCTGGCGGGACAGGTTTCCACCCCAACCACGCAGGCGCTGCTTCATGTACTGCAGCTGCGCCAGCTCGACCTGGGCCTTGCCTTCTTTGCTCTTCGCGTGCTGCGCGAAGATGTCCAGGATCAGCGCGGTCCGGTCGACCACCTTGACCTTGAGCCGGTCCTCCAGGTTGCGCAGCTGCGCGGGGGCCAGCTCGCCGTCGGCGATCACGGTGTCCGCACCGGAAGCAGCGACCAGGTTGCGCAGGTCGTTCACCTTGCCGGAACCGATGAAGGTCGCCGGGTCGGGCTTCTTGCGCCGCTGGATCACGCCGTCCAGGACCTCGGAACCGGCGGTCTCGGCGAGCAGCTTCAGCTCGGCCAGCGAGTTGTCGGCGTCCTCGGCGCTGCCCTCGGTCCAGACGCCGACCAGCAGCACCCGCTCGAGCAGCAGCTTGCGGTACTCGACCTCGCTGATGTCGGTCAGCTCGGTCGACATGCCGACGACGCGGCGCAGAGCCTGGCGTTCCTCGAGCTCGAGGCCCTCGGTGCTCAGCTCGGAATCGTCTGTCACGTGACCCGTCAACGAATCGCCGGAGTCCTCGCCCTCGAGGAGGTCAAGTTCGACGTCGGTGGTCTCGTCGTAAGAATGTGAATGGGTCGTCATATACCTTCCATGGTGGCACGGGCCTCCAGTACAAGCGACCCGTTTACTTTGGTCAACGCCCCACGCGGCACCGTGATTCCCAACTAGGCGGGCAGCCAGGCCCGGTCGAACTCGCCGCGGGCGTGCAGGACGGCCGGTCCGGTGAGTTCCAGGTGGTTGTCGGCCCGCCACGTCACGCTCACCTCACCACCGGGTACGCCGACCCGGTACGTGACCGGGAGCGTGTCCCGGGCCTGCCGCGCCGCGGCCACGGTGACCGCGCAGGTGCCGGTCCCGCAGGATCGGGTCTCCCCCGCGCCACGCTCGTGGACCCGCATCTGGACGTCGTGCGAACCCCGGCGTACGACGAACTCGATGTTCACGCCGTGCGGGAAGACCTCGGCGGGTGACCAGCTGGGCTGGTCGCACAGGTTGCCCGGTTCGCCGAGGTCGTCGACGAACGCGACCGCGTGCGGGTTGCCCATGTCGACGTGCAGGACGGGCCACTGGTGACCGTTGGCCTCCACCACGATCCCGGCCGGGCTGGGCAGCGTCGGCTCACCCATGTCGACGGTCAAAGTGCCGTCGTCGTTCCGGGTGACCTCCTTGATGCCGGCGCGGGTGCCGACGCGGACCGGCTTGCCGTCGACGAGCCCCGCCTCCGCGAGGTACTTCACGAAGACGCGGACGCCGTTCCCGCACATCTCCGCGATCGAACCGTCCGCATTCCGGTAGTCCATGAACCAGTCGCCACCGTCGTCGACGTACGTCTGCCGGTCGCCCCGGATCACCCGGAGCACCCCGTCGGCACCGAGCCCCGCGTGCCGGTCGCACAGGAACCGCACCAGGTCCGCGTCCAGCTCCCCGTGCACCGAACCGTCCGGGTCGGGCAGGATCACGAAGTCGTTCTCGGTCCCATGTCCCTTCAACCAGGCAAACGCAGTCATGGGGAAAGCGTACGGTGTGCGGCATGGAGCTGATCGCCTACTTCTGGGAGCAGGAGGACGCCGAGGCCGTCGCCGACCGGCTGAGCGGTGAGGTACGGCGTGGACGCTTCCACGGGGAGGACGACGACGAGGACCATCCGTGGATCGTCGTACTGCGCGACGCCGACCGGACCGCCGTGGATCAGCTGCTCGCCGAGTACGACGGCTGGCTCGAAACCTCGACCGTCGAGACTCCCGAGATTCCCAGTGCTCCTCCCCCGTTGCCGAGCGGTCCGAAGCGCTTCAAGCGATGACACGCCCAGGCCGCCGCCCCGTCGGAACGCCGTCGGCCCACGCGGTCTGACCAGCCACCAGGACGTGGGTGACACCGACGGACAGCTGCCAGGGATCGTCGTACGTCGACCTGTCGACGATCTCGTCCGGGTCCAGGACGACCAGGTCGGCGATGGCGCCCGGTGAGATCACGCCGCGGTCGGTGAAGCCGAGGCGGGACGCGGGGAGGGCCGTCATCCGGCGGATCGCTTCGGGGAGGGTGAGCACGGCGCGGTCGCGGGCGTAGTGGCCGAGGACGCGCGGGAACGTGCCGAAGTTCCGCGGGTGCGGGTGGCCGGGGCCGGTGGCGTCCATGATCCAGCCGTCGCTCGCGATCGCCGTCTTCGGGTGTTCGAGCACCGTGGTGACGTCGTCCTCGTCCATGGCGTGGTTGACGACGCTGACGGCGGCTTCGTGCGATTCGAGGATGCGGAGCACGATCTCGGCGGCGTCGACACCGTCGTTCCGGGCGATGTCGGCGAGGCTGAGGCCGCGGCTGTCCTCGTAGCGGCCGGGCGGCAGCGATGCGATCACGACCGAATCCGGCGAGAGCAGACTGTCCGCGCGGAGCGCGTCGGCGATCCGTGAACGCTCGACCGGGTCGGCGAGGCGGTCGAGGAGCGTGCCGCCGGCCAGCGCCCAGGTCGGGAGTCTCGTGGTGAGCGTCGTACTGGTGGCGGTGTAGGGGTAGGCGTCCCAGCCGAGGTCGACGTCGGCGGCGCGATCCAGCCGGTCGAGCGCCGCGTGGACGAGGCCGTGGTTGGCCTGACCAACGGCTTTCAGATGCGAGACCTCGAGCCGCGCACCACCGGCCCGGGCCGCGCCGATCGCTTCGTCCAGCGCGTCCAACAGGCCGGCGACCTCGTTGCGGATGTGGGTCGAGTAGAGGAGTCCGCAGTCGGCGGCGGTCGCGACCAGCGCGGCGACCTCCTCCGGCGACGCGTAGGCGCCCGGGGCGTAAATGAGCCCGGTGGAGAAACCCACCGCACCCTGGTCCGCGGCGGCTCGCAGCAGGTCCTGCATCAGCCGGAGTTCGTCCGGCGTCGGCGGCCGCTGGGCGCTACCCATCGCGGCGATCCGCAGCGTGCAGTGGCCGACCTGGAGCGCCAGGTTCACCGCGGGTTCCAACGTTGCAGCGAAGCCGGCGAGATCGGTCCACGACCAGGCGTGCTCCGACCCGAGGAACGCCGTACCGGCGCGGAGGGTGTCGAGGTCGGTGACCGGGAACGGCGACCAGCCGCAGTTGCCCGCGACCAGCGTGGTGACGCCCTGGGCGAGCTGCGACTCGGCGGCCGGACTCGTGTCCAGACTGAAATCCGCGTGCGAGTGCAGATCGACGAACCCCGGTGCGACAATGTTGCCCGTGGCATCAATGATCTCGGCTCCGGACGGCACCTCACCGGGTGGCAGCAGCGCGGTGATGCGGTCGTCCTCGACCAGCACGGTCGCGGGGCTCGGATCGGCGCCGGTCCCGTCGACGACCAGGCCGCCGGTCACTGCCACCCGCATGGAATCACTCCTGTTCTGGTCCGAGGGTCAGCTCGTCGACCGTGTTCTGGGCGATCAGCGCCCGGTCCACGGTATGCCCGAGACCGGTTGCCCCGGGCACCTGTACGACGCCCTGGACCGCGACCACCGGGGGTTCGACGATGTCCCGGGCGTAGTACTTCTCCGAGGCGGACACATCCGATGGGAGGGTGAACCCGGGGAGACTGGACAGCGCGACGTTCGCGAGCCGGCCGATGCCGAACTCGTGCATCCCGCCACACCAGACCCCGAGCCCGGCGTCCTGCGCCCGATCGTGCGCCGCGCGGGCCGCGGTCAGGCCGCCCATCCGCGACACCTTGATGTTCAGGACCTGCAGCGCTTCTAGCGCCAGCGCTGTCTCCAGGTCGTCGACCGTCTCGATGCTCTCGTCGAGGCACACCGGCGTACCGATCGTGCGCTGCAGTGCGGCGTGCGTGAGCAGATCACGCGGGCCGAACGGCTGCTCGATCATCGTCAGCCCGTACTCGTCGAGCCGTCGCAGCTGCGCCAGGTCCGCCGCGGTGTAGATCCCGTTGGCGTCGACATGCAGATCGAGATCCGGGTACGCCGTTCGCACGGCCCGGACCGGTTCGACGTCCCAGCCGGGAGCGATCTTGAGCTTGACCCGTGGATACCCCGCCGCGACCTGGCGCTCGACCTCCGCCAGCAGATCGTCGATCGTCGGCTCGATGCCGAGCGAGACCCCCGCCACCACCTCCGACCGGGTGCCGCCGAGGGCCGCCGCCAGCGACCGTTCGCGAACTGTTGCCCAAAGCACCCAAACCGCCATGTCGACACCGGCCTTGGCGAACTGGTTGCCGCGCACCTTGGCCCATCGCGCACTGACCTGCTCAGGGTGCTCCCAGGTCGCGCCGAGGACGGCTGGAAGCAGGTACCGCTCTGCGATGTGCCAGCAGGTCTCGACCGTCTCGGGTGCGTAGTACGGATCGGAGGACGACGCGATCTCGCCCCAGCCGGTCGCGCCCGAGGCGTCGGTCAGCTCGACCAGGATGTGGTCGAGGAACGTCTTGCGGTGCGAACTCGTCCGGAACGCGTGCACCAGCGGCATCCGCACCCGGTGCAGCCGCGCCGCGACCACCTTCAGGTCAGTTGACATACAACCCCAGCTCCGTGTTCAGCCGGTCCCGTTCCATCAGCCTCCGCCGGGCGCCCTTCGCACTGGCCGTGGTCAGCGTCGCGAGCACATGCAGGACCGATGCGACGACGGTCGGCGAGTCGACGTACGACGCGCTTCCGGTGGCGACGTAGATGGACTGGTCGGCGATCTTCGCGAGCGGCGCGTCCTCGAAGTCCGTCACCGCGACCAGTTCGCCACCGGCGTCGACGAAGCGGCGGGCGATGTCGACGGTGTCGCGCCGGTACCGGCGGAAGGAGAACGCGACCATCAGGTCGTTGGACCGGACGTCGGACAGCACGTCGACGCCGCGGACGACGGTGCCGTCGACCAGCGTGACCTGGGACAGTCCGACCCCGAGGTCGAAGGCCAAAAGGGACGCGTACGAGTACGACTTCGCCGAGCCGATGATGAAGCGCCGGCGGGCCGCGACGATCCGGGCCGCGGCCTGCGCGATCGACTCGTCGGCGAGGATCTGGTCCAGCGCCTCGTCGATCGAGGCGCGTTCCTGCTCGACCACCCGGCGCTGCAGGAGCGTCGACGAGCGGCGCTGCAGACGGGCGTCGTACCGCTCCTGGGGACTGGCGAGCTCGCGGTTGCGCGGGTCGTCAGGCATCGTCGACCGGCCCGAAATAGTAGGCGCCCGTGCCGTCCGGCAGCCGGCGGCACGAGACGGCGGCCAGTCCCCTGCCGAGCAGTTCCTCGAACGCGCGGCGAAGCTCGGCAGGGTCGTCCGGCACGACGAGCTGGGTCAGCTCGGACTCGTCGAGCGCGGCGGGCTGCTCCTGGCTCAGGTCCCACTCGACGACGACGCGGTCGGTGCCGGGACCGTACATGTCCGGGGCGAACCAGCGGCCGCGGGCGCCCAGGACGTCGAGGTTGAAGTGCGCGTTGCGGATCTGCGTCGGGTCGTAGGTCCAGCGCATCCGCGACATGCCGTGGCTGAGGGCAACTTCGCGCTGGGCGTGCTTGAGCATCCGGCCGAGGCCGTGGCCCTGATGGTCGGCAGCCACCACGGCCGACTGCGAGTAGTGGTAGAAGCCGCGCCGGTCGGTGCCGCAGAAGCCGTAGGCGAACGCGACCAGCCGGTCGCTCTCGTCGAGGATGCCGACCACCGATCCGCCGTTGCTCGCCAGCGCGCCGAGCAATCGCGGGTTCAGCCCGTACGCCGGGTCGAGGTAGCCGAAGACCGCGCGGTACAACGCCGAGGCCTCGGCGAACCGCGACGCCGTGGTGAGCGAGACCGCGCGGAAGCTCACCTCAGAGATACGATTCATATCCTGAGTAAATCCCGCACATCTCACCCTAGTCAATCGGTGCTCAGATGATGATACGTTGACTATCTATGATCATTCAGCGACTCCGGGAGTACGTCGGCGCGGAGACCCCGACCGGCGACGCAGCCGTCCTGAACGCGTTCGCCGACCGGCTCGCCACGCGGTACGCCGAGCTCGGCGCGACCGTCCGTCGCGACCAGCACCCAACCGGCGACCATCTGGTGGCGGACTTCCCCGGTCGCGGCGCGCGCACCGAGGACGCTCCGCTGCTGTTCCTCGCGCACCACGACACCGTCTGGCCGATCGGCCAACTGCAGGACGCGATGCCGTGGCGCGAGGCGGACGGCATCATCCACGGGCCCGGCGTCTTCGACATGAAAGGCGGCCTCGTCGTCCTCGAGACCGCTCTCGAGCAGATCGCCGACCAGGACCACCGCCCCGTCCGCGTCATCGTCGTGGCGGACGAGGAGGTCGGCTCACCTTCGGCCCGCGCCCTCGTGACGGAAGAGTCCAAGGGCGTGTACGCCGCGTTCGGGCTCGAACCGCCGCACCCGAACGGCGACCTCAAGACCTCGCGCTGGGGCAGCACCCGGGTCCGCATCGAGGTCAGCGGCCGTGAGGCGCACGCGGCGCTCGATCCGGAAAGCGGTGTCTCGGCGATCGACGAGCTCGTCGATCAGCTGATCGCCGTGCGAAAGATCGTCGCGGAGCACGACGACGTGCTGTGCAACGTCGGCACCATCACGGGTGGCGGGCGGACCAACGTCGTAGCGGGGGCTGCGGCGGCCGACATCGGGTTCCGCTTTGTCGATCCATCGACCGAAGAGGCTGTGCTGGCGGCGGTGGCTGCCTTGCAGCCGGTGCGGGACGCTCAGCTGCAGGTACGGGTGATGTCGAACCGGCCGGCGTGGCAGCCGTCGTCGGCGATCGACGAACTGCTGGCGAAGGTGGCCGCGGCCGGGCGGTCCGTCGGGCAGGAGGTCGGTGGCGCGGCCGCGTCCGGCGCGGCCGACACCAATCTGACCGGATGGTTGGGCGTCCCCACGTTGGACGGCCTGGGGCCTGTCGGCAAGGGCGCCCACGCCGTCCACGAGCAGGTGATCGCGGCGAGCCTGAGCGAACGGGTCGCCCTGGTCGCCGCGATCGTCACCTCACTTTGACGGCCAGGCCGTTCCAGCTGCTCCCCCACCACGTCGCGACGGCTCCGCGGCGGCGAGAATCCCACCGCCGGGCAGGAACTCCAGCGCCGCGACCGCACCGATCTCCGCGGCCGAGCTCCCGGGCGCACCAGCCGGCGTGAACGTGTGACCGTACGGCGCCAGCGCCGCGCCGTACTTGTCGATGAACGACTGCTCCGCGGTCACCGACGCGGTGTTGCGCTGCGACGCCCGCGGCGCCGCGATCGCTTGCGGCAGCGTCATGCCACGGTCGAGCCGGTTCGTCAGCGTCTGCAGGACGGTCGTGATGATCGTCGAGCCACCCGGCGAACCGATCGCGATGTACGGCTTGCCGCCGCGCAGCACGATCGTCGGCGACATCGACGACCGCGGCCGCTTCCCCGCCTGCACGCTGTTCGGGTCCTTCGGGTCGGGTACGGCGGAGAAGTCCGTGAGCTCGTTGTTCAGCAGGAACCCACGACCCGGAACGGTGATCCCGCTGCCACCGGTCTGCTCGATGGTCAGCGTGTACGAGACCACGTTGCCCCACTTGTCGGCCGCAACGAGATGCGTCGTCGACCGGCCCTCGGTGTCAGGCCGCTGCTCGACCGCGCTGCCCTTGCCGCAGTGCGAGTACTTTCCGTCCGGCGAGCCCGCGGCCACCGGCTTGCTCGCCGCCTTCTGCGGGTCGATCAGGCACGACCGCTCCGCGCCGAACCCAGGCGACAGCAGCTCCTTCTGCGGTACGTCGACGTACGCGGAGTCACCGATGTACGCGCCACGGTCCGCGAAGGCGAGCGCCGACGCCTCGAGGTACGTGTGCAAGGCCTGCGTGGTCGACTGCTGCCTCAGGTGTTGCGGTTGCAGGATGTTCAGCGCCTCGCCGACGGTGATTCCGCCGGATGACGACGGGGGCATGCCGTAGACGTCAAGGCCGTCGTACCGGACCTTCGTCGGCGTGCGATCGATCGCCTTGTACGCCGCGAGGTCGCTCGCGTGCAGGTAACCGGGGAAGAACGGCAGCGTGGCGTTCGCAGTCTTCGGCGGGTTCTGCGCGACGGCGGCCATCTCACCGGAGAGCGGGCCGTTGTAGAACACCGACGGACCCTGCTGACCGATCAGCTTGTACGTCGCGGCGAGCTCGGGGTTCTTGAACAGCGAACCGACCTGCGGCGCGTCGCCGTTCGGGAGGAACAGCTTGGCGGTCGGCACGACCTGCGCGAAGCGGTCCTTGTTCTCCAACGTCTGCAGGCGGAACGTCGGGTCCACCACGAATCCACGCTCGGCCAGGTCCGCGGCCGGCTGCAGCGCCTTGCCGAGCGGCACCGAACCCCACTGCTTCAGGGCGCTGTCCCAGGTCGCGAGCGATCCCGGTACGCCGATCGACACGCCCGACGTCACCAGTTGCGCGAAGGGATACGGCTGACCGGTGGACTTGTTCATGAACGCGTCCGAGGGCATCGTCGCGGGCGCGGTCTCGCGGCCGTCGATCGTGAACACCTTGTGCTGCTTGGCGTTGTAGTACACGAGGTACCCACCGCCGCCGATGCCGGCCGAGTACGGCTCGGTGACACCGAGGGCCGCGGCGGTGGCGACCGCGGCGTCGACCGCGTTACCACCACGACGCAGGACGTCGAGACCGATGTTCGTCGCGTCGGGATCGACCGAGGACACCGCACCGCCGTACCCGATCGCGGTCGGTTGCCGCGGCGTCGGGGTGGGTGGAGCGGCCAGGGCCGAACTGTTCAGACTGCTCAGACCGGACAGGACGAGGGCACCTGCGGACAGGGATGCGACCAGCTTCTTCACGAATTACCCCACACGAGGTCGGCGGGACAGGGACAAGCCCTTGCCTATCTCACGTGGCGGCCGCGCGCTACTTCTGGCGCGCCTAACTGACCGCGCAGGAGTCGAGGAACCGGCGCAGTACGTCGTCGGGCCACTCGACGGTTCCAGTCGGCAACTCGACGAGCAGCCACTGGTTCGCGAGCTTCACCTGGCCGGTCCGCCGACCGTCGAGAGTGCCGAGATGGAAAGTCTTGCCACTCGACTGGGTGACGTGCACACCCGACAGCGCCCGCGCCTGCGGGGCCGCTTGCAGGACGATCTTGGCCGCGACATCCGTCGTCCGCATCTCCGGCTGGGACAGTACGACGTGGTTGGCCGCGATCGGCGACTCCGGCGACCAGCCCTTCGGCGCGAGACCGCAGTCGATCGTGCTCCACGGCTGCTTGTTCGCGACCAGCTCGGCGACGGAAGCACCGAACATCGACATCGTCTGGGAACTCTTCGGCTTGGCCGGTGCGGCCGCCTGCGGGGTAGCCGGCGCCGCGGCGGTCCGCGGCTCGGCCGTACCGCCGGCGACCTCCGCGGTGTTCCCCCACCACTTCACCTGGTTGCCGACCGCAAGCGCCAGTGCGGACACGGCGGCGACACAGAGCACGCCGGTGGCCCGCCGCCGGCGCTTGATCCGGCGCAGCGCGCGCTGTCCGCGGGTGACGTCCGCGTCGATGTCCGCGTCCGGCAGCCCATCGGCGGCACGGTCCGCGAACCCCTCCAACAACCTCTTGACGTCGTCCATCGGCGGTCTCAGCTACTCCCCGTCTCTTCCGTCATCAGTTCTTTCAGGCGCTTCAACGCCTTGGCGGTCTGGCTCTTCACGGTGCCTTCGGTGCACTCCAGGATCCGGGCGCAGGTCGCGACATCGAGATCCTGGAAGTACCGCAGTACCAGCACCGCCCGCTGCCGTGGCGCGAGATCCAGCAACGCGTCCCGGACCGCGAGCGTGTCGGCCTGGTCCGGTTCGTCGGCCAGCCTCGGCTCGAGCGTCTCGGCGGTCACCACCTCGGGGTGGCGGCCGGCCCGGCGGCGCTCGTCGAGGAAGGCGTTGACCAGGATGCGGTGCGCGTACGGCCCGGCGCCCTCGTGCTTGATCCGGTGCCAGTGCACGTACACCCTGGTGCAGGCGGTCTGGACCAGATCTTCGGCGGTATGCAGATCACCGGCGGTGAGCAGCAAGGCCGTCCTCATCAGCCTTGTGCGGTCCGCGAGCAGGTACTCACGGAACTCGGCCTCACGGTCACCCCCTCGCATCGACGGCCCCCAGGCCTTCTTCTACCCCACCTACGCCGCCGGCGCCCGCGCGGTTGCCCTCGGCTATCACCTGAAGTGCCTTCTCCACCAGATCGGGGTCGTCGTAGGGCAGCCAAGTGATCCGTTGGTCCTTACGGAACCACGAGTCCTGCCGGCGCGCGAACCGGCGCGTGGCCTGTGCGGTCCGCTCCCGGGCCGCCGTTTCGTCGATCTCACCGTTGAGCAACGCGATCACCTGTGAGTACCCGAGTGCGCGGTTGGCCGTCCTGCCTTCAATCAAACCCTTGTTCAGCAGACCTCGCACCTCGGCGACGAATCCGGCGTCGAACATCCGGTCCACCCGGCGGTCGATCCGCTCGTCCAGCACCGGCCGCGGGACGTCGAGACCGAGCTGGATCGCGCCCGGGTAGACGTAGCGGTGTTCCGGCAGCGTCGCGACGTACGGGCCGCCGGTGATCTCGACGACCTCGAGCGCACGGACGATCCGGCGGCCGTTGCTCGGCAGGATCTGCTCGGCGGCCTTCGGGTCGATCGCGGCCAGCTCGGCGTGCAGGGCGCCGGAGCCCTTCGCTTCGAGCTCGGCCTCGAGACGCGCCCGGACCTCGGGATCGGTGCCCGGGAAGACGAAGTCGTCGAGGATCGCGCGGACGTACAACGCCGAACCGCCGGCCAGGACCGGTACGACCTGACGGGCGATGCAGTCGTCGATCGCCGCCCGGGCCAGCTCCTGGAACTCCGCGACGGTCGCGGTCTCGGTGACGTCGAGGATGTCGAGCAGATGATGGGGTACGCCGGAGCGCTCGGCCGCACTGATCTTCGCCGTACCGATGTCCATCCCGCGGTACACCTGCATGGCGTCGGCGTTCACCACCTCGCCCCCCAGACGCTGCGAGAGGGCGACGGCCAGGTCGGACTTCCCGGCCGCGGTGGGGCCGACAACCGCGGCGACGAGTGGAGCAGGCATCGCTCCAGTCTGGCAGCTCGCTTCCCAAGAGTTCGCCAAGAGGTCTGTACCAGCCTTGTGGATGACCCGAAAAGTTCGGTAGGAACCTTGGAGTTCGCACCATATCTACGGGAGGAACCCAAGTGACGAATCCGTTCGAGGAAGAGTCGGACGCGGCGAAGGACGCGCTCGGCCTGGGGGAAAAGGCCGACGACGTGGCGGCTGCCAAGCGCAGCGGCGGCGACGTCGAGCTGAAGAAGAGCGGCGGTGACGTCGAGTTCAGCGGTGGGGACGTCGAGTCCGGCGGCGATGTGGAGTCCGGTGGCGACGTCGAGTCCGGCGGCGGCTCGACCGACAGCGGCGGCGACGTCGAGTCGGAGCCGAAGGACGGCGCCTGATCGTTGCCCCGGGCGCCTGACCGGTACCGGTTGGGCACGGCGCTCGTGGAGATCCCACAGTTCCGGCGTTGCAGATGCGAAGATCACCGCTAGCTGTCTGTAAGCATTTAACTACGCAGGAATGGGAGCCCCCGAGATGGGCATCTTCGACAAGTTCAAGGACACGGCCGAGAACCTGAAGGACAAGGCCACCGACCTGGTCGACGGTCACGGCGACAAGGTCGGCGAGGGCCTGGACAAGGCCGGCGACTTCGTCGACGAGAAGACAGGCGGCAAGTACGGCGACAAGATCGACGCCGGCGTCGACAAGGCCAAGGAAGGGTTGGACAACCTGGACGGCCAGAACGACGACATCCCGGACGCGCCGAACCAGTCCGCCTGATCAAGTCCCCGAAGGGCCCGCAAGCACCCGATTGCGGGCCC
>NZ_JBSHBJ010000063.1:0-16187 GCF_053611945.1 Kribbella sp. NPDC054772 | reverse complement strand
GGGGGCGGCGGCGGGCGGGGGGGTGTGTCGGCGTTCGTCGGCGGGGGGCGGCACCTCGACCCCGCCCGGCCGGCCCGCCGGGATCATGCTCTGATCGCACGCGGTCCGGACCGGTCTTGCTGCTTCAGGAGGCAAGCAGCAGTCTGAGCTTGTCCAGGCAGCGGCCGCGGATCGGGCCGATGCTGCCGATCGGGATCCCGATCGTCGCGGAGATCTCCGCGTACGGCGCCGGCGGGTCGGCCATCAGCATGCCGAGCAGCTGCTGCCAGCGGTCCGGCAAGCTCTCCAGGGCCCGTCGTACGTCGTCCGCGCGTTCACCGGCCAGCAGCTCGGCGTCGAGGTCCGGCTGGTCACCGGGGACCCCCTCGAACGCCGTGGCCTCGTAGGTCAGCAGCACGCGCTTGCGGAACGCCAGCACCCGCAGGCATTCCCGGCGCGTGGTGACGACCAGCCAGGCGCCGACCCGCTCGGGGTCGACGCGGTTGATGTGTTCGAGCAACCGCAGCCAGACCATCTGCGAGACGTCAGCGGCGTCGCTGTCGCTCAACCGGAAGCTGCGGGTCACGGCCCAGACGAGCCGCGCATAGTGGTCGACGAGCCGGCTCCAGGCACCCTGGTCGCCGGCTGCCGCCTGGACCACCAGAGTCGCCGCTTCGGACCGGGCGACGTCAGACCTCTCCAAGACAACAGTCACGAATTCCCCCCTCGGGAATGCACAGCCACGAAAACAAGCACCGCTCAGTACGCGCCGTCGCTCCCCAGGACCGCGCGTGCGGTTTTCCACAGGATCAGAAGGTCCAGTGCGATCGACCAGTTGTCGGCGTACCGCAGGTCGAGCCGCATCGACTCCTCCCAGGTCAGGTCGCTACGACCACTGACCTGCCACAGGCCGGTGAGGCCCGGCTTCACGAGCATCCGCCGCGCGTCGTCGATCTGGTACTGCGCCACCTCGGCGGGCAACGGCGGTCGCGGCCCGACCAGTGACATGTCCCCCCGGAGCACGTTCACCAGTTGCGGCAGCTCGTCGATCGAGAACCGGCGCAGATACCGGCCGACCTTCGTCACCCGCGGGTCGTCGCGGATCTTGAACAACACCCCGTTGCCGTCGCTCAGCGCGTGCAACTCGGCCTTGCGTTCCTCCGCGTCGGCGACCATCGTGCGGAACTTCAGCATCTGGAACGGCGCGCCGCCGCGCCCCACCCGGGTCTGCTTGAACAGCACCGGGCCGCGGCTGGTGAACTTCACCAGCACCGCCGTCACCAGCAGGATCGGGGCCACCGCGAACAGCAGCAGACACCCGACCACCCGGTCGAAGATGCTCTTCATCAGGTGCGGCCCACCGCTCACCGACGGCCGCTCCAGGTGCAGCAGCGACAGGCCGGCGACCGGGCGGATCGAGATCCGCGGACCGGCCACTTCGACGATGCCCGGTGAGACGATGAGCTCCACTCCGCGCTGTTCCAGTGCCCAGGACAGCTTGCGCAGCGAGTGTCCGGCCAACTCCGGGTCGGCGGCCACGGCGACTACCTCGACGTCGTACTGGTCGACCGCCGCCAGGATGTCCATCTCGGCCCGGCCCAACTGCTCCAGTCCGGCCTCCTCCAGCGCGTCTCCGCGCGGCAGGCAGCCGGCCACCACGATGTACCCGTCCGTCGGCCGTTCCTCGAGATGCCGGCGCAGTGTCGTCACCTGCTCGTTGCGTCCGACAACGAGCACCCTCCGCATACACCGTCCGGCAACCCGCCGCCAGGAGATCTGCCGATGCAGCACCCAGCGCCCGAACATCGCCGCCACACAGGTCGTCGGCACTGCCAGCACGACGAACCCACGAGCAACCTCGCTCTTGGTCGCGTAGGACGTGATCGCCACCAGGGCGGTCAGCGCCACCGCGGCCCGGATGATCGACCGGAACTCCTCCGGCCCGGTCCCGAAGTACCGCGCCTCGTAGCCCCGTTGCAGGGCCACACAGGCCAGCCAGGCGACCGGTAGCAGTGCGCCCAGCACGACGTACCCAAGGTTGATCTGGGCACCGAACCTGGCAATCAGTGCCAGTGACGCCCCGATCGCCCCCGCGCCGAGATCGGATGCCAGCGACGCCACGCGGTACTTCGCCACCCAACGCGCCTCGGTGTACCGCGCCGAGCGCGGTACCACTGCCGGTACTTCGTCCGGTACCACCCAGACCGGCCGACGGCGCTCCCCCGACGGCGCCGGCCGAAGGTCAGCCGGCTCGGCCAGTCCCTCCGGCATGACAAATTCAGTCACGCAAAGTCACCCCCCACAGGTGAAACCCGAAACCCCGTGACCAACCCACACCCCGTCACGGACCTCGTCCAAACGCCGCCCCCACAACGGCGTGATGCAGACAGTACTACGGGGATCGGGCGGACAACAGCACTGATGACGAGTGTTTACGCGGCCGCCACCGGACGCACGAAAAAGACCCCCGAGGCCCGTATTTCGCGGGTCCTGGGGGTCTGTTTCCGACTACTCGAGGTGATCAGCCGCCGGGTCGGGGTCGGACGATCGGAGTCGTGCGAGTCGTGCTGGTCGTGTTCTGGCTCAGCCCGCGATCAGGCCGTCGCCGCTGATCAGCTCGCGCATCTCGGCGAGCGAGCTGTCCGACGGGGGCAGGATGGCGTCGGAGTCGTGCAGTTCGTTGTCGGGCACCTTCTCACCGGACCGGACGAAGTCCAGCAGCGCGGCGAACGCGGCCTGGTACGCCGCCTGCTCGCCGGAGGACACCGCCTTCTCCAGGTCGCCGTCGACCGCGTTCAGCGCGTCCAGCTTCTCGTCGGCCAGTCGCCACTGACCTTCACCCATGATGCGAACGATCACCGAACATCTCCGTCCTGAGGTCGCACCGGCTCCGTCACCGGCTGCTGCACTGGCTGGGCGGGCTGCTGAGCGGCTTGCTGAGTGGACTGCTGGGCCTCACCGGAGAGCTCCTTCGGCGCGCCGCCGCCGGAGAGCTGGGCCTTCATCGCGGCCAGCTCGTTCTCCACGTCGGAGCCGGACGACATCCGGTCCAGCTCCAGGCTGATGTTGTCCTTCACCGTGCCGCTGGCGTCGTCGAGCGCGCCGGAGGCGAGCAGCTCGTCGATCGCACCGGCCCGGGCTTGCATCTGCTGGGTCTTGTCCTCGGCGCGTTGCACCGCGAGGCCGACGTCGCTCATCTCCTCGGAGATGCCGGAGAAGGCCTCGTTGATCCGGGTCTGCGCCTCGGCCGCGGTGTAGGTGGCCTTGATGGTCTCCTTGCGGGTCCGGAAGGACTCGACCTTGGCCTGCAGCCGCTGGGAGGCGAGCGTCAGCTTCTCCTCCTCGCCCTGCAGCTGCGCGTGCTGCGTCTGCAGGTCGTCGATCTGGCCCTGCAGGCCGGACTTGCGGGTCAGGGCCTCGCGGGCCAGGTCCTCGCGGCCCATCGAGAGCGCCTTCTGCGCCTGCTCCTGCAGCTTGGCCGACTGGGACTGCAACTGGGAGGCCTGCAGCTCCACCCGCTTGCGGCTGGTGGCGACGTCGGCCACCCCACGCCGCACCTTCTGCAGCAGCTCCAGCTGCTTCTGATACGAGTAGTCAAGGGTTTCGCGAGGATCCTCGGCCTTGTCCAGGGCGGAGTTCGCCTTGGCCTTGAAGATCGTCGACATCCGCTTGAAGATGCTCATCGATATCCGTACCCCTTCTGTGCCGGAGTGACGACCCGGCGTGCGTGCCATCCACCCTATGTCCCACCGGGTCACCACACCATCAGGACAGGCCCCGATAAAGTGGTGCCCAGGTCCGGGGACCACCCCGACTCGCGACCTGCCCTGCGAATGAGGTTCTGACCCCGTGTTCCGTCGTACCAAGTCTGAGACAGATACCACCGTACCCGCCGAGTCCCAGGGCAAGCCGGGCGGCAAGGGACGGCCGACGCCGAGCCGCAAGGAGGCGGAGGCGGCCCGCAAGGCCGCCTTCAAGAAGCCGGCCAACCGCCGGGAGGCCTCGGCGATCCGCCGGGAGAAGATGCGGACCGAGCGGGCCAAGATGCAGTCGGCCATGCAGACCGGCGACGACCGGTATCTGCCGGCCGCCGACAAGGGCCCGGTCAAGCGGTTCGCCCGGGACTATGTGGACGCCCGCTACTCGGTGATGGAGTTCGCGCTGCCGATCCTGCTGGTGGTCTCGCTGGTCGGCGTGGTGTTCTCGCGGCAGTTCCTCTGGCTGGCCGGCGTCGTGAACCTGCTGTTCCTGGCGATGATCCTGCTGATCGCGGCGGACTGGTTCCTGCTCACCGCGGGGCTGAAGAAGCAGGTCGCGATCAAGTACCCGAAGGAGTCCACCAAGGGTCTCGGGTTCTACGCGGTCCGGCGGACCATGCAGATGCGCCGCTGGCGGCTGCCGAAGCCGATGGTGAAGCGCGGCGAGAAGCCGTCCTGACCCGCGCCGAGCGGGGTTGGCCAGTAGGGTCAGGGGTATGGACTTCCGCTATCTGGGCAACAGTGGTCTCAAGGTCAGCGAGATCTCGTACGGCAACTGGCTGACGCACGGCTCCCAGGTGGAGAACGAGCAGGCCCGGGCCTGCGTGCGGGCGGCCCTGGAGGCCGGCATCACGACGTTCGACACCGCCGACACCTACGCCAACACCAAGGCCGAGTCGGTGCTCGGCGAGGCACTGGCCGGCGAGCGCCGCGAGTCGCTGGAGATCTTCACCAAGGTCTACTGGCCGACCGGTCCCGGCGGACCGAACGACACCGGCCTGTCCCGCAAGCACATCCACGAGTCGATCAACGCCTCCCTGAAGCGGCTGCAGACCGAGTACGTCGACCTGTACCAGGCGCACCGCTTCGACACCGAGACGCCGCTCGAGGAGACGATGGAGGCCTTCGCCGACGTCGTCCGGCAGGGCAAGGCGCTGTACATCGGCGTCTCGGAGTGGACCGCGGAGCAGCTGCAGGAGGGCCACCGGCTGGCCCGCGAGCTGCGCATCCCGTTCGTCTCCAACCAGCCGCAGTACTCGATGCTGTGGCGGGTCATCGAGGGCGAGGTCGTGCCGGCGTCGGAGGAGCTCGGCATCGGCCAGGTGGTGTTCTCACCGATCGCGCAGGGCGTGCTCACCGGTAAGTACCTGCCCGGTCAGCAGCCGCCGGAGGGCTCCCGGGCCACCGACGCCAACGGCGCCAACATGATCAAGCGGTTCCTCAACGACGACGTGCTCGGCCGGGTGCAGGAGCTGAAACCACTCGCCGCGGAGGCCGGCCTCGAGCTGTCCCAGCTGGCGATCGCCTGGGTGCTGCAGAACCCGAACGTCTCCTCGGCCATCATCGGCGCCTCCCGGCCCGAGCAGGTGACGGAGAACGTGAAGGCCTCCGGCGTGAAGCTGGACGACGCGCTGCTGAAGCGGATCGACGAGGTGCTCGGCCACATCGTCGAGCGCGACCCGGCGAAGACCGCGCAGAACGCCCCGCAGAAGCGGCCGAACTCGTGAGCTGGAGCTGGCGGTTCGAGACCGCGAGCGGCGCGCTGGTCGACCCGGGTGAGGTCGGCGGCGCGGACTTCTCGGCGCAGGGTGACGCCGAGAGCTGGCTGGGTGAGGTCTGGCGCGATCTGGCCGACCGCGGCGTCGGCCAGGTGTACCTGCTGGAGGACGGCCGGGAAGTGTACGGCCCGATGAGTTTGTCGAGCGCCGAGTAGAGGTCGGAGTAGAGTTCGGTCGAACCACACGCCTGCGTCACAGGGAAGCCGGTCCGAGTCCGGCGCTGACCCGCAACCGTAGGCCACCCTCGACCCGCAAGGGTCAGGGTGGCGAGCCGGAACACTGTGACGCAGGCAGTCAGGCTCAACTACCCGCCGTGGCCCGCGGGTGGAGCCCCACCCTGCCGGTGCAGGCGGGACCTCCTCCACCGGGCTGCGGCCCGACCGAGGACTCATCATGACTGCACCTCTCCCGGCGCACTTCACAGCGCACTTCAGGGGGCACCGCCGGACCGTACGACTGGTCCTCAGCCTGCTGGCGGGTTTCCTGCTGGCGGGGACCGTCGCCACCACCGCCGGCGCTGCCACCGCCGAGGACGGCTACCGCTTCTGGGGCTACTACCAGTGGACGAACGGCCAGTGGGCGTTCTCCCAGAAGGGCGCCGACGCCTACGTCCCCGCGGACGGGGGCGTCGAGGGCTGGCGGTTCGCCGTCGGCGGCGCCAAGCCGCGGGTACCGCGGGCCGCGGGCGACTTCGACGCGATCTGTGGCAAGACCCCGGCCGAGACCGGCAAGAAGCGGGTCGCCGTGGTCGTCGACCCCGGGACGCCGGAGGACGCGGTCTCCGGTGAGACACCGCCCGCGGCGACCGGCACCTGCGTCGTGACGGACGCGACGGCGAACGGCGCGAAGATCCTCGCCGCGGTCGCACCGGTCCGGATCGAGAAGGGTCTGACCTGCGGGGTCGCCGGCTACCCGTCGAAGGGCTGCGGCGACCAGGTGAAGAACATCAAGGTCCCCGCCACTGATGCACAGGTCACTCTCCAGATCGCTGCGGCCGTCGGCTCGACCGCGACTCCGGCCGCCAGCACCAAGGACGACGGCGGTGGGACCCCGTGGACCGGGATCATCATCGCGGCGATCGTCGTCGTACTGCTGGCTGGTGGCGGGTTCGTCCTCAACCGCCGTCGTACCGCGGCCAAGTAAGCGGCTAGGTCATGCGCGCCGTCGACAGCCTCACGCTCCCCCGGGCACTCCACCCGGGGGCCTGGTGGCTGTGGGCGCTGTGCATGGCGGTAGCGGCCAGCAGGACCCGGAACCCGGTCCTGCTGGTCCTCATCCTGGCTGTCACCGGATTCGTGGTGTCAGCGCGCCGCAGCGACGCTCCGTGGGCGCACAGCTTCACCGCGTTCCTGAAGCTCGGTCTGCTCGTCATCGCCGTCCGGGTAGTACTGCAGGCACTGTTGTCCACGCGCTCGCAGGGCAACACGATCCTGTTCACACTGCCGCAGATCCCCCTGCCCGCGTGGGCCGCCGGCGTGAAGCTGGGCGGTGAGGTGAGCGCCGAGGCACTCCTGACCGCCCTGTACGACGGTGCGCAGCTCGCCGTCATGCTCTGCTGCGTCGGCGCGGCCAACGCACTGGCCAGCCCACGGCGGCTACTGAAGTCGTTGCCCGGGGCCCTGTACGAGATGGGCGTGGCCTGCGTGGTGGCGCTGACGTTCGCACCGCAACTGGTGACAGACGGCCGCCGCGTCCGCGCTGCCCGCCGCCTCCGCGGCCGCACGCGCGCATCCTTCCGTACGACGGCCATGCCGGTCCTCGAAGGCGCTCTGGACCGCTCGGTCGAGCTCGCCGCCGCAATGGACTCCCGAGGCTACGGTCGTACGGCACATGCACCGCGAGCGCAGCGTCGACTCACAGCGCTCTGCGTGCTGCTAGGGCTCCTCGGGATCCTGCTCGGCGTCTACGCGCTGCTGACCGACTCGATGGCCTTCCCACTCGCGGGCGGTGCGTTGACTGTCGGCGTACTGCTGGCAATAGGTGCCATGGCGATCGGACGCCAGCGGGTCGCGCGGACACGGTACCGGCCCGATCCGTGGGCGCTGCCCGAGTGGCTTGTCGTCATGGCCGGTGCGGCGGCTGCGGGCGTGATGGTGGGCGCCGCGGTCCGTGGCGTGCACGGTCTGCTGCTTCCCGGGCCGTTGGTGGTCCCACCGGTGCCAGTGCTACCGGTTGTCGGCGTACTGATCGGACTGGTGCCCGCGCTGGCCGCGCCGCCGTTGAAGAAGGCGGTCGCATGATCGAGTTCGACCAGGTGACAGTGACGTACGACGGCGCTCGGGCGCCGGCGCTGCGGGACGTGAGCTTCACCGTGCCCGAAGGCGAGCTGGCGCTGGTTATCGGGCGCACCGGCTCCGGCAAGTCCACGTTGCTCCGGGCAATCAACGGACTGGTACCGCACTTCACCGGCGGCACCCTGACCGGCCGGGTACTGGTCGACGGCCGGGACACCCGGGAGCACCGCCCGCGGGACCTCGCCGACGTGGTCGGGATGGTCGGACAGGACCCGATGGCCGGGTTCGTCACCGACACGGTCGAGGACGAACTGGCGTACAGCATGGAGTCGCTCGGTGTGGCGTCGGACGTGATGCGGCGGCGGGTCGAGGAGACGCTGGACCTGCTGGGGCTGGCCGACGTACGGGACCGCGCGCTGAGCTCGTTGTCGGGTGGCCAGCGGCAGCGGACCGCTATCGGGGCAGCGCTGACCTCTCACCCCGCAGTGCTCGTGCTGGACGAGCCCACGTCGGCGCTGGACCCGCAGGCGGCCGAGGAGGTGCTGGCCGCGCTGCAGCGACTGGTGCACGACCTGGGCGTCACGGTGGTCATGGCTGAGCACCGACTCGAGCGAGTGGTCCAGTACGCCGACCGAGTGATCGAAGTACCTGGTGGTGCTGGCGCGGTGTCGACTGGACTGCCGGCCGAGCGGATGGTGAACGCACCAGTCGCGCCGCCGGTCGTAGAGCTGGGCCGGCTGGCTGGATGGTCACCTCTCCCCCTGTCTGTTCGGGATGCACGGCGGGCTGCGGTGACCATGCGGGGCCAGCTGGACTCGACTGCGCCGGCACGGCCGACAGCTGCACTGGGTGCGGAACTGGCGCGCTGCACCGACCTGGTCGTTGGCTATGGCGAGGTCATGGCACTGCGTGGGGTTTCGCTGACCGTGAAGGCCGGCGAAGTCGTCGCTCTGATGGGCCGCAACGGTGCAGGTAAGTCGACACTGCTGAACGCACTGGTGGGGATCGTGCCAGTCCGGTCCGGTACGGCGACTGCGGCCGGCGCGGACCCACGACGTACCAAGCCGGATCGGTTGGTCAAGGCGGTCGGACTGGTGCCGCAGGAGCCGGCTGACTTGCTCTACTCCGCCACAGTGGCCGACGAGTGCGCCAACGCCGACGCCGACTTCAAGGTGCCCGCGGGACGTTGCCGGGCGCTGCTCGAGCGGCTGGCGCCGGATGTCTCGCTGGAGTTGCACCCGCGGGATCTGTCCGAGGGACAGCGGCTGTGTCTGGCGTTGGCCGTCGTACTGTGCGGTGCGCCGCCGTTGCTGCTGCTGGACGAGCCGACGCGTGGACTGGACTACGGCGCCAAGCGACGGCTGGTGTCGATTCTGCGTGAGCTCGCAGCTGCAGGTCACGCAGTGGTGCTGTCGACGCATGACGTGGAGATGGTGGCCGAGGTAGCCACCCGCGTGATGGTGCTCGCGGACGGCGACCTGGTGAGCGACGGCGAGACGGCGGAGGTGATCGCCGGCTCCCCCGCGTTCGCGCCGCAGGTCGCGAAGATCCTGGCACCGTTGCCGTTCCTGACCGTCGGCGAGGTCGCCGACGCCCTGGGCCGCGCATCGTGAGACTCATCCAGCTGAAGCCACGGAGCACGCTCGCGCTACTGGTCGCGTCGCTCGTCGGCGTCCTCGCCTTCGCCTGGCCGTTGTTCTTCCGGACGGCGCAGGAGGGCGCGTCCGCGATCGGGCACACGACGGACGCTCCGTGGCTGTTCGTCCTGCTGCTCCCGTTGCTGGTGGCCGTCGTCCTCGCGGAGCTGTCCGAGTCCGGGATCGACGCGAAGGTGATCTCGCTGGTCGGCATGCTCGCGGCGGTCGGCGCAGCCCTACGTGCCCTCGGCCCAGGTACGGCGGGACTCGAGCCGGGCTTTTTCCTGCTCGTACTGGCAGGACGCGCGTTCGGCGCCGGGTTCGGCTTTGTCCTCGGTGCGGTGTCGTTGCTCGGCGGAGCGCTCATCAGCGGCGGGGTCGGGCCGTGGATGCCGTTCCAGATGTTCGCGTGCGCGTGGGTGGGGTGCCTCGCCGGGCTCCTGCCGCGAGCCGGCGGGCGACTGGAGTTGCTCCTGCTCGCGGCGTACTCGCTGGTGTCGGGCGTGCTGTACGGCGTGATCATGAACCTGTGGTTCTGGCCGTACGCGACGTTCGGCAGCAACTTCTCGTTCGTGCCGGGCGACGACCTGGCGGAGAACCTGCACCGGTACCTCCTGTTCGTGGTGGCGACGTCGCTCGGCTGGGACATCCCGCGCGGGATCCTGTCCGCGATGCTGGTGCTGACGCTCGGACGGCCGATGCTGAACGCCTTCCGGCGTACCGCCAGGAAGGCGGCCTTCGAGGCGCCGGTGGTTTTCGAGTCCAGGAGGGGCAATGACTGATCAGCGCACGTTGGTCCTCGGCGGCGCGCGCTCCGGTAAGTCGATCGCCGCCGAGCGCCTGCTGTCCGCCGTACCCGACGTCGTGTACGTCGCGACCGGCGGAAACGACTCGGGCAACGCCGAGTGGGCCGCCCGTGTCGCCATCCACCAGACCCGCCGGCCCGCCTCCTGGGGCCTCGCCGAGACGATCGACCTCGTCCCGCTGCTCGAGTCGGCCGGCCCTCCCCTGCTGATCGACTGCCTGACCCTCTGGCTCTCGCGCACCATGGACGACGTCGATGTCTGGTCCGACTTGTCCCGCGCCGACCTCGTCGAGCAGCGCATCGCCGGGCTCGCCGCCGCCTGGTCGGCGACACCCCGCCACGTGGTTGCCGTCAGCAACGACGTCGGCTCCGGCATCGTCCCCGCCGACCCCGGCACCCGGCTGTTCCGCGACCTGATGGGCCGGTTGAACACCACCATCTCACTGGCGTCCGACCAGGTCCTGTGGACAGTGGCCGGCCGAACCCTCCCACTGACATGACGCTCGACGCGCTCCGGTTGTCCTTCGGCACCCTGACGGTGCTCCCCGCCGGAATGCCTTCCCGGGTTGACCGAACGGTGGGAGGACGAGCGATGATCCTCGGCCCGCTCGTCGGCGCCGTGGTGGGCGGATTCGCAGCCGGCGTGGTCGCACTCGTACAACTCGTCCGACCGGACGCGGACCTGCTGGCCGCCGTTCTCGGCATCCTGGTCGTCGCCGGGATGTCCGGCGCCCTGCACCTCGACGGGCTGGCCGACTTCGCCGACGCCCTCGGCAGCCGCCGGGATCGCGAGACGATGCTCCGGATCATGAAGCAGAGCGACATCGGCCCGTTCGGTGTGGTCGCGATCGTCGGCGTACTGCTGCTCGACGTCGCCGGGCTGACCGCGTGTCTCCAGGCCGGTTTCGGCTGGCAAGCCGTCCTGATCACCACCACCGCGAGCCGCCTGACCCTCCCCTGGTCCTGCCGCACGTCGGTCCCCGCCGCCCGCCCCGACGGTCTCGGAAACGTCGTCGCCGGCACCGTCAGCCCCGGTACGGCGGCTCTCGCGACTGTCGTCGTACTGGCGGCAACGCTCGTCCTGACCTGGCCCGAGCCGGCTCGCATCGCAGGTGCTATCGCGGCCGTCCTTTTAGCCGTCCTCACCAGCTTTCAGACCACCCGCCGAGCCCGGTCGGCGTTGGGTGGCAGCACCGGTGACGTCCTCGGCGCGACCGTCGAGCTGGCCCTCCCCGTAGCGCTGCTGACACTCGCCCTGACCGTGTGAGCGCTCACCTCCAGCAGCCCGTGCGGCGAGTGGTCTACTGTCGCCGATGGAACGTTCCAGTGGGGTACTGACGGCGAGGTTGCGGATGAGGTTTCTGGTTCACGAGCGGTGGGCGGCCGCGCACGCCCCGCGATCCGTTATCTTTATGTAATGAACGCAACCCGCCCGGCGCCGGGCTCGCAGGCTTCGCTGCGCGAAGCCAACCGTGCGCGCGTTCTCGGCGTGGTCCGCGAGCACGGCCCACTGACCCAGGTCGAGATCGCCGCCGCGTCCGGCCTGTCCGCCGCCACCGTGTCGAACATGGTCCGGGAGCTGGACCAGGCCGGCATGGTGGGCCTGTCCCGCAGCATCCGCAACGGCCGCCGAGCCGTGCTGGTCTCCCTCGCGTCAGGCGGTGGACTGCTGGCCGGGATCACCTTCGGCGAGCGTGATGTCCGGGTCGCGATCGCCAACGAGTCGGGCGAGATCCTCACCCGGCAACTGATGCCACTGCAGGCCGACCACGTCGCCGACGACGGCATGGAGCGCGCCGCGCGGCTGCTCGCCGACCTGGCCGAGACGGTCGCCTCCGGCGTCGAGGACGTCTCCGCGATCGGGTTCGGGCTGCCGATGCCGGTCGACTCGGTGAGCGGCGAGGCCGGTTCCGACGCAGTGCTCCCCGGCTGGCGCGGCGTCAACGTGGCCGAGGCGATGTCCGGCTATCTGCGCGCCCCGGTCGCGCTCGACAACACCGCGAACCTCGCGGCCCTGGGCGAACTGCGAGCCGGCGCGCTCCGCGGCGTACGCAACGGCTGCTACCTGAAGTTCTCCTACGGCGTCGGCGCCGGCCTGGTGATCGACGGCGAGGTCTTCCGCGGTTCGGCCGGTACGGCGGGCGAAATCGGGCACGTCACGATCGACGAGAACGGCCCGATCTGCCGGTGTGGCAACCGCGGCTGCCTGGACACGTTCGTCGGTTCGCGGGCGCTGATCAACAGCCTCGCCGCGTCCCACGGACCCCTGCGTCTGAAGGACATCGTGACCCGCGCGCAGGGCGGCGACCTCGGCTGCCGCCGGGTGATCGAGGACGCCGGCCGCCGGGTCGGTGTCGCGGTCGCCGGCGTGGTGAACCTGCTCAACCCGGAGGTCGTCGTGGTCGGCGGCCTGATGGCCGAAGCCGGCGAACTCATCCTCGCGCCGTTGCGCGAGGCGCTCGACCGGTGCGCGATCCCGAGTGCCGCGGCGACCGTCGAACTGCGGTCCGCCGAGCTCGGCGACGAGGCCGACATCGTCGGCGCAATCCAGCGCGCGTCGGTGTTGAGTCACACCAATATCTCCATTTCTTGAATTCAAGTCTTGACGCCAAGACACCGGCGGGTTTGACTTCGGGACAGGCCAATCGGGGCCGTCTCGTCAAGGAGCCGCCATATGTCCGTCTCAGCAACCCGTCTCGTCGGCCTCGGCATCGCCGTCTCGGCCCTCGCTGTCTCCCTGGTGGCCTGCGGCTCGAACGACTCCGGCAGCGGTGGCGGCAGCGCGAAGAAGATCGCGCTGCTCCTCCCCGAGTCGAAGACCACCCGGTACGAGGCGCTCGACCGCCCGCTGTTCACCGAAGCCCTGAAGGCGGCCTGCGGTAACTGCGAACTGATCTACAGCAACGCCGACCAGGACGCCGCCAAGCAGCAACAGCAGGCCGAGGCCGCACTCACCCAGGGCGCGAACGTGCTGGTGCTCGACCCGGTCGACGGCAAGGCCGCCGCCGCGGTCGCCAGCTCCGCGAAGGGCCAGAACGTCCCGGTGGTCGCCTACGACCGGTTCATCGAGAACGCCGACTACTACGTGTCGTTCGAGAACGAGGCGGTCGGCAAGCTGCAGGCGCAGACCCTGCTCGACACCCTGAAGGCGGCCGGCACGACGTCCGGCAACCTCGCGATGATCAACGGCTCGCCGACCGACCCGAACGCGGCCGACTTCAAGAAAGGCGCGCACAGCGTGCTCGACTCCAGCGGCTTCAAGGTCGCCGCCGAGTTCGACACCCCGGACTGGAGCCCGGACAAGGCGCAGGCCTGGATGGAGGGCCAGCTCAGCGCGATCAAGAACGGCCTGGTGGGCGTGTACGCCGCCAACGACGGCACCGCCGGCGGCGCGATCGAGGCCCTTAAGGGTGGTGGCGTGAAGCCGCTGCCGCCGGTCACCGGTCAGGACGCGGAGCTCGCCGCCATCCAGCGGATCGTCGCCGGCGACCAGGCGATGACCATCTACAAGGCCGTCAAGCCGCAGGCCGAGGCCGCCGCGAAGGGCGCGGTCGCACTGGCAGGAGGTGACAAGCCGGAGTCCACCACCGAGAAGAGCGGCGTACCGTCGACGATCCTCGACCCGGTCGCGGTCACCAAGGCCAACATCAAGGACACGGTTGTCAAGGACAACATCTACCAGATCTCCGATATCTGCACCGCTGCCTTCGCCGCCGCCTGCACGGCCGCAGGTCTGTCCAGCAACTGACTTCGCCGGGATCATGGCCTGAACGCAAAGCCCAGGAGGCTGATCGTGTGACTGTTACCCCGGCTCCTCTCGACGTCGGCGCCGGCACGGTGCTGAACCTGCAGGGGATCTCCAAGCGATTCGGCGCCGTCCAGGCCCTGAAGAACATCGAGCTGGACGTCCGGGCCGGTGAGGTGCTGGCGCTGGTCGGCGACAACGGCGCCGGCAAGTCCACGCTGGTGAAGACCATCGCCGGCGTCTACACCGCCGACCACGGCACCATGGTGTTCGACGGCCAGGTGGTCCGCGTCGGCAGCCCGGCCGAGGCGCAGCAGCTCGGCATCGCCACCGTGTTCCAGGACCTGGCCCTCTGCGACAACCTGGACGTGGTCGCGAACCTGTACCTCGGCCGCGAGCTCCGTCAGGGTCGCGTGCTGGACGAGGTCGAGATGGAACGCCAGTCCTGGGAGCTGCTCCGGCAGCTGTCCGCGAAGATCCCGTCGGTCCGGATCCCGGTCGCCAGCCTGTCGGGCGGCCAGCGGCAGACCGTCGCGATCGCCCGCAGCCTGCTCGGCCGGCCCAAGGTCGTGATGCTCGACGAACCCACCGCGGCCCTCGGCGTCGCTCAGACCGCCGAGGTCCTCAACCTGGTCGAACGGCTCCGCGAGCGCGATCTGGCCGTGATCCTGATCAGTCACAACATGGCCGACGTGATGGCGGTCGCCGACCGGGTCGCGGTCCTGCGCCTCGGCCGCAACAACGGCGTCTTCGTGGTCAGCGAGACCAGGACGCAGGACATCATCGCCGCCATCACCGGCGCGACCGACAACGCGGTCTCCGAGCGCGCCGCTCGCCGGAACCGGGAGGAGGGCCCCGCGTCATGACGCTGCGTGCCGAAACGAACGGAAGTACCCCGCTGCCGGCCGACCTGCAGGACGAGCGGCTGATCGCGAGCAACGGCTTCAGTGGCGCCGTCTCCGCGTTCACCGCCCGGCTGCGCTCCGGCGACCTCGGCTCGGTCCCGGTGGTGGTCGGCCTGATCATCATCTGGGCGGTCTTCCAGATCGCGAACAGCTCGTTCCTGTCCAGCCGCAACCTGGTGAACCTCACCCTGCAGACCACGTCGGTCGGGGTGATTGCCCTCGGCATCGTCCTGGTCCTGCTGCTCGGAGATCGACCTCTCGGTCGGCTCCGTCAGCGGTCTGGCCGCCGCGGTCCTCGGCGTCACGTTCGTCAACAAGGGCTGGCCGCTCGTTCTGTCCCTCGTCGTCGGCGTCGCGGTCGGCCTGCTGATCGGCCTGTTCTACGGGCTGCTCTACACCCGCTTCGGCGTACCGAGTTTCGTCATCACCTTGGCCGGTCTGCTCGGGTTCCTCGGGTTGCAGCTGCTGGTGCTCGGCAAAGAGGGTTCACTGAACCTTCCGTACGACTCGGCGCTCGTCGGGTTCGCCACGCGCAGCTTCCTCTCCCCCGCACTTGCCTATGCGCTGGTCGCGGTCGTGGTCGCGGTGTACGCACTCTCCCGCGTGCGTGCCCGCTCGGCCCGCGCCGCGGCTGGCCTCTCGACTGCGCCGACGTCGATGATCGCGATCAAGACCGCCGCGCTCGCCGCCGTACTGCTGATTCCGGTGGTCGCGCTGAACGGCGACCGGGGCATCTCGGCGATGTTCCTGCTGTTCCTGGCCCTTGTCGTCGGCACCGACCTGACGGTACGTCGTACCCGCTGGGGCCGCTCGATCATCGCGGTCGGTGGCAACGTCGAAGCCGCGCGGCGGGCCGGTATCAATGTCCGCGGCATCTACCTGTCGGTCTTCGCGGCCTGCTCCACTTTCGCCGCCGTCGGCGGTCTGCTCGCGGCGGCCCGGCTGGTCGCGGTGAACCAGAGCAGCGGTGGCGCGGACACCAACCTGAACGCGATCGCCGCCGCCGTCATCGGTGGCACCAGCCTGTTCGGTGGCCGCGGCTCGGCGTACTCCGCATTGCTCGGTGCGCTGGTGATCATCTCGATCTCCAACGGCCTGGCCCTGCTCAGCCTGAACTCCAACGTCCGCTACATGGTCACCGCCGGCGTCCTGCTGATCGCCGTCACCATCGACTCCCTGAGCCGCCGCAGCCGCCAGGCCCACGGCCGCGCATAGCTAATCGGCCGAAGACACAAGAAAGCCCCCGTCGCCGGGCGGGTTCATGCGGTCCTCGCAACACCTCGATTTGAGGAGTTGCGGGGACCGTGTCGTTTTCGGAGGAGTTGGCCGGCCTGTTGAGGTTGGTG
>NZ_JBSHBJ010000062.1:0-17102 GCF_053611945.1 Kribbella sp. NPDC054772 | reverse complement strand
AACGCTCGACTGGGACACCCCAGCCGAGCGTTTGCGTGATCTACTCACCACCTAGAACCCAAGGCGGTGTTGCGACGACCCCTTGAAACCGCCAGGTGGCCGGGCCCTTCCGCATCAGGGTCAGGGGATTGTCAGACCGGCGTCAGGACTGCGCGGGGTCGGCCTTGCCGACGAACAACAGCTTGTTCGGCGAGCCCGTGCCCGGGTCGCCGACCTTGTCGGGCGTCCCGTTGGCGACCAGCGCCTTCGCGACGTCGGCAGGCGTGGCGTCCGGGTGGTCGGCCAGGTACAGCGCGACGCCACCGGCGACGTGCGGCGTGGCCATCGACGTACCGCTCATCTTGGCCGTCGAGTCCGGGTCGGTGATCCCGACCGAGGTGATGTCCACACCCGGCGCGAACAGGTCCACGCACTTGCCGAAGTTCGAGAACTCCGCGCGCTTGTCCTGGTTGTCGGTCGCGCCGACGGTGATCGCTGAGGGCTCCCGGGCCGGCGAGCCCTGGCAGGCGTCCGCGCTTTCGTTGCCCGCAGCAACGGCGTAGGTGACGCCGGCGCCGACCGAGGCCTTGACGGCCGCGTCCAGCGCGTCGTCCGCGCCGCCGCCGAGGCTCATGTTCGCCACCGCGGGCTTCTTGGCGTTCTTGGTCACCCAGTCGATCCCGGCGACCACGGACTCGGTCGAACCCGAGCCCTGGCAGTCGAGTACCCGGACACCGATGATCTTCGCACCCTTGGCCAGGCCGTACGTCGTGCCCGCGATGGTGCCCGCCACGTGGCTGCCGTGGCCCATGCAGTCGACGCCGTTCTGGCCGTCGCCGACGGTGTCGGTGCCGACCGAGGCGCGGTCACCGAAGTCCTTGTGCTTGGCGTAGATGCCGGTGTCGATCACGTAGACGTTGACGTTCTTCGCGTCCGACGACGGCTCGTACTTCTTGTCCAGCGGCAGGTCGCGCTGGTCGGCCCGGTCCAGACCCCACGGCGGGTTGTCCTGGCTGACCTTGATCTTCTGGTTCTGCTGCACATAGGCGACCCGGGAGTCACCGGCCAGCTTCTTCGCCTGGTCCTCACTCATGGCGGCGGAGAAGCCCTTGATCGAGGACTCGTACTGGTCCTTGACCTTCACGTCGTAGCTGGTGGCCAGGCCCTGCGTGGTGACCCGGGTCTGGGCCTGCGAGCGCTGCGCCTTCAGGACGACGATGTAGCTGCCGGGGATCGCGTTCGGGTTGCCGGCGCCACGGATCGACACCGGTGCCGGTTCGGCTGCGTCACTGCCGGCCGCGGTGGCGACCGCACCGGTGACGGCTAGCGCGGACGCGGCTAATGCGCCCAAAGAACGACACAGCACGGCGCGTGGTACACGGGGGAATGGGGACATGGGCGGAACTCCCTCGAGTCAGCGCGGGGCCTTGTTGCCTCACGCAAAGGACCTGCACATCTACCCTGGTTCACACGCTAGGGAGCGCGCCCATCCCAGCCGGGGGTCAACCCAGGCTTATGAGTCAACCCGCAACACGACCGCAATCTTCACCGGGTTTGGCGCGCCTGCTGGTTGGTGAACTTCCGCGCCGCGAAGGCGTACGACTCCTCGATCAACGGTTGCAGCTGGTCCAGACCGGTGGGGTTCACGATCGCGACCCAATGCTGCGCGGCATAGAACGGATGCGGCATCAGGGTGTCGCGCGCCGCGTAGTCGTGGCCCGAGTCGAGTACCCAGTCGGCGTCGCGCTCGGTCGGTGGCGGCCCGAACAGGTCGACGTACGTCGCCTTGGTCAGGCCGAGGTTGAGCCGGAAGGCGCCGGGCTCGTCGAGGCGGGAGACCTTCTCGTAGTGGTCGCCGGTCACGATGGTGGCGAACGGTTGCTGCCGCTCCGGTGGCAGGTCGGCGGCGGGGTCGTAGAGGTAGAACAGGTCGTCCTGGGCCTCGAGCACCCGGACACCGTCGTACGAGCGGAACATCCGATCCAGTTCTTCGATGGTCATACCTTCAAGTCTGTCATTGAAGCTGCAATAGAGACTTCGGCCGAATTCCGGATTTGTCGGCGACCCGAACTAGGGTGGTTGGGTGGCTGATCCGTCCTCCTACCGTCCCGCTCCGGGATCGATCCCGGACTCACCCGGCGTCTATCGCTTCAGCGACTCCGCCGGCCGGGTGATCTACGTCGGCAAGGCGAAGAACCTGCGCGCCCGGTTGTCGTCGTACTTCCAGGACCTGGTGAACCTGCATCCCCGGACGCAGGCGATGGTGACGACCGCGTCGAAGGTCGAGTGGACCGTCGTCGGCAGCGAGGTCGAGTCGCTGCAGCTGGAGTACTCCTGGATCAAGGAGTACGACCCGCGCTTCAACGTGAAGTACCGCGACGACAAGTCGTACCCGTGGCTCGCCATCACCCTCAACGAGGACTACCCGCGGGTGATGGTCGGCCGCGGCCAGAAGAAGAAGGGCGTGAAATACTTCGGTCCGTACAGCCACGCGTGGGCGATCCGGGAGACCGTCGACCTGCTGCTCCGGGTGTTCCCGATGCGTTCGTGCAGCAAGGGCGTGTTCAACCGGCACCGCCAGATCGGCCGGCCCTGCCTGCTCGGGTACATCGGCAAGTGCGCCGCGCCCTGCACCGGTCAGGTGAGCCAGGAGGAGCACCGCCAGATCGTCGACGACTTCGCGGCGTTCCTGTCCGGCCAGACCGCGACGTACGTGCGCCGGCTGGAGAAGGAGATGAGGGCCGCGGCCGCCGAGCTGGAGTACGAGCGGGCCGCGAAGATCCGCGACGACCTGGCCGCCCTGGAGAAGGCGCTGGCCAAGAACGCGGTCGTCCTCGGCGACGGCACCGACACGGACGTGATCGCGCTCAGCGAGGACCCGCTCGAGGTCGCCGTGCAGATCTTCTACGTCCGTGGCGGCCGGATCCGCGGTGAACGCGGCTGGATCGCCGACAAGGCCGACGGTACGGCGACCACCGCCGACCTGGTCTCCCGCTTCATCCAGCAGATGTACGCCGACGACTCCGTCGACGCGATCCCGCGGGAAATCCTGGTTCCGACGATGCCGGACGACGCCGACGCGCTGACCGAGTGGCTCGAGGGCATCCGCGGTGCGCGGGTGTCGATCCGGGTCCCGCAGCGCGGCGACAAGAAGGCGCTGATGGAGACCGTCGAGCGCAACGCGCTGCAGACGCTGACGATGCACAAGACCAAGCGGGCCAGCGATCTGACCACCCGCAACCAGGCGCTGGAGGAGATCCAGGCCGGGCTCGACCTGCCCGAGGCGCCGCTGCGGCTCGAGTGCTACGACGTGTCGAACCTGCAGGGCACCGAGGTGGTCGCCTCGATGGTGGTCTTCGAGGACGGCCTGCCGCGCAAGAGTGAGTACCGGCGGTTCGTGATCAAGGGCGTCGAGGGGCAGAACGACGTCGCCTCGATCGCCGAGGTGCTGACCCGGCGGTTCAAGCGGCTGCTCGACGAGCGGGCCACGTTGCAGGCCAGTGAGCAGGGCGACGGGCTGGGCGAGGACGACCCGTCCGCGGCGCTGATCGACCCGGAGACCGGGCGGGCGAAGAAGTTCTCGTACGCGCCCGGTCTGGTCGTGGTCGACGGTGGTCCGCCGCAGGTCGCGGCCGCGCGGCAGGCGATGGACGAGCTCGGCCTCGGTGACATCCCGGTGTGCGGTCTGGCCAAGCGGCTGGAGGAGGTGTGGCTGCCGGACGAGGAGGATCCGGTGATCTTCTCCCGCACCTCCGAGGGGCTGTACCTGCTGCAGCGGCTCCGTGACGAGGCACACCGGTTCGCCATCACGCACCACCGCAACCGGCGGTCGAAGTCCATGGTGGAGAGCGTTCTCGACGAGGTTCCGGGGCTGGGCGAGGTCCGCCGGAAGACACTGCTGAGGCATTTCGGGTCGTTGCGGAAGTTGCGCGCGGCCACCATCGACGAGGTCGAGGCGTTGCCCGGATTCGGGCGGCGTACGGCGGAGTCCGTCGTACTCGCGGTGAACGTCGCCGCAACGAAGGCGGAATCCGGCCGGGCGCCATCGGTGAACACGGCCACAGGCGAGATACTGGACGACGACGTCCCGGCGCCGGCCGCGACGCCCGACGGGGACCCAGGGAGAACAGAGAACTGATGGACGACACGGACGGCAACCTGATCATCGTGTCCGGGATGTCCGGCGCGGGACGCAGCTCCGTCGCCGACGTACTGGAGGACCTCGGCTGGTTCGTCGTCGACAACCTGCCACCGATGTTCCTGACCACCATCGTCGAGCAGGTCGTCGGGACCGGCGCGGCACCGCGGCTCGCGGTCGTCGTCGACGTCCGGACCGGCCTGTTCTTCGACGAGCTGAGTTCGGCGATCCACGACCTGCGGCTGAAGGGCTTCCGCCCGCTGACGCTGTTCCTGGAGGCGTCCGACGACGTGATCGTGCGCCGGCAGGAGAGTGTCCGGCGGCCGCACCCGCTGCAAGGCGAGGGTCGGCTGCTGGACGGTATCCAGCGCGAGCGGGAGCTGCTCGGCGACATCCGGGCCGGCGCCGACCTGGTGATCGACACCTCGAGCCTGAACATCCACCAGCTCGCCGCGAAGATCGTGAACGCCTTCGGGGACGAGGAGAACGCCGAGCTCCGGGCGACCGTGGTGTCGTTCGGGTTCAAGTACGGCATCCCGGTCGACGCCGACGTGGTCGCGGACATGCGCTTCATCCCGAACCCGTACTGGCAGCCCGACCTGCGCCCGATGACCGGGCAGGACCAGCCTGTGTCAGACTTCGTGCTCGGCCATCCGCTGGCCCAGCAGTTCCTGCAGAACTACGTGGACGTGCTGGACACCCTGCGGACCGGCTACCTGAACGAGGGCAAGCGCTTCGTCACCGTCGCGATCGGCTGCACCGGGGGTAAGCACCGCAGCGTCGCGATGGCCGAAGAGATCGCCCGGAGGCTGCGCGAGAAGGGCTCACCGACGTTGGTGGTACACCGAGATCTGGGGCGGGAGTGACGCGGGCTCCGCGAGTAGTTGCTCTGGGTGGGGGACACGGCCTGGCCGCGTCCCTGTCCGCGCTGCGTCATGTCACCGATCAGCTGACCGCGGTCGTTACGGTCGCCGACAACGGCGGCTCGTCGGGGCGGTTGCGCCAGGAACTCGGCGTACTGCCGCCGGGCGATCTGCGGATGGCGCTCGCCGCGCTCTGCCGCGACGACGAATGGGGGCGGACGTGGGCCGACGTCCTGCAACATCGCTTCCGCAGCAACGGTGAACTGCACGACCACGCGGTCGGCAACCTGCTGATCGTCGCGTTGTGGGAGCTGCTCGGCGAAGCGGTCGACGGACTGGACTGGGTGGCCCGGCTGCTCGGTGCGCAGGGCCGGGTGCTGCCGATGTCCGCCGTACCGCTGGACATCACCGCTCGGGTGCTCGGGCTGGATCCGGAGCACCCGGAGGCGATCACGGAGATCCGGGGTCAGGCCGAGGTGGCGACGACCGAAGGTCATGTGGTCGACGTCGCGCTCGACCCGGCCGACCCGCCGGCTTGTCCCGAGGCTCTGGTTGCTGTTGCAGAAGCTGATTGGGTCGTGGTGGGTCCGGGGTCGTGGTTCACGTCCGTCATACCGAATCTCCTGGTCCCTGAGCTCAGTCGCGGCCTGGAGCGGACGAGCGCGCGCCGGCTCCTGACGTTGAACCTGGGGGAGCAGAAGGGCGAGACCGACGGCTTCTCGCCGGAGACGCACCTGGAGGTGCTGGCCGCGCACGCGCCGGATCTCCGCGTCGACGTTGTCCTCGCCGATACCGGTCACGTGCCCGACCCCGAGTCACTCCGCCGTACGGCGCAGTCCCTCGGGGCCGAGCTGGTGATCGCGGACATCGCCGACGACGACCGCGACATGCACCACGCGCCGGACAAACTGGCGAAGGTCTACCGCGAGATCCTCAACTAGCCGGAAGGACGAGTCTGCGTTCCAGCACCTGCCGACCGGCGGCGTCGTACCCGCGGACCAGCGACTTCGGGGCGCTCGGGTCGTAGCCCTGCCTGCCGAACGCGAAGAAGCCTTCACGGCCGACCAGCCCGGCCCGCACCCTGCCGTCAGGGGTGTCGGCGACAACGGTCACGAGGCTCGTCGGCCCGCGGCTCGAGTCGGTCCACCGCGGGAGCAGGTCGTCGCCGTGCCGATTCACCAGGTCTTGCCGCGCCGCTGACACGTGGCCGCCGCCTTCCTGTTCGCAGCCTGCGGCGACACTGTGGTCCGCGGACAGGAGTACGGCGTAGAAGCGCTCGCCGACGCCCGTCTTGAGGACGACGTCCCAGGCGCCGTCGATCGGACCGGACTTGTCCCAGGAGGCGGGCGTATGGTCCGCAGTTGCGCACCGTTGGCGGATGGCGTCGTCGCTCAGCGGGCTGATCGGCGGCGCGGGCTGGAGGACCTTGCCGGTCTTGACGTCGATGGTCACCGTGCTGGTCGGAGTCCCTGCTACCGGGGCCGGATCGGCCTGGTGGATCGGCCAGGCGTTGACCGCGCCGGCGACAGCCACGACGGCGACGGCCGCGGATGCGATCGCTGCGACGCGACGTCGCCGTACGGACGTGCGCCCGCGGCGGACGATGTCGTCGACCGAGAGGTGCAGCGGCCGGTCGGTGTCGTCAGCAGCTTCGGCGAGGCGGCGTTCGAGGTCAGTGGTCATGATGGAGTCCTTTCGCCGAGGATCTCGCGGAGGCGGGTGAGGCCGCGGGAGGTCTGACTCTTCACGCCGCCGACGCCGACGCCCAGAACGTCGGCGGTCTGTTCGAGGCTGAGGTCGGTGTAGTACCGGAGGACGACGCACGCCCGCTGGCTCGGTGGCAGTGCGGCGAGTGCCTGGACGACGAGCATCCGGTCGTCGACTGTGCCGAGCGGATCAGCCGGGACGATCGGATCGTCGGTGTCGACCAGTCGCTCGCGGCGCCACGGCCTGCGCGCCTGGTTCAAGACCGCTGTGACCAGGCACTTGTGCGTGTAGCTGTTCAGACCTTGGGCGCGGTCGATCCGATGCCAGCGCTGGTACACCTTGACCAGCGCGTCCTGGGCCGCGTCCTCGGCCCGATGCCAGTCGCCGCACATCAAGTACGCCGTTCTGCGCAACCGCCGAATCATGCCGCTCGCGAACTCGGTGAACTCGGCTTCGTCCGATGCCTTCATGCCCCTCCTCCCACGATGTCGCCTGAGTAACGCGAGCATCGGTGCGGAAGGTTGCAACCGATCCGAGCGCCGTAACCGGAAAGGCCGCCGCCCGTTGGTCGTCCGAGGGTCTTTGACATGGGTGGGAGGATGCTTTCTATGGCGATGACAGCACAGGTGAAGTCCGAGCTGACCAGTATTCAGGTGACGAAACCGTGTTGCCGTAAGGCCGAGGTCTCGTCGATCCTGCGGTTCGCCGGCGGGCTGCATTTGGTGTCGGGCCGGATCGTGGTCGAGGCCGAACTGGACAGTGGCGCCGCGGCACGGCGGCTGCGCAAGGACATCGCCGAGATCTTCGGACACCCGTCGGACGTGGTGGTGATCTCCCCGTCCGGGATCCGCAAGCAGACGAAGTACGTCGTTCGCGTCGTTCGTGACGGTGACGCGCTGGCGCGGCAGACCGGCCTGGTGGACAACCGCGGCCGTCCGGTTCGCGGCCTGCCGCCGGCGGTCGTCTCGGGTGCGTCCTGCGATGCGGTGGCGGCCTGGCGCGGTGCTTTCCTCGCGCATGGTTCGCTGACCGAGCCGGGGCGTTCGTCGTCGCTCGAGGTGACCTGTCCCGGTCCGGAGGCGGCGCTGGCGCTGGTTGGCGCGGCTCGGCGGCTCGGGATCGGTTCGAAGGCGCGCGAGGTACGGAACGTGGACCGCGTGGTGATCCGCGACGGTGACGCGATCGGTGCCCTGCTGACGCGGCTCGGTGCGCACGAATCGGTGCTGGCGTGGGAGGAGCGCCGGATGCGTCGCGAAGTACGGGCGACGGCGAACCGGCTCGCGAACTTCGACGACGCGAACCTGCGTCGCTCCGCGCGCGCCGCGGTCGCGGCCGGTGCCCGCGTCGAGCGTGCGTTGGAGATTCTCGGCGACGACGTACCGGATCACCTGCAGATCGCGGGCAAGCTGCGGCTGGAGCACAAACAGGCGAGCCTCGAGGAGCTCGGCCAGTTGCATGAGCCGGCACTCACCAAGGACGCGGTAGCGGGCCGGATCCGTCGCCTGCTCGCGATGGCCGACAAGCGCGCCTCGGACCTCGGCGTCCCGAACACCGAAGCCAACCTCACCCCGGACATGCTCGACCCGGCCTGACCGATGGGCGACGCGAGCGACGAGGCCAGGGCCCGCGACGATCTCGAACGCGTGAAGACCGAGAACCTGCTGAACACCGCACGGCAGCAAGCGGAACTTGCCGAGCTCCGTCGGAAGCAGGCCGAGGAAGCGGCCAAGAACAAGATGGTTGCGGACCCGGAGCAGGCGGCGCCGAACTGGCCGGACGACGGGTTCCAGGAAGCTCCCGGTCGGCTCGACTGGGTGAAGGGTGCGCTGGGCGTTGGTGCGGCCGGTGATGCCGCGTTCGTGCATCGGCTGCTGAACGACGGGCGGCCGCCGGCGTCGGACGCGGTGGCCGACAAGGCCGAGCCGGCGGAGGACCGGCCGGGTGTTGTCGCACCGACCCGAGGAACGGCGCAGGCTTTCGGGCGTTGACACCTGCCTGCGCGGTGAACTGGGCGGCGCGGCTAGGTGAACAAGGTGTTCCGGGGGAGTGGAACGGCGGTTTCTGGAGAGATGCTCCGGAAATCGCCGTTTTTCGTACCAGCAAGTGGTCTGGTCTGAAGGATCGAAAAAGAGCACCTGGTCTCATCTGGACGCTACCAGTTGATCGGGTGGGCTCTTGGGCTAGTCTTCGGGCTGTAGCGGCAGTGCTCGACAGCTAGTTTGAGGAGACGTAGTCCCGTGACCGTACGCGTAGGTATCAACGGCTTCGGCCGGATCGGCCGTAACTTCTTCCGCGCCGTGCAGGCGTCCGGTGCCGACATCGAGGTCGTCGCCGTCAACGACTTGACCGACAACCAGACTCTCGCTCACCTGCTGAAGTACGACTCGATCCTGGGCCGCTTCCCGGGCGAGGTGTCCGCGACCGATGACGACATCACCGTCGCCGGCAAGAGCTTCAAGGCCTTCGCCGAGCGCGACCCCGCGAACCTGAAGTGGTCGGACGTCGGCGCCGACGTGGTGATCGAGTCGACCGGTTTCTTCACCGACGCCACCAAGGCCAAGACGCACGCCGACAACGGCGCCAAGAAGGTCATCATCTCCGCCCCGGCGAAGAACGAGGACCTGACCATCGTGATGGGTGTGAACCACGACCTGTACGACGCCGAGAAGCACACCGTGATCTCGAACGCGTCCTGCACGACGAACTGCCTGGCCCCGATGGCGAAGGCGATCCACGACGCGTTCACGATCGAGCAGGGTCTGATGACCACGATCCACGCGTACACCCAGGACCAGAACCTGCAGGACGGCCCGCACAAGGACCTGCGTCGCGCCCGCGCCGCGGCCCTGAACATCGTGCCGACCTCCACCGGTGCCGCGAAGGCGATCGGCCTGGTGCTGCCGGAGCTGAAGGGCAAGCTCGACGGCTACGCGCTGCGCGTTCCGACCCCGACCGGTTCGGCCACCGACTTGACCGTGAACGTCGGCCGTGAGACCTCGGTCGAGGAGGTCAACGCCGCGGTGAAGGCCGCCGCCGAGGGCCCGCTGAAGGGCTTCCTGAAGTACACCGAGGACGAGATCGTCTCCACCGACATCGTCACCGACCCGGCGTCCTGCATCTTCGACGCGGGCCTGACCAAGGTGCTCGGCAGCCAGGTCAAGGTCGTCGGCTGGTACGACAACGAGTGGGGCTACTCGAACCGCCTCGTCGACCTGGTCAACCACGTCGGCGCCTCGCTCTGATCCTGTTCCTTAGCTTCACGAATCGCAGCCTGCGTCCGGCCGACCTGGTGTCCACCGGACGCAGGCTCATCGCTATCTCGAGGAAAGCTGACCTGTGAAGACCATCGACGATCTGGGTGACCTGGCGGGCCTGCGGGTGCTGGTCCGGTCCGACCTGAACGTGCCGATCAAGGACGAGGTGATCGGCGACGACGGCCGCATCCGCGCCTCGCTGCCGACGCTGATCACGCTGGCCAAGGCCGGCGCCAAGGTGATCGTGACCGCGCACCTCGGCCGTCCGAAGGGCGAGCCGAACCCGGCCTACACGCTGGCCCCGGTGGCCAAGCGGCTCGGCGAGCTGCTGCAGCCCGAGGGCATCACGGTGCACTTCGCCGGCGACGTCACGGGCGACGCTGCGCAGTCCGCCGTACAGGATCTGGACGAGGGTGAGGTTCTCCTGCTGGAGAACGTGCGCTACGACCCGCGCGAGGAGAGCAAGGACGAGGCGCAGCGTGCCGCGCTGGCCGAGGAGCTCGCCGCGCTCGCCGATGTGTTCGTCAGCGACGGCTTCGGTGTCGTGCACCGCAAGCAGGCCAGTGTGTACGACGTCGCGCGGAAGCTCCCGCACGCCGCCGGCGGCCTGGTACTCGCCGAGGTCGAGGTGCTGAAGAAGCTCACCGAGGAGCCGGCCCGCCCGTACGTCGTCGTGCTCGGCGGCGCGAAGGTGTCGGACAAGCTCGCGGTGATCGACAACCTGATCGCGAAGGCCGACAAGCTGCTGATCGGTGGCGGCATGGTCTTCACCTTCCTGAAGGCGCAGGGCCACGAGGTCGGCAAGAGCCTGCTCGAGGACGACCAGCTCGACGTGGTCAAGGGCTACCTGGAGACCGCGCAGGCCAAGGGTGTCGAGATCGTGCTGCCGACCGACATCGTGGTCGCGCCCGAGCTCAAGGCCGACTCCCCGGCCACGGTGGTGGCCGCCGACGCGATGCCCGCCGACCAGCTCGGTCTGGACATCGGCCCGGACTCCGGCAAGGCGTTCGCCGCCGAGATCGCGGCCGCGAAGACCGTGTTCTGGAACGGTCCGATGGGCGTCTTCGAGATGGCCGCGTTCGCCGGCGGAACGAAGGCGGTCGCGCAGGCGTTGACCGAGGTGGACGGGCTGAGTGTCGTCGGTGGCGGTGACTCCGCGGCCGCCGTACGGCAGCTAGGCTTCGCCGACGACGCGTTCGGCCACATCTCCACCGGTGGTGGCGCGTCGCTGGAATACCTGGAGGGCAAGGAGCTCCCGGGTCTCGCCGTACTGGAAGAGGACTGACACCCATGGCCGCCGAGAGCGCAGCTGCCCGTACGCCGTTGATGGCGGGCAACTGGAAGATGAACCTGAACCATGTCGAGGCCGTGCACCTGCTGCAGAAGCTGAGCTGGACGCTGCAGGACAAGAAGCACGACTTCGAGCGGGTCGAGGTGGCGGTGCTGCCGCCGTTCACCGACATCCGCAGCGTGCAGACGCTCATCGACGGTGACCGGATGAAGATCAAGTACGGCGCCCAGGACGTGTCCACGCACGACTCCGGCGCGTACACCGGCGAGATCTCGGCGTCGATGCTGACCAAGCTCGGCTGCACCTACGTGCTCACCGGTCACTCCGAGCGCCGGCAGTACCACAACGAGACCGACGCGGTTGTCAACGCCAAGACCACGAAGGCCCTCGAGGCCGGGCTGATTCCGATCGTCTGTGTGGGTGAGGGCCTGGAGGTCCGCAAGGCCGACGGCCACGTCGACCACTGCCTCACGCAGATCGACGCGGCGCTGGCCGGACTGAAGCAGGACGACGTCCGCAAGCTCGTGATCGCCTACGAGCCGGTCTGGGCGATCGGCACCGGCGAGGTCGCGACCCCGGACGACGCGCAGGAGGTTATCGCCGCCATCCGTGGCCGGCTCGAGGAGACGATTTCACCCTCGGTCGCCGACTCGGTACGGATTCTTTACGGCGGATCGGTGAAGATGGCCAGCGCAGGTGGCATCATGGCCCAACCGGATGTCGACGGCTGCCTGGTCGGAGGTGCAAGCCTCCAGGTGGACGAGTTCGCCGGCATCTGCCGTTACCTGGACCTTCAGTTAGGCTACTCCTCGTGATTCTCGCTTTCTCGATCGTCGTGATCGTCTGCAGCCTGTTCCTGACGCTGCTGGTGCTGCTGCACAAAGGCCGCGGTGGCGGCCTCTCGGACCTGTTCGGCGGCGGTGTGTCGTCGAGCCTCGGCGGCTCCTCGGTCGCCGAGCGGAACCTGGACCGGATCACGATCGGTGTCGGACTGATCTGGTTCGCGTCGATCGTCGCGGTCGGCCTGCTGTACAAGCTCGGCTGAGGGGGAGTAGGTTCCCGTGGCTGGTGGTGGCAGTGCGATTCGTGGCAGCCGGGTCGGTGCCGGGCCGATGGGCGAGGCGGAGCGCGGCGACACCGCGCCCCGGCAGCGCATCGTGTTCTTCTGTGCGAACGGGCACGAGACCGCGACCTGGTTCGCGGTCGAGGCGGCCATTCCGGAGGAGTGGGACTGTCCACGGTGTGGTCTGCCGACCAGCACCGATGTGAACAACCCGCCTCCGCCGCCGAAGATCGAGCCCTACAAGACGCACCTGGCCTATGTGAAGGAGCGCCGCTCCGAGCAGGAGGCCCAGGAGATCCTCGACGAGGCCCTGGAGAAGTTGCGCGCCCGCCGCGCCCGCGGCGAGATCATCTTCTAGCAGTACGACGGCGCAGCCCGGACCGACTCTTGTCGGCCCGGGCTGGTCCGTTGTGTGCCGTGTGTGAGCGGATCGACGCAGCGCGCTAAGGTCGGCGGCATGAAGTCGTCGATCGCGCCCGTCCGCTGGACCCCGCCGCCCGCGCCGCCGACCCGGTACCCGGTGAACGTCGACGTGGACGTCGTCGCGCTGCCCGGTGCCGGCCCCGAGGACACGCTGATCGACAGCGACGGCAGCGTGCTGACCGGCCTGTACGACGGCCGGATCCTGCGCGTCAGCGCCGACGGGAAGACGATCAGCACGCTCGCCGACACCGGCGGCCGGCCGCTCGGCCTCGAATGGTTGCCGGACGGCAAGGTACTGATCTGCGACGCGAACCGCGGCCTGCTGACACTCGACAAGGACAACCGGGTCGCGACCCTGCTGTCCGAGATCGACGGCCGCCCGATGCGGTTCTGCAACAACGCGGACGTCACCGAGGACGGCACGATCTACTTCACCGACTCCTCGACCCGGTTCGGCATCGACGACTGGATGGCCGACCTGCTCGAACACACCACGACCGGCAGCGTGTACCGCCGTACGCCGGATGGGGAGGTGACGCGGCTCGCGACCGGACGGGGCTTCCCGAACGGCGTGGCGTTGAGCGCGGACCAGCGGACGGTGTTCTGGGCGGAGACGGCGACGTACGGCCTCTACAAGCTCGACGTGACGACCGAGGGTGCCGAGCCGGTGCAGATCGCCGCGATCCCCGGGCTGCCCGACAACATCGCCCGCGGGTCGGACGGGTTGATCTGGGTCGCGGTCGGCTCGCCGCGGAACGCCGTACTGGACTTCCTGCTGCCGAAGCAGCCGGTGTTCCGCAAGCTCGTCTGGGCGCTGCCGGATGCCTTGAAGCCGAAGGCCGCGGACATCATCGAGATCCAGGCGTACGACGAGACCGGCGCGCTGGTGCACGACCTGCGGGCCAAGCACCCGGACTTCCACATGCCGACAGGCGTCCGCGAACGCGACGGGAAGGTGTGGCTAGGAAGCATCGGGACCAGCTCCCTAGCCACATTCCCGACGCCTACTTCTTAGCTACTTCCTTCTCAGCTCCGTCGTCCTGTGTCTCACCGTTGCCGGTGACCACAAGTGTGAAGTCCTCGCCGTGGTTGCTGACGCCTTCGATGACCGCCGCCTCGACCGCCTCCGAGCCGATCTCGCTCCGCAGCATCAAGGGATCGGTACGCAGGTCCTTGGCAAGCGCGACCGCTAGTCCAACCATCACGACCGCGAACGGCAACGCCGCGACGATCGTGAGGTTCTGCAGGCCTTGCAAGGCGTCCGCACCGCCTCCGCCGGCGAGCAGCATGACCGCGGCGACTGCTCCGGTCAGCACGCCCCAGAAGATGACCAGCGGCTTCTTCGGCTCGATCGCGCCACGCTCGGACAGCGTGCCCATCACGATCGACGCCGCGTCCGCTCCGGACACGAAGAAGATCGCGACCAGCATGACGACCAGGATCGTGGTCACCGAGGTGAGCGGGATGTGATCGAGCATGCCGAACAGCTGTCCCTCGGTGGTCGACTCACCGGCGATGTCGGCGCCACCACGCTGGATGTCGATCGCCGTACCGCCGAAGATGCAGAACCACACCAGGCTGACCAGTGACGGCACCAGCAGGACGCCGGTGACGAACTGGCGGATCGTCCGGCCGCGGCTGATCCGCGCGATGAACATGCCGACGAACGGCGTCCACGAGATCCACCAGGCCCAGTAGAAGACGGTCCAGCCGGACAGCCACTTGGCCATCGCGTCGCCGCCACTCGCCTCCGTCCGGGCCGCCATGTCGGCCAGGTCGCGGAAGTAGTCGCCGATCGCGGTCGGCACCAGGTTCAGGATCAGTACGGTCGGGCCGACCACGAACACGAACACGGCCAACACGACGGCCAGCACCATGTTGATGTTCGAGAGCCACTGGATGCCCTTGGCGACGCCGGACACCGCCGACGCGACGAACGCCGCGGTCAGGATGGTGATGACGCCGATCATGACGCCGTTACCGGTCTTGTCCAGCCAGCCGAGGATCCGGATACCGGACCCGATCTGCAGCGCTCCGAGTCCGAGCGACGCCGCGGAACCGAACAGCGTCGCGAAGATCGCGAGCCCGTCGATCACCTTGCCGATCGGACCTTCGGTACGGCGTCCGAGCAACGGCGCGAACGCGGCGCTGATCAGCTGCGACCGGCCACGCCGGAACGTGCCGTACGCGATCGCGATCCCGACGACCGCGTAGATCGCCCACGGGTGCAGCGTCCAGTGGAACAGCGTGGTCGCCATCGCGGTCTCGAGGGCCTTGGACGACCCGCCCTCGACGGTGCCGGGCGGGGGACTGGTGAAGTGCGAGAGCGGCTCGCTCACGCCGAAGAACATCAGGCCGATGCCCATGCCGGCGCTGAACATCATCGCCACCCAGGACACGGTCTTGAACTCGGGTTTCTCGTCGTCGCGCCCGAGCGGGATCCGCCCGTACCGGCCGGCGGCCAGCCAGATCACGTAGACGACGAAGCCGGAGGCCAGCAGCACGAACAGCCAGCCGGTGTTCTGCTCGACCCATCCGAGGGCCGAGGTGGACGCCGTACCGAGGCCGGTGGCGTCGACGATGCCCCAGGCCACGAAGGCCAGGGCGATGACCGCGGTGACGCCGAAGGTCACCCGGTCGAGACCGGAACCGTGACTTCGGCTGCCGGGCGGTGGTGGTGTCGCAATTGCGGGGTGTGATGCGTGGTCGGGAGTCTCTGCCGGGCTGTCGATATCGATCGCCACAGGTGATGTCACGCCTCGCTGTGGGCGCGCCTCCGTTCGGTGAAAGGGGGAAAAGTGCCTTCCGACCGTGTCGGAGATCGTGGCAAAACGCAACAATCGTGGTTTCGGCCACACTCGATAGGGTGCGGTCATGCGTTTTGGGATCGCGATTCTGCCGGAGTACCGCTGGACGGACGCCGCGCCACGGTGGCGCCGGGCCGAGGAGTACGGGTTCGACCACGCGTGGACCTACGACCACCTGACCTGGAGCGGTCTCCAGGACTCACCGTGGTACGGGACGACGCCGACGCTGACCGCCGCCGCGCTGGTCACGTCGACGATCAAGCTCGGCACCTTCGTGACGTCGCCGAACTTCCGGCACCCGCTGTCGCTGACCCGTGACATCCTGGCAATCGACGACGTGTCCGACGGCCGGTTCCTGGCCGGGATCGGCGCCGGCGGCAGCCTGGATGCGACCATCCAGGGCGGCCCGGACCTGACCGCACGACAGAAGCAGGACCGCTACCAGGAGTTCGTGAAGCTCCTCGACACGTTGCTGACCACCGACGGCGTGGACTTCAAGGGCGAGTACTTCGAGACGCGCAACGGCCGCACGCTGCCCGGGTGCGTCCAGAAGCCCCGGGTCCCGTTCATCCTGGCCGGTAACGGACCGCGGTCACTCCGCTTCGCTGCCCAGAACGGCGACGGCTGGATGACGACCGGTGGGGCGGGCGACGACCAGGACAGCTGGTTCGCCTCCGTTGCGGACCTCAGCCACCGGCTGGACGACCTCCTCGAGGGCCGGCACCTCGACCGTTATCTGTCGCTCGACTCGGCGCTCTACGCACTGTCCAGCCCCAGCGCCTTCGAGGACGCGGTGGGCCGGGCCGCCGCTCTCGGCTTCACCGACGTCATCACCCACTGGCCCCGCGCCGAAGGTATCTACGCCGGCTCCGAATCCACCCTGGAGACGATCGCGACCGAGGTCATTCCTCGTCTCCGCTAGTGCGGCGGACCCAGGCGGGGATGCCGAACCAGATGATGCTGAACCAGACCAGGACGACGACGACGACCAGGATCGCGACGTTGCGGCGGAGGACGACGTCGAGGGCGATCAGCAGGCCGCCGGCGAGCGCGAGGACCGCGAGCATCAGGCCCGCGATCGCCATCCGGCTGGCGATCGGGAGCATCCGGTGCCGGAGTTGCCGGCGGTAGATGATGCGGTGGAAGGACACCGGCGCCACGAACAGGCCGACCGAGAGCGCGGCGGCGATCAGCGTGGCGGCGTACACGGTGCGGATGAAGCGGTCGGCTTCCTGGAAGCGGTTCTGGAAGGCGATGCCGAGCAGGAAGGCGAACAGGATCTGAGTGCCGGCCTGGGCGAGCCGGAGCTCCTGGAGCAGTTCGTTCAACTGGCGGTCGAGCCGCTCGCCGGGTTCCTCGCCCGGCCGGCTGTACCGCGGACTGTCGGCCACGTCCTCAGATTAGGCCGCGACAACGGCGAAGGGGGGGGGGGCCCCCCGCGGGGGGGGGGGGCCCCGGGCTACCGCGTGGGGCCGCCCCCCGGGTCACCCGCCTTTGGGGCCGGGGCCGCGGCCTTCCCCGCGGGGGGGGGGCGCCCCCACGCCGAGGGTGTTCCAGTCGTCGGCGTTGTACATCAG
>NZ_JBSHBJ010000061.1:14022-17446 GCF_053611945.1 Kribbella sp. NPDC054772 | reverse complement strand
AAAACGCTCGACTGGGACACCCCAGCCGAGCGTTTGCGTGATCTACTCACCACCTAGAACCCAAGGCGGTGTTGCGACGACCCCTTGAAACCGCCCCGTTGGCGGGGGCTTTCTCGGGCTTCAGGCCGTGGCGGCCGTCAGGTCGATCTTCGGCTCGGCGAAGTGACAGGCGGCCGTGTGGCCCTCGGTCGACTGCGGCTTGATCTGCAGCAGCGGTTCCTCGGTGGCGCAGATGTCCTCCGCCTTCCAGCAGCGGGTCCGGAACCGGCAGCCGCTCGGCGGGTCGATCGGCGAGGGTACGTCGCCGACCAGCCGGATCCGCTCCTTCGGCGGGACCCCACGGATCGTGCCGAGGTCCGGTGCCGCGGACAGCAGCGCCTGCGTGTACGGGTGCTGCGGCGCGTTGTAGATCTGCTCCCGGGTGCCCTGCTCGACGATCTTGCCGAGGTACATCACCGCGACCTCGTCACAGAAGTGCCGGACCACGCCGAGGTCGTGGGCGATGAACACGAACGCGATCCCGAGGTCCTTACGCAGGTCCTCGAGCAGGTTCATCACCTGGGCCTGGATCGACACGTCCAGCGCGGACACCGGCTCGTCGGCGATGATCACCTCGGGCTCGACCGCCAGCGCCCGGGCGATCCCGATCCGCTGCCGCTGACCACCGGAGAACTCGTTCGGGTACCGGTTGTGGTGCTCCGGGTTCAGGCCGACCCGCTCCAGCAGTTCCTGGACGCGCTCGAGCTCCTTGCCCTTCGGCACCAGGTTGTGCACGCGCAGCGGCGTACTGATGATGTTGCTGACCGTCTGCCGCGGGTTCAGCGAGCTGTACGGGTCCTGGAAGACGATCTGCAGCTGCCGGCGGAACGGGCGCAGGTCCCGCTCCTTCAGCTGCGCGATGTCGGTGCCCTTGAACAGGATCTGCCCCGCCGTCGGCGTGAGCAGCCGGGTGATCATCCGGCCGGTGGTCGACTTGCCACAGCCGGACTCACCGACCAGGCCGAGGCTGGCGCCCGCCTTCAGGTCGAAGCTGACCCCGTCGACGGCCTGCACGACCTTCTTGGTCCGGCCGAGACCGGCGGCTTCCTTGATCGGGAAGTGCATCTTCAGGTCGCGGACCTGCAACAACGATTCGCTCATGATTCCTCAGTCCCCTCGTCAGCCCAGTCTCGGCGCGACCTCGGCCTCGTACACCGAGGCCTTGTCGTGCAGGTGACAACGGGACGTGTGCGCACCGGCGCCGTCCACCGGCAGCAGTTCCGGCAGCTGGGTGGTGCAGAGTTCGCCCTTGACCCGGTCCTTGTACGGGCAGCGCGGGTTGAACGCGCAGCCGTCCGGCAGGTTCAGCAGGCTCGGCGGCAGACCCTTGATCGGACGCAGCCGCTCGTTCGCCGCGGAGACCGTCGGGATCGACTCCAGCAGACCCCAGGTGTAGGGCATCCGCGGGTTCGCCAGCACGTCCTGCGCGGTGCCGTACTCGACACAGCGCCCGGCGTACATCACCAGGACGTCGTCGGCCATCTCGGCCACCACGCCCAGGTCGTGGGTGATCAGCACGATCGCGGAGCCGAACTCCTTCTGCAGGTTGTTCAGCAGGTCCAGGATCTGCGCCTGCACGGTGACGTCGAGCGCGGTGGTCGGCTCGTCGGCGATCACCAGCTTCGGGTCGTTGATCAGGCTCATCGCGATCATGGCGCGCTGCCGCATACCGCCGGAGAACTCGTGCGGGTACTGCGCGAACCGGCGCGGCGGGTTCGGGATGCCGACCAGGTCGAGCATCTCCAGCGCCCGCTTCTTCGCGGCGTCCTTCGAGACCTTGTGGTGCACCCGGTACGCCTCGACCAACTGGTTGCCGATCGTGTACAGCGGATGCAGCGAGGACTGCGGGTCCTGGAAGACCATCGAGACCGCGTCGCCGCGGACCTTCATCAGGTCGCTCTCGCTGAGGCCGATGATCTCGTCGCCGCCGAGCCGGATCGAGCCGGTGATCCGGGTCCGCTTGCGGTCGTGCAGGCCCATCACGGCCATGCTCGACACGGACTTGCCGGAGCCGGACTCGCCGACGATCGCCAGCGTGCGGCCGAGCGGGACCGAGTAGCTCAGCCCGTTCACCGCGCTGACCAGACCGTCCGCGGTCGGGAACTGCACCGCGAGATCCTCGACCACCAGGTACGGCGTCTCGCCACTCGGGTTGGTCGAACCCTGGCGACGCTCGCGGGTGGCGACCGACGGCCCACGCTTGGCGGCAGCAGTATCCGTCGCAGCGCCGTCCGTGGCGTCCGCCGGCGTGGCTGCACTCTCGGCCATGCTGTCCTTCTTGTCGTCGGGGGCGGGATTCGTCACGACAGCCTCACCCGGGGGTCGATCAGGCTGTAGCCGATGTCCACCAGGAGGTTCATCACGACGATGAGCACGGAGGCGACCAGCACGGTGCCCATGATCACCGGCAGGTCGTAACTGTTCAAACTGTCCAGCACCAGGACGCCGAGCCCGGGGAGGTCGAAGATCCGCTCGGTGAAGATCGCGCCGCCGAGGCTGCCGGCGACGTCCAGACCGAAGATCGTGACGACCGGGATCAACCCGGACCGGAGCGCGTGCTTGTAGGTGACCACCCGGTCCGACAGGCCCTTGGCCCGCGCGGTCCGGATGAAGTCCTCGCTCAGTGTCTCGACCATGGAGCCACGGGAGTATCTGGCGTAGGACGTGCAGTTGTAGATGCCGAGCACCAACCAGGGTGTCAGCAAACCGGCGACCCATTTCGCCGGGTTCTCGGACGGTGGTGTCCATTCCCCTCGAGGCAGGATCGGATAGAGCACCGTCAGATAGAGAGCGACCATCAGCGCCACGATGTAGTACGGCACCGAACTGATCACCAGGGTGCTGCTCATCAGGGCCCGGTCGCCCAGGGTCCCGCGTCTCTTCGCCGCCATCGATCCGACGAACACACCGATCGTCAGCACCAGGACGGCGTACCCGAAGACCAGTGACAACGTCACCGGGAACCGGGACTTGATCATGTCGGTGACCGGCCGGTCGTTCTTGAACGAGAAGCCGAGGCACGGCGCCGCGCAGTGCTGCTTGACGCCCGACGTGGTGAAGTCGCGACCGGTGAAGATGCCCGCGGTGTACTCGGCGAACTGCTGTGCCTTCGGCCGGTCGAGATGCAGGTTGGTCCTGATCTCGTTGTACCGCTGGGTGGTGCAGTTGCGCTCGCCGCAGATCGCGCCGGCCGGGTCGGTGGGCGCGATGAAGAACAGCGCGAAGGTCGCGATCAGGGTTGCCAACACGACACTGAGCGCGCTGACCAGGCGGCGCGCCACGAAGTAGAGCACGGGATTGTCTCCTCACCGATCGGCATGGGGGGCGCGCCGTGGGTGGGGCGCCCACACCCAATGAAGTGTTAAAGAAAGAAAAAAAAAACAAA
>NZ_JBSHBJ010000061.1:3607-14012 GCF_053611945.1 Kribbella sp. NPDC054772 | reverse complement strand
GCCCCGCTTGGCTCCCACAACACCCCCGGGGGCGCGCCCCCGGGGGCGCCGCCCAGCTTGTGTCCGCTTGTTTTCACACACCCCCGTCGGGGTGGGGCGCGTGTGTGGGGGGCGCCCCCCCATGCCATGTTCAGTGGATCAGTACTGCATCAGACGGACTTCGATCAGGGCTGCTTCAGGAACATCGAGGTGAACTCGAAGAGGCCCTGTGTCGGGTCGTTGATCGCGTGCCCGATGTTCTTACCGGTCGGCATGTTGCTCGCGCTGTAGTACAGCGGGATCACCGGGAGGTACTTCTCCAGGATGTCCTTGTCGACCTTCGTCCACTCCTTCAGCTGCTCGTTCGGCTCCTTGGCCGAGACCGCGTCGATCTCCGCGTCCAGGGCCTTGTCCTGCAGCTGGCCGACGCTGTTGCCCAGGGCGATTGCGTCGGACTTGAACAGCACCGGCATCCAGCTGGTGGCGCTCGGCCAGTCGGAGCACCAACCGGTCGGGGTCTTGCCGATGTTCACCGGAGCGTTCTGGTCACCGGTGAAGGTACGGATCTTGGCCTTCGGGACACCGATGGCCTTGACCTTGAAGCCGGCCTTCTCGAACATCTGCTTGCGGAACTGCGTGGTACGGGTCGAGATCGGGTCGTCGATCGAGTAGTACCAGCTGAGCTCGAAGTTCGACTTGCCCAGCTTGGCCAGCTCGTCCTTGACCTCCTTGGCGACCGCGTCGTCCTCGGCGCCCTTACCGGTTCCGTTCAGGCCCGGCAGCTCGTACTTCTCGAAGCCCGGGACGGCCGGCGGCAGGATCGTCGACGCGGGCGGGTCGTCGGTCGGGTTCAGACCGGCCACCTTGCGCCAACCATCGGTCGGGTGCGCCTTGGCGATCAGCTTGCGGACCTCCAACGGAATCTTCCGGGTGTCCATCGTGTACATGATCGTGCAGGGCGACGGGCCCTTGGTCAGCTGCGACTGGTCCTTGACCTCAGGAAGCAGCGAGACGTCCAGGTTCGAGTAGTTCACCGCGTTGCCGTCGGGGCCGGCGCTGGCCAGCACCTGACGCTGCACCTTCAGGGTGTCCTGGGCGAACTTGAAGTCCCAGCCGTCGACGTACTGGTGCCGCACCGGGTCGGTGTTCGGGTCCCAGTTCGGGTTCTTCGCCAGCTTGAGCTCGGCACCCGGCTGGTACGACGTGACCTGGTACGGGCCGGTCGTCATCGGGCGCTGCTCGTAGTTCTTCTGGGTGTCCTTCGCCTTCGGGATCGGCGTGAACATCGGGAAGGCGACGTAGTACGGCAGGTCGTCGAACTTCTTCGCCAGGTGGATGACCAGCGTCGAGTCGTCCGGCGTCTCGACACCAGCGTAGGTGTCGCCGCCCGGGCCGTACGGGCCCTTGTACTTCTCGCCGTCCTTGAAGAACTGGATCTGGTAGCTGGGTCCGGCGTCGTACAGGTCGTGCGCGAAGGACCGCTTGATCGCGTACGCGTAGTCCTCGGCCTTGACCGGCGTGCCGTCCTGGTACTTGATGCCCTTCTTCAGCTTGAAGGTCCAGGTGAGGCCGTCGTCCGACTTCGTACCGAGGTCTTCGGCGAGGTCCGGAACCAGGACCGGCTTGTGGTCCGGGCCGTCCAGGCGGTACTGCGTCAGCGTGCGGAAGAACAGCTTCTCGATCTGGTTGCCGTCGGTGTAGTAGGTGTTCGACGGGTCGAACGTGTCCGGGGTCACGTCCGACAGCACGGTGATCGTGCCGCCCTTCTTGGCGCCCTCTACGTCAGCCGCAGGACCCTTCGCAGTGGCGTCCGTGGCCTTCTCCTGGGCGCCCCCCACGCTGTTGCTGTCGCCTTTGTTGCCGCTGTTCGAGGACGGGCTGCCGCAAGCCACGGCGGCCAGCATGACCGTCGCCGCGATTGCGGTGATCCGTTTCCACTGCATGGTCGGGTTTCTCCTTTTCTGCCGCTGGGGCAATCGCCGAACTACCGGCGAGTCTTGGGGTCGAAGGCGTCCCGGATGGCGTCTCCGAGCAGCGCCAGCGCGAGCACCAGAGCGGTGATCCCGATGACGGGCAGCCAGAGGTACATCGGGTCGGCCTTGAACCAGTTGGTGGCGACCGCGATCGTCTGCCCCCAGGAGGGCTTCGGTTCGACGAGTCCGACACCGAGGAAGGACAGACCGGCCTCCGCGGTCACGTACGCCGGGAGCGACAGCGAGGCCGAGATGACGATCGGGGCCACCAGGTTCGGCAGCAGCTCCTTGAAGAGCACCTGCCGGGTGGGTACGCCGATCGCTTTGGCGGCGAGCACGAACTCGCGTTCCCGCAGCGAGAGCACCTCGCCGCGGATGATGCGAGCCAGGCCGGCCCAGCCGAAGAACGAGAGCACGAAGATCAGCACGTAGAACCGGATGTCCGCCTGCTGCTCAGGGCCCAGGTTGAACGAACCGCCGCGCATCGACTCGACGATCGGCACCAGCGCGATCGCGAACAGCAGGTACGGCAGGCTCAGCACGAAGTCGATCAGCCACGAGATCACCCGGTCGGTCCAGCCGCCGAGGAAGCCGGCCAGCAGGCCCATCACGACGCCGACCACGGTCCCGACGACGGTGGCCAGGAACGCGATGATCAGCGACGGGCGGGCACCGAACACCCAGCGGGCGAAGTTGTCCCGGCCGGTCTTCGGCTCGACACCGAACCAGTGCGAGCCGTTCGCGCCGATCGTCGGGAAGCCGTACTCGTCCACCAGGTCGGTGTGGAAGGTGCCGATGTCCTGGCCCTCGAGCTTGGCCAGCAGCGGCGCGAAGACCGCGACCAGGATGAAGAACAGCACGATCGTCGCGCAGATCACCGCGACCCGGTCCTTGCGGAGCCGGTCGAAGGCGATCCGGCTCGGAGACTTCCCGTGCGGAGTGGCCGCGGTGCGGGTCGGCTCCGCCGACGCCGGGTGTTCTTCGACCCCTACGGTCGAGTCGGGCGACCCAATACTCATTCGCACTCCGTCAGCTCAGTCGGCCGGATTTCGGTCCGTTGATCCGGCGCCCATCGGTGGATAGCGTGCCGGATCTTTGTTGTCTGGTTGGGCTTGCGTCAAATCCCCTTGACAGGGCGCTTCCCCCTAACCGCGCGCTAGCCTGCCTGACACTGTGACACCAAACCAGCGGTGCCCGGCACCAGTGCACAAATCGTTACCGGAACGGGTACTGGAACGGAACATTTGCCCCGTTTCGTCACCGTTCGCAGTCAATCCTTCGCGAAGCGCGTCGGCACAGGCTCGTCAGTGGCCAATTTGTGCCAGTATGTTACAAATCGTAACCATTGGTGCCAATGGCGTGATCGTGACGCTTCGTAGCATTCGGCAGCCCGCATGGACATGAGTACGCGGTTCGCCCGCCGGCCGCGGGGCCGGAAAACGAACCGCGAAGGGGTACCGCGTGAATTGCCCGGGATCACCGGTCGGTGATCCCGATTGCATTAGCGCGGTATCTAACGGACGTGCACGGTGACGAACGGCGGCTTGACGACGTTGAAGGTTTCCTGACGGCCACGGATGTCGACGGTGACCTCGTCGCCCTCCTTTACCGCCGCGTCCAGCAGCGCCAGCGCGACGCCCTTCTTCAGCGTCGGTGAGAACGTCCCGGACGTGACCTCGCCGAGGGCCGCGCCGGACTGATCCAGGACCGACATGTGCGGCCGCGGGATGCCCCGTCCGGCCGCGAGCAGGCCGCGCAGGATCCGGGCCGGTCCGCGCTCCTTCTCGGCCCGTAGCGCCTCGTCGCCCCAGAAGTGCTCCTTCTTCCACCCGACAGCCCATCCGGAGCGCGCCTGCACCGGCGTGATGTCGGGAGAGATGTCCTGGCCGTGCAGCGGGTACCCCATCTCGGTCCGCAGCGTGTCCCGGGCTCCAAGCCCGGCCGGGGCGATGTCGTACTGCGCACCGGCGTCCAGCAACGCGTCGAACACGGCCACCGCGGCAGCGTTCGGTACGACGAGCTCGTACCCGCGCTCGCCCGTGTAACCGGTCCGGCACACCACGACCGGCGTACCGCGGAAGTCGGCGACGTCGAAGGACATGTAGTCGTGGCCGGTCGGCAGGCCGATCGCCGCCACCACCTCGTCGCTCTTGGCGCCCTGCACCGCGAGGATCGCGTAGTCGTCGTGGACGTTGGTGACCTCGACGCCGTCGGGCGCGCTCTCCTGCAGCAGCCGGACCACCTCGGCGGTGTTGGCCGCGTTCGGGATCAGGAACACGTCGTCGTCGGCGTGCAGGTAAGCGATCAGGTCGTCGACCACTCCCCCGCGGTCGTTGCAGCACAGCGTGTACTGCGCCTGCCCCGGGGTGATCTTGCCGAGGTCGTTGGTCAGGCAAGCGTTCACGTACGCCGCCGCGCCCGGACCCTTGACCGTCGCCTTACCGAGGTGACTCACGTCGAAGACGCCGACCGACGTCCGGACCGCGGTGTGCTCCGCCACGACCCCGGCGTACTCCAGGGGCATCTCCCAGCCGCCGAACTCGGCGAACTTGGCACCGAGCGCGACATGACGCTCGTGCAGGGGCGACTTCTTCAGATCAGACGACTCGGTCATGGAGGCGAAACTACCTGACGCGTAGCATGCGGAGGCAGCTTGCACGTACCGTCACGACCGGCCGTCTGAGTCGCCGGTCAAGGAGGACTGAGGATTTCGTGACCACCATCACCCTGAGCAAGTCAGATGCCGCCGGCGTCAAGACCGACGCCGTGGTCATCGGCGTGGTCAAACTCGGCGGCGGCGTCGCTCTGCCGGCCGGCACCGAGTCGCTGAACGCCGCGTACGGCGGGAAGCTGGTGGAGGTGCTCGCCGGCCTCGGCGCCACCGGCAAGGCCGGAGAGGTGACGAAGGTGCCGGGCCCGAAGCCGGGCAAGTCGGCGACGCTGATCGCGGTCGGTCTCGGCGCGGCTCCCGACGGCGAACTGAAGACCGAGGACCTGCGGGTCGCGGCCGGCACCGGCGTCCGGGCCGTGAAGATCAGCCAGTCCGTCGCGTTCGCGCTGCCGACGCCCGACGCCGAGTGCGTCCGCGCGGTGGCCGAGGGCGCGCTGCTCGGTCGGTACGCGTTCACGGCGTACAAGTCGGGTGACACCACCGAGGCCCCCGGCAACCTGACCGTGCTCACCGACCTGGCCCGGAACAAGGACGCCAAGGCCGCGCTCGAGCGCGCGCAGGTGACCGCCGACTCCGTCGCCCAGGTGCGCGACTGGGTGAACACCCCGCCGTCCGACCTGCACCCGGCCGAGTTCGCGGCCGACGCGGTCAAGCTCGGCAAGGAGTACGGCGTCAAGGTCGAGGTGCTCGACGAGAAGGCGCTCGCCAAGGGCGGGTACGGCGGCATTCTCGGCGTCGGCCAGGGCTCGACCAACCCGCCGCGGCTGGTCCGGCTGACCTACACGCCGAAGAAGCCGGTGACGCACCTGGCGTTCGTCGGCAAGGGCATCACGTTCGACTCCGGCGGCCTGTCGCTGAAGACGTCGACCGGCATGGTCAGCATGAAGTCCGACATGGCGGGTGCCGCCGCGGTGATCGGCGCGACGCTGGCCATCGCGCGACTCGGTCTCCCGGTCCAGGTGACGACGTACGCCGCGATGGCCGAGAACATGCCGTCCGGTTCGGCGGCCCGCCCGTCCGACGTCCTCACCATGTACGGCGGCAAGACCGTCGAGGTGCTGAACACCGACGCCGAGGGCCGGCTGGTGCTCGGCGACGCGCTCGTCCGGGCGTCCGCGGACCAGCCCGACCTGATCGTCGACGTGGCCACCCTGACCGGCGCCTGCGTTGTTGCCCTGGGCACCAAGGTGGCGGGCGCGTTCGGCAACACCGACGCCGCGCGCGACCGGGTGGTGGATGCGGGCGTCGCGGCCGGTGAGTCAATGTGGCCGCTGCCGATCCCGTCCGAGATGCTCGACAAGCTGAAGTCGCACTCCAAGGTCGCGGACCTGGCGAACATCACCGGCGAGGCCTGGGGCGGCGCGCTGGCGGCGGCCGCGTTCCTCGGCGACTTCGTTGCTGACGGCATCGAGTGGGTGCACCTGGACGTGGCCGGCCCGGCGTTCAACGACGGCGGCGCGTCCGGCTACACCCCGAACGGCGGCACCGGGTACGCGGTCCGCACCCTGGTCGAGCTGGCTGCCTCAGCGAGCTGAGTAGCGGATCTCCAGCATGACGCAGCCGACGGTCGTCAGGTACGGGCCGTGCGGCATCCCCGGCGGCCGGCAGGCGTAGTCGCCGGGGCGGAACGTCTGGTCGAGGGTGAGATCGGTCAGCTCACCCTCGAGCAGGTACACCTCTTCTATGTATTGGTGACGAATGATCTCGTCGCCTGACGTCGTCCCGGGCGCCCAGCGCGCCAGGCGGGTCAGCGTGCCGTCGGGGGCCTGGCTGAGGATCCTCTCCGAGATCCCGCCGCCCGCGTCCGACCACGCGAGTTCACCAGTGGGGAAGAACTCGCGCTGTTCTTTCATGGACGGGTTAGGCCTTGCCGTTCCGCTTCATTCGGGCGTTGTACTCCCGCATCCGCGGCGGGTACCCGACCACGGCCGCGTCGTACGACGGGATGCCCAGCCGGTTCGCGAAGTCGTGCGCCCATTTCACCGACGGGACGCGGCGACGGGTCCACTCACCGTCGATCGCGACCAGCAGCAGGGTGTAGTCGGTGACCGCGGTCCGCGGCTCGACGAAACCCTCCACGCCTTGCCGGGTCTGGGCGAAGTCCCGCAGGTGCGCCTGGTCCGGGGAGTCCGCCCGGCGCATCGTTCCGGCTTTCTGCCGGCGACCGAACCACTTCATGACGACAGTGTCCACTATGTGTGCAAGTCGGGGCCCGGAATCCTGGATAACGGTTGCGGCCGGTTCCGGCAGGCGCGCCGCGACCGGCCCGGCGGTGGTTCCGGGTGCGATCGGTGAAAGGATGACGCCGGGCCGGCCCCGCGATCCGGGACCGTCAGCCCCGGACCAGACCCACGGAGGAACCTGTGACTGACAGTGGTACGACGTACGACCTGGTGATTCTCGGAGGCGGCAGCGGTGGGTACGCCGCCGCACTGCGCGCCGCCACGCTCGGCCTGTCCGTGGCGCTGGTCGAGAAGGACAAGGTCGGCGGGACCTGTCTGCACCGTGGGTGCATCCCGACCAAGGCCCTGCTGCACGCGGCCGAGGTCGCCGACTCCGCCCGCGAGGGCGAGCAGTTCGGTGTCCGGACGACGCTCGAGGGCGTCGACATGGGCGGTGTGAACAAGTACAAGGACGGCGTCGTCGACCGACTGTTCAAGGGTCTGCAGGGGCAGCTCAAGGCTCGCGGTATCACCGTCATCGAGGGCGAGGGGCGGTTGACCTCCCCGACCACCGTGCAGGTCGGCGACACGACGTACACCGGCCGGAACGTCATTCTTGCCTCCGGCTCCTACTCGCGGTCGCTTCCCGGTCTCGAACTCGACGGGCACCGGGTGATCGCCAGCGAGCACGCGCTGACCCTGGACCGGGTTCCGGAGTCCGCAGTGATTCTCGGTGGCGGCGTGATCGGGGTCGAGTTCGCGTCCGCGTGGACGTCGTTCGGCACCAAGGTGACGATCGTCGAGGCGCTGCCGCGGCTGGTCCCGGCCGAGGACGCCGACTGCTCGAAGACGCTGGAGCGGGCGTTCCGGAAGCGGAAGATCGCCTTCAAGACCGGTACGCCGTTCGAGTCGGTCGCGGTGACTGATTCCGGCGTACGGGTGACCGTGGCGGGCGGCGAGGTGATCGAGGCCGAGGTACTGCTGGTCGCGGTCGGCCGCGGACCGAACACCACGGGTCTCGGGTACGAAGAGGTCGGCGTCGCGCTCGACCGCGGGTTCGTGACCGTCGACGCGACGCTGCAGACCAGCGTGCCCGGCGTCTATGCGGTCGGCGACATCGTGCCGGGGCTGCAGCTCGCGCACCGCGGCTTCCAGCAGGGCATCTTCGTCGCCGAGCACCTCGCCGGGCTGTCGCCGGCGCCGATCGACGAGGCCGGGATCCCCCGGGTCACGTACTCCGAGCCGGAGGTCGCGTCGGTCGGACTGACCGAGGACCAGGCCCGGGAGAAGTACGGCGACGTCGAGATCCTCAACTACAACCTCGGCGGGAACGGCAAGTCGCAGATCCTGAAGACGTCCGGCTTCGTGAAGCTGGTGCGCGCTCGCGACGGCGCGGTAGTTGGTCTGCACATGGTTGGCTCGCGTGTCGGCGAGCTGATCGGCGAGGCCCAGCTGATCTACAACTGGGAGGCGTACCCGGCCGACGTCGCGCCGCTCGTGCACGCCCACCCGACCCAGAACGAAGCCCTCGGCGAGGCCCACCTGGCACTCGCCGGGAAACCTTTGCACTTCCATGACTGACCCTGCTGGAACCTTTCAGTAGGTTTGAGCTGCTGAGAGCCTGCGGGCGTCCGTGACCCGGATCCCGCTCGCTCCGGCGGCACCGTAGGCTGACACTCGACCGATCAGACGAAGGAGCAACGACCGTCATGCCGACCTCTGTATCCCTGCCGGCCCTCGGGGAGAGCGTCACCGAAGGAACCGTCACCCGCTGGCTCAAGCAGGTCGGCGACACGGTTGCCGTCGACGAGCCCCTGCTGGAGGTCTCGACCGACAAGGTCGACACCGAGATTCCCTCTCCGGTGGCCGGAACCCTGCTGGAGATCAAGGCCGCCGAGGACGAGACCGTCGAGGTCGGCGCCGAACTGGCCGTCATCGGCGACGCCGGCGAGGGTTCGGCCCCCGCCGCACCGGCCGAGCCTGCCACCGAGCCGGCGCCGGCTGCTGCGCCCGCCGAGTCCGCCCCGGCCCCGCAGGCTGAGGCTCCGGCCGCTGCTCCGGCTGCCGCCGCTCCGGCCGCCGCTGCTCCCGCGCCTGCTGCTGAGCCTGCTGCCGCTGCGCCGGCTGCTCCTGCTTCCGGTACTTCGGTCACGCTGCCCGCGCTCGGTGAGAGCGTTACCGAGGGCACCGTCACCCGCTGGCTGAAGCAGGTCGGCGACGACGTGGCGGTCGACGAGCCGCTGCTCGAGGTCTCCACCGACAAGGTCGACACCGAGATCCCGTCGCCGGTCGCCGGAAAGCTGCTGGAGATCAAGGTCGCGGAGGACGAAACCGTCGAGGTGGGCGCCGAGCTCGCCGTCGTCGGCTCCGGCGATGCTGCCCCGGCAGCCGCGGCGGCTCCTGCTGCACCGGCCGAGTCCGCTCCTGCTCCGGCCCCGGCTGCTGCTCCGGCTCCGGTCGCTGCTGCGCCTGCCCCGCAGGCCGCTCCGGCTCCTGCCGCCGCCCCCGCTCCGGCCGCTGCTCCGGCACCGGCTGCTGCTCCGGCACCCGCGGCTTCCGCTCCGGCTGCGTCCCCCAACGGTGCCGCGACCGACGGTCCGAACTATGTAACTCCGCTGGTCCGCAAGCTCGCTGCCGAGCACCAGGTCGACCTGAACGCTGTCCAGGGCACCGGCGTCGGCGGCCGGATCCGCAAGCAGGACGTGATCGCCGCCGCCGAGGCCAAGAAGGCTGCCGCGGCAGCCCCGGCAGCCCCGGCCGCCGCGGCTCCGGCTGCGGCCGCTGCCCCCGCAGCGAAGGCCCCGGCGATCAGCCCGTTGCGCGGCACCACCGAGAAGATGAGCCGGATCCGCAAGGCGATCGCGGCGCACATGGTCAACTCGCTGAAGGTCTCGGCGCAGCTGACCACCGTGGTCGAGGTCGACGTCACCGAGATCGCGAAGCTGCGGAACAAGAAGAAGGACGAGTTCGCGGCCCGCGAGGGCGTCAAGCTGTCCTTCCTGCCGTTCTTCGCGCTGGCCGCGGTCGACGCGCTGAAGCAGTACCCGAAGCTCAACGCCTCGATCGACGAGGAGAAGGGCGAGATCACGTACCACGCCGCCGAGCACCTCGGCATCGCGGTGGACGTGGAGCGCGGCCTGATGGTCCCGGTCGTGCACAACGCCGGCGACCTGAACATCGCCGGCCTGGCGAAGAAGATCGCCGACCTCGCCGACCGCACCCGGACCAACAAGGTGCTGCCGGACGAGATGGCGGGCGGCACGTTCACCATCACCAACACCGGTAGCCGGGGCGCGCTGTTCGACACCCCGATCCTGAACCAGCCGCAGGTCGGCATGCTCGGGACCGGTGCCGTGGTGAAGCGCCCGGTCGTGATCACCCACCCGGAGCTCGGCGAGACGATCGCCATCCGGCAGATGGTGTACCTGGCGCTGACCTACGACCACCGTCTGGTCGACGGCGCCGACGCGGCCCGCTACCTGACCGCGGTCAAGCAGCGCCTCGAAGAGGCCCAGTTCGACGTCTGATCGGACCGAACGCATGGGGGGGGGGGGGGGGGCGGGCGGGGGGGCGGCGCCCCGCGCCCGGCCGGGGCGCGGGAGCGCGGGCGCGAGTGGGGC
>NZ_JBSHBJ010000061.1:0-3597 GCF_053611945.1 Kribbella sp. NPDC054772 | reverse complement strand
TGACACCGCGCGCGCCCCCCCCCCCCCACCCCGCGCGCGCCCCCCCCACCCCCCGCCCCCCCCCCCCCGCGCCTTTGTTTTCCGCCACTGTTTTGCCACAGTTTCCGCCACCGTTCTCGCCACTACTGACGCCGCCCGCATCACGGAGTACCACGAACCCGACAAGGAGCAGAGCGGGATGAAGTACGTGCTGGCCGGTGCTTCCGGCCTCCTCGGCAAGGCCCTCGCCCGCGACCTGGTTGCCGACGGCCACCAAGTCCTCCGGCTGGTACGGCGCGCTCCCAGCGCGCCCGACGAGCTGCGCTGGGACCCGGCCCGCGGCGAACTCGACGCCAACGCGCTCGGCGATCCCGACGTCCTCGTCAACCTGGCCGGCGCGAACATCGGGCGCCCGTGGACACCGACGTACCGCCTGACGATCCGGGAGAGCCGCGTCGCCACCACCGCAACGCTCGCCGAGGTGGTCAAGCAACTCGACCGGCGGCCGGTGCTGATCACGCAGAGCGGAGTCGGCGGGTACGGGACTGATCTGGGCGATCGCATCCTGACCGAGGATTCCGCACTCGGGGACGGTTTCCTGTCCGAGGTGGTCCGGCTGTGGGAGGGCGCGCTCGAACCCGCACAGGCGGCCGGCAGCCGCGTGGCCGCGCTGCGCACGGGCGTCGTACTCGATCGCAAGGCTCCGGCGTTCCAACTGCTCTCCCTTCCCTTCCGCATGGGTCTCGGTGGACGTCTCGGGTCAGCTCGTCAGTACTTCCCGGTGGTGTCGCTGACGGACTGGATCCGGTCTGTTCGTTTCGTGGCCGAACACGATGAGGTGAGCGGCCCGGTGAATGTCGCGCTACCGACGCCGGCGACGAACATCGAGTTCACCGATGCATTGGCAATGGCGCTGCACCGTCCCGCGTTCGTACCGGTACCGGCGCTGCTGATGAAGGCCGCGCTCGGCGAATTCGCGTGGGAACTCCTCGGCAGCAAACGCGCGCTGCCAACGCGTCTCCAATCCAACGGCTTCACCTTCCACCACCCAACGGTCGCTGCCGCCATCTCCGCCGCCTTGTCCTAGATCTCTGGGCGACCCTTCATTTGGGTCGCTCGAACACTTGTTCTAATATTAGTTCATGACAACGGTCGCGACCAACCCAGGACCCCTCACCGGGCACGCTCCGTCCTGCTGTGCGGCCACTCCACCCGAAGACCTGTACTGGCCTGACGACCTGCACTGGCCTGACGACCCGAACCCTCCGCGGTACCTCTCCGAGGAGGACCTGTACGACGACTTCCCGCCCATGTCGCGCGTCGACGAACTGGACTGGGAGATGTGGGCCGCCGCCGACCAGGACGAGGCCGAGCGCGAGATGCTCCGCCGTACGGCCCCACCCTGGGTACTCCTCCCGCCAGGCGCCGAACTAGCCGCTGCCTTGGAACCGGTGCGCCCTCAATACGAGACACCTGTCGCCCTGATCGAGCTGATGAAAGCCGCTACCCGAATGGAAGCTTGGGCGGCCTCGATCAAATCCGCCGCGATCGCCTCCTTCTGGCGTCAGCGCAAGGCCCAAGCCCGCGACCTACCGCGCCCACACGGCCTCGACTCCTCCGGCCGCCCCATCGATCCAGAACGCTCCTGGACCGCCGAGATCGCAGCCGCACTCAAGTTGTCGCACCCGACCGCCGCCCGCCACATCGACACTGCCCTGCACCTGACAGGCACGCTGTCCGCGACCCACACCGCGTTGCGCTGCGGCGCCCTGACCTGGTCGAAAGCCCTCGCAATCTCCGAGGCCACCCGCCCACTCCCAGACACCGCCGCCCAAGCCGTCGAGGCCCACGTGTTGCGCCGCGCCCCCGGACAAACCCACCGCAACCTCCGCGAATCCCTGCGCCGCCAGGTCGCCAAACACACCGCCCACGACGCCGCAGACCGCCACCGCGCCGCCCTCACCGAACGCACCTGCAAAGTCGTCCCGCTCACCGACGGCATGGCCGGCCTCTGGGTAGTCCACACCGCCGACAAGATCCAACAAATGTGGGTCGTAATCCAAGCCATGTCCGACCTATCCAAACGCGGCACCCCACCTCCCTCCGCGTCCACCACTCACCCCACCGCGCCCCACCCCACCGCGACCCCGTCAAACGCGACCCCATCCAGCGCGACGCTCCCCGGCGAGCACCCCAGCAGCGAGCGCCACATCAGCGAGCGCCTCGGCGTGACCACAACCGATGACATGGCCTCCCTCGACGACGCGGCCTCCACCGAGCGGCTCGACACAGCCCCAGCCGATGACAGCACCCTCGGCAAGCACCCCACACGCACCACCAGTAATCGCGCCGCCGCTACCGAACAAGCCCCCGCCACCGCTGCCGCTCACAACGTCCCCAGCCAACAGGCCGCCGCCACCAGCGCCCATCACGACGTCCCCACCGAACAGGCCGCGACTACCCGCGCCGATCACGGCCTCCTCCGCGAACGGGCCTACGCCGCCGCAACCGATCACAACGCCTCCAGCACGCACCGCGCGACCGCCACGGCAGATGACACAGCCTCGAGCGAGCGCCCAGCAGGCAACCCGGCTGGCACGACACCAGGTGACCCCGACCGCGACCAACGCACCGCGGAACAACGACGCGCAGACGTCATCACCGACCTGTTCGCCCACATGCTCCACAACGGACTCGACTGGCTCGGCCGCAGACTCCCCGATCGCCACCGCCGACGCCCACACATCGAGGTTCTCACCCCAATCACCACGTTGCTCGACATGGACGACAACCCCTGCGAGCTAACCGGCTACGGCCCCATCCCCGCCGACATGGCCCGCCGAATCGCCACCGACGGCACCTGGCGCCGGCTCCTCACCGACCCCACCAATGGCACGGTCCTAGAAGCCGCCAACACCCGCCACGACCCCGGCACCGTCGTCACCGAAACCCTCCTCGCCCGCCACCCCGTCTGCGCCTGGCCCGGCTGCAACCGCACCTCCCGCGAATGCGACCGCGACCACGCAACCCCCTTCGCCCAGTCCGGCCAAACAACCCTCGCCGGCCTAGTGCCCTACTGCGAGTACCACCACGTCATCAAAGACAACCCCGCCTGGAAGTGGAGCACCACAACCACCCCCGACGGCTCCGTAACCCTCACCTCTCCCACCGGCCACCGCTACACCACAGTCCCACCCGCCCAAGGCCCCATCACCCCAACCCACCCCACCGCTCCCACACCAGCTGCCACACCAGCTGCCACAGCCGCCGCCACTCCAACCCACCCCGCCCACAGCCCCACCGCCCAAGCCCACGGCCACACCGCTAAAGCCCACCGCTCCACCCTTCGAAGCCGCCCGCCGACTCCAGGGCTCGGAGACGAGCACCCCGGCGGTCCACCGACCAAGCAGCAGACACAATCCACTCCGCCGAACACACGGCGCCCAGCAGCCGATCCCCCACTGTTCTGACCCCCACCGCTCCGAGCCACCACAGCTTCGAGCTACCGCTCTTCTGAGCCACCTTGGGATTGACCCGTTTCGACGGACAGGGTCGGTGTGAGGTGGTCAGGCTACCTTCTCGGCGGTAAGCGTGGTGCTCGCTTCGTATTGTGCCGGG
>NZ_JBSHBJ010000060.1:0-18015 GCF_053611945.1 Kribbella sp. NPDC054772 | reverse complement strand
GTTTTTCCCCCCTCTCGGCCGCGCCGGTCGCGGGGTGGGGGGGGGCTCCGCCCGCTTCTTGTCCTTGATTCAGGCTGCTGCGCTTGCCGTCTTGATGTCGACCGGCGTGATCGGCGACCCGTCCTGCGGGCTGTTCTGCGGCGACACACCCGCCTCGGCGACCTTGTCGATCAGCTTCAGGCTCGGCTCGTCGATCGTCCCGAACGCGGTGTACTGCGCGGTCAGCCCCGACGCATCGCCGTACACGATGAAGAACTGGCTGCCGTTCGTGTTCGGCCCCGAGTTCGCCATCGCCAGCGTGCCGCGGCCGTACTTCAGCGTCGGGAACACCTCGTCCGCGAAGCTGTACCCCGGCCCGCCCGACCCGGTGCCCGTCGGGTCACCGCACTGCAGCACCTGCAGACCCTCGCCGACCGTCAACCGGTGACACTTGGTGTCGTCGTAGTACTTCTGCCCAACCAGGCTCAGGAAGCTCTTCACCGCACACGGCGCCAGCGCGCTGTCGAGGGTGAGCTGCAGGTCGCCGACCGACGTGTTCAGGCTGACCTTCGACGTACCCGACGCTTTGGTCTGCCCGTCGGCCGGCAGGTTCACCTTCTTCGCGGCGGGCTCGGCGGACTTCTTGTACGCGCAGTTCACCTCGGCCGCGAGCGGGGTCGGCCGCTTCGGAGCCGCCGCCATCGCGGTCGGGATGCTGGCCGGCCGGTTCTCCGCCGGCGCCGTCTGCCCCGCCGCGGCAGGCTTGTCGTCCCCACCCACCCCGAACACCAGGAAGACCCCGACCACCACCACGACCACCGTCGCGACCGCCGTCACCGTGATCGCCAGATTCCGCCGCTGCCGCCGCCGGTCCGCGTCCCGCTCGGCCTGCCGCTTCGCCTTCCGCGCCGCCAGCTGCTGCTGATGGGTCTTCTTGGACATGCAGTAACCCTCCTCACCCGAACGCCTGCACGGGAACCTACAACCAAAACCTGAGAACCGCCTGTTAATCCCCCGATTCGTTTCACCCCTGAGACCCCTCGCGTCAAACCTGCCGGATCCCCAGGCCATCACAATCCAGCCGGCCCCGTCCCGCTGAGCGTGACGAAGGTTGTTCTGCGTCGAATGTGATGGACTGGCGGTCCGGTATGGGAGGCTCGTGGGTGGGCTGGGGGGCTATGAGACTGGGGTCGTGTTGGACGTGCGGCGAGCTGTAGCTGAGGACGTTGACGCCTGCGTGCGGATCGTGCGGGGTCTTCCGGAGTACTTCACGCCCGACGTACCGGAGACGGTGCGCCGGGATCTCGAGCGGCACCGCGGGTGGGTTGCGTTGCGCGACGGGCAGGTGGCCGCCTTCGTGGTGGTCGAACGTCGGGGCACGCCTGCGGCGGAGGTGCTGTGGGCTGCGGTCGACGAATCGGTTCGCGCGCGGGGCGTCGGCGGCCTGCTGATGCGAGAGGTGCTGGGGCAGTTGCGCGCGGACGGCGTACAGGTCGTCGAGGTGAAGACGCTCGATGGGAGCGTGGAGTACGAGCCCTACGAGTCCACCCGGGCCTTCTGGGAGCGGATGGGGTTCGTGCAGATCGACACGATCGACCCGCTGCCGGGGTGGAGTGCGGGGAATCCGGCGGCGATCTATGTTCTCGCGCTGGGGTGACTCTCGGTCGAGGAAAACCACCTGAACCTCGCCGAGTTGGTGGCTAGGGTCGGTGGGATGAGGGATGAACCTGGGGAGATCTCGTGTGACGGGGTGCGTGGGTTTCTCAAGGATTATTGGGGGTTTCGGGCTGCTGAGGTCAGCTATGCACCTGTGGGGTTCGGGAGTTATCACTGGGTTGCCGGCGACGGGGACGGGCCGCGGTGGTTTGTTACTGCGGATCGGCTTGATCCGCGGGGGAACTGGCTGGGGGATACCGCCGAGCGGGTGCGGGACGCGATCGTGGCCGCGGTGTGGGCGGCGAAGGAGCTGGCCGATGGTGGCTACGAGTTCGTTGTGGCGCCCTTGCCTGATCGCACTGGGCAGCTCGTCCGGGAGGTGCTGCCGGGTTGGCTGTTGATGGTCCTGCCTTATCTGCAGGGGTGGAGTACTCCGGACGGTCAATGGGACGATCCGGCGGAGCGGGCACAGATCGCCGAAATTCTCGGCCGTCTGCACACCGCGACACCGCCAAAGAACCTGCAGCGTTGGGATTTCGCCGTACCGGGGCGCGACGCGCTGCTGGTCGCACTGACGGAGCTTGACCGGCCCTGGTCCTCCGGGCCCTATGCCGAGCCCACCCGGTTGCGGCTTGCGGGCGCGCTCGGTCACCTCCACGAGAGGCTCGCGTACTACGACGCGCTGGTCCGCGAGGTCCACGCGTCAGACGACCCCTGGGTGGTGACCCACGGCCAGCCGCACAGCGCGAACGTCGTACGCACCGCCGACGGCCGGATGCACCTGATCGACTGGGACACCGTGCAGCTCGCGCCGCGGGAACGCGACCTCGCCGCCGTCATGGGCGAGTCGACCGACGCCTTGCCGGCGTACCAAGCAGAGGCCGGTCCGGTCAGCCCAAGCTCCGCGGCGCTCGAGTTGTTCGACGTCTGGTGGTCGCTGGCCGAGATCGCCTCGTACGTCCAACTGTTCCGCGTGCCACACGCCGACTCCCAAGACAGCAACGAGTCGTGGCGCAACCTGACGATGTACGTCCCCGGCTAGCTACAGATCGACGAGGTCCCACCGGAGATAGCGATCGTCCAGGTACGGCGACCACCCGCGCGGCGGTGAGGGCGGCATTCGTGCCGCGACGCGGCGGCCGTAGTTCGCGAGGGCGGGCTGGTCGAGCGTCAGGGCGTCGGCGACATCAGCCAGCATGTCGGTGATGCTGAACCACTCCGGTTCCTCGAATCCACCGCATTGCGCGTCGTAGTTGCCGACGCAGCCGAAGTGGTCGCCTTCGCGCAGGTCGACGAAGAGATGGCAGTCGGTGCCGGCGTCGCCGATCGGGAGGAACGCGTCGATCCACTCGAACGACCGCGTTCCGGCGGGAGCCTGCTCGGCGGCGTACGGGCGCTCCGGGACGATCGACGTCCAGACCTGCCGCAGCATCGCGCGGTCGCGGAGCATCTCCTCGATCGACATCGGTACGTAGAGCACCGGGATGAGATTCCCGAAGCTGGCGCGCCGGCCGAAGCCGTTGTTCAGCAACAACCAAGCGATCAAGTCACTGGGCAGCCGCCGTCCCATCGCATCCCGAAGTCCGGAGATCTCGCGTCCCGACGCAGGCGGCTGGAGACCGTCCAACGCCTCCGGCAACTGCTCCTGCAGCCATCCGATGATCTGCCCCCACGACTCTGCCACTGATCGCGCCATAACTCCCGGACTATGCCAGAAGTGAGGGTTCAATGGATCCTCGACGGGTTCGCCGGTCGGCTGACCCAACCGTCAGGCATGCTCGGTATCTACATACCGGGTATGCAGCCGGATCATCTGACGGAAGGGGACAGGACATGAGGAACGGGACGCGGGCCGGAGCGACGATTGCGGCAACGATTGCGCTACTGGCCGTACCGGCGGCGGCCGCCCAGGCCGCCACGGATCAGCCGTACACGCATCTGTTGTCGGGCAAGGACTGGAGCACCGGCGGGGCGTACGTTGCGCAAGGTGGGGACATCAAGCTCACGCTGAGCACGCTGCCGAAGAACACGCAGGTGCTCGTGGAGGAGTGCGAGGGCGGCCACGACCTCGGCGACCCGCAACTGTTCACCGCGAAGGCGAAAACGCAGACCCTCGCTACCGACGTGCCGAAGGGGACGTGCTTCCTGATGCTGCTCGCCCCGAAGACCGGCAACGGCGGGTACGTCGTCAGCGGCACGCTCAGCTACTGAACAAAGTGGGGCCGGGGTGCAGCCCCGGCCCCACTGTCAGTCCTTGATCTCGCAGATCGCGGCGCCCGCGGAAACAGTTGCGCCGACCTCGGCGGTCAGGCCGGTGACGGTGCCGGACTTGTGCGCGTTGAGCGGCTGCTCCATCTTCATCGCTTCGAGGACGACGATCAGGTCGCCCTCGGCAACGGTCGCGCCTTCCTCGACGGCGATCTTCACGATCGTGCCCTGCATCGGCGATGTCAGCGAGTCGCCAGACGCCGCGGAGCCCTTCGACCCACCGGCCCGCCGCGACGGCTTCTTCTTCGCGCCGGTGGCCGCCGCGGCGACCGCGCCAACAGAACCCAGGCCGGCAGGCAGTACGACCTCGAGCCGCTTGCCTCCGACCTCGACCGTCACCTTCTCGCGCTCGTCGTCCGAGGGCGCGTCGGCCGTCGGACCGTCGTACGGCGTGAGCTGGTTGTCGTACTCGGTCTCGATCCAGCGGGTGTGGACTTTGAAGCCGTCGGTGCCGACGAAGGCCGGGTCGGAGACGACGGCCTGGTGGAACGGGATCACCGTCGGCATGCCCTCGACGACGAACTCCCGCAACGCGCGCCGCGACCGCTCCAGCGCCTGCGTGCGGTCGCGACCGGTGACGATCAGCTTCGCGACCAGCGAGTCGAACGCGCCGGGCACCGTCTCGCCCTGGTCGTAACCGCCGTCGAGGCGGATGCCCGGACCCGACGGGGCGTGCCAGCGGGTCAGCGTGCCGGGAGCGGGCAGGAATCCACGGCCGCCGTCCTCGGCGTTGATCCGGAACTCGATCGAGTGGCCGGAGATCTCCGGGTCGTCGTACCCGAGCTCTTCGCCGTTGGCGATGCGGAACATCTCGCGCACCAGGTCCAGGCCGGTGACCTCCTCGGAGACCGGGTGCTCGACCTGCAGCCGGGTGTTCACCTCGAGGAACGAGATCATCCCGTCCTGCCCGACGAGGAACTCGCACGTGCCCGCGCCGACGTACCCGGCCTCGCGCAGAATCTTCTTGGACGAGGAGTACAGCAGCGACATCTGCTCCTCGCTCAAGAACGGAGCGGGCGCTTCCTCGACCAGCTTCTGGTACCGGCGCTGCAGCGAGCAGTCGCGCGTCGACACCACCACAACGTTGCCGTGGGCATCGGCCAGGCACTGGGTCTCGACGTGCCGCGGCTTGTCCAGGTACCGCTCGACGAAGCACTCGCCGCGCCCGAACGCACTCACCGCTTCCCGGGTCGCCGACTCGAACAGCTCCGGGGTCTCTTCCATCGTGCGCGCGACCTTCATCCCGCGCCCACCACCGCCGTACGCCGCCTTGATCGCGATCGGCAGGCCGAACTCCTCGGCGAAGGCAACGACCTCGTCCGCGCCGCCGACCGGATCGGGTGTCCCCGGGACCTGCGGTGCGCCGACCTTCTCGGCGATGTGCCGCGCCTTGACCTTGTCGCCGAGCGAGTCGATCGCCGACGGCGGCGGGCCGATCCAGATCAGCCCGGCGTCGATCACGGCCTGCGCGAACTCGGCGTTCTCGGCCAGGAAGCCGTACCCGGGATGGAGGGCGTCCGCGCCGGAGCGGGCCGCGACGTCCAGGATCTTCGCGATGTTCAGGTAGGAGTCGGCCGGGGTCGACCCGTCCAGCGCGTACGCCTCGTCGGCGAGCCGGACGAACAGCGCGTCCCGGTCCTGGTCGGCGTACAGCGCGACACTGCCCAGGCCCGCATCGGCGGCGGCCCGGACGACCCGGACGGCGATCTCGCCCCGGTTGGCGACCAGCACCTTGGTGATCTGCAAGCTGTCGGACACAGCGGCTCCCTTCGGCTGGCCCGAGTCTAGGGTCAAGCAGGTGTTCGGGAGGACAGGGCGTTCCTCACATTACGGCGGGTCGCCGCTCGAAGAAGGACTCCAGGACAACGATTGTCTGAGTGCTGGTCACGCCGTCCACCTGATGGAGGGCGCGGAGGGTCGCCTGCAGGTCCTCGGTGGTCCCGGTGCGCACCTTGACCAGCACCGACGCCGGGCCCGCGATGATGTGCGCCTCCTCGACGGCCGGGATCTTCCGCAGTGCCTTCAGTGTGGGCTCGTCACCCATCCAGGCACTCGCCTCGAGCATCACGAACGCGAGGACGCCAAGCCCGAGCGCCGCGGGATCGACCTCGACCGTGGTCCGCCGGATCGCGCCGGACGCCTTCAGCTTCCGCACCCGCTCGTGAGCCGATCCGGCCGACAGTCCGGCGATCTCTCCGAGGGCCGCGTACGACTGACCGGCATCGTCCTGGAGCGCGGTCAGCAGCTTGCGATCCACATCATCTATGGTCATCTGCACCTCAAACCAGATCAGATTCTGTCGGCAATGACATTAGCAGGATATGGTTCACGGCATGACGATAACCTTGACTCCCGCCCCAGCGCGGTTGCGGGCCGAGCTGGTAGTGCTCGACGAGCGCTTCGCGACGATCGCCGGCGACGAGTACCTGGACTGTCTGTACGACGGCGGCCGCTGGCTCGAAGGACCGGCGTACTCGCCCGCCTGGCGCTGTCTGATCTTCAGCGACATCCCGAACGACCGGATGCTCCGCTGGGACGAGGTCTCCGGGACCGTGAGCGTGTTCCGCGAGCCGTCCGGCTACGTGAACGGCAACACGATCGACCGCGCCGGCCGGCTGATCAGCTGCTCACAAGGCGATCGCCAGGTCGTCCGCACGGAGTACGACGGAACTCGGACCGTGCTCGCGTCGCACCTGAACGACCGCCGCCTGAACAGCCCGAACGACGTGATCGAGCGCAGTGACGGGTCGATCTGGTTCACCGACCCGCCGTACGGCATCACCTCGAACTACGAGGGTCACGCCGCCGAGCAGGAGATCGACGGCTGTCACGTCTACCGGATCGCACCGGACGGCGAGCTGACTGTTGTCGCCGACGAATTCATCCGCCCGAACGGCCTGGCGTTCTCACTGGACGAGTCGCAGCTGTACGTCGTCGACACACCGGCGAAGCACATCCGGCGCTTCACCGTCGACGGCGACAAGCTGCTCGGTGGGGAAGTGTTCGCGCACTGCGAGGCCGGGATGTTCGACGGCCTCCGGTTGGACAGCGCCGGCCGGGTCTGGGCCGCGACGCACGAGGGCGTGCACTGCTTCGACCCGGACGGCACGCTGATCGGCAAACTGCTGCTGCCGAACGTGGTGTCCAACCTGACCTTCGGAGGTCCCAAGGGAAACCACCTGTTCATCACCGCGACCACGTCGGTGTGGTCCTGGCTGACCACCGCGCAAGGGGCTCAGCGGTAGGACTTGGAGACCGCGTCGAGCAGCCGCTCGAGAGTGTCGTACGTCGGGGTGTCCGCGACGTCGATCACGTCCTTCGCGACCGGTACCCGGTTCCGGCGGACCACGTTCGCGAACTGTGCCTCGTCGGCGGTCCGGAACCCGTGCTGCGCGGCGAGCTGCTGCAACTCGGTGTCGGTGGCGAGCAGCTCACCGAGCTTGTCACCGTTCGCGTTCAGCGAGACCAGCGTGTGCTTGGACTGCACGGTCGGCGACGGGTACATCAGCACCATGCCCGGCTTCAGCTTCCGCTCGACGGCGGCCTCGACGAACTGCGCCTCGTAGATGTTCACCATCGGCGACTTGCCCATCCCGAGCGACAGGTAGTCGTCGAACGGGCCCTCGCTGGAGTTGTCCGTGTAGCCCTGGTTCACGAACAGCGGCGCGACCAGCGGCAGCACCTTCCGCTCGTCGGCCGGGCCCTGCACCACACTGTTGTGGTTGGCAACATAACTGACGATCGACAGGAACATCGCCGCCGAGTTCGAGGTGCGCGGGTCGGTGGTGGTGATCAGGATCCGCTTGTTCACCGGGTACGTCGTGTTGCCGCGGATGTTCGTCCAGCGCCAGTTCGCCTTCGCGAGATCGACGTACTTGCGAATGTCGAAGTACCAGGTGCCGTTGACCTGCTTGGCGATGCCGGACGCGGACAGCAGGTCGACGATCGGCTGGAAGGTCGCGATCGCCATCGGCGACGAGAACACCGCGTACTTCTTGCCGCTGATCGCGGGCTTGCCGGAGGCCGGCTGCAGGATCCGCTCGGCCGCGGTGGAGCTGGACGGGAACGCGAAGTCGTACTTGCCCAGGTCGACCGATGTCGCGATCTCGCGCGAGCCGGCGGTGTCGACCTTGACCGCGAGGCCGTGCTTGGCGAGCGCGGCCTTGACGTCGGGGTCCTCGAAGAAGGCGCGCTTCTCCGAACCGATGACGCCGCCGAGCGTGACCACGCCGGGCTGCGTCTGCGCCTGCACGTCGTCACCGTTGCGTACGACGAGGATGGTGGCGACCGTTGCGACCACGAGGACGCCGGCGACGGCGGCCGGCAGCGCGATCGGGATCCGACGCCACGGGCCGGTCGGGCCTGCTGGGTCTGCCGGGACGGTCGGTGAACCGCTGTCACCGGAGGCCTCGAGAGCGACGGCCGGTCTGGTCCACTTGGCCTTGCGTTCTTCCGGTTCCGCCTGCGAGACCGGGTCGGGTTTCGGGGTGAGCGCCTCGCGAGCGATGCGCTCGATCAGGATCGGGACATAGTCGCGGACCGGGTCGCCGTCGAAGGTCTCCTGGGCGCTGCGGATCGCGGTTTCGATGTCGTCGGGGGTATGAAGGTCGGCGAAGGTTTCGGTGAGCCTGCTGGTGAGATTCTCGATGGCCCGCTGTTCCCGGGCCAGTTCTTCATCGACGGTGTCGAGCTTCAAGAGGATTTCTCCACATCACGGTCACTTGACTCCAGTGGCGCCGTACCTTGCACCCCCGTCCGGCGCCGCGGTCATCGTCTCGCATCCAGAGGTCCAACCGACGGGCGTCCCGGGGCGCGCTGCCGGCGTACCGCATAGGCTCGGGTGACAGCGTTTGCAGCCGAGTTCGCGAGGAGTCGTGATGACGGGAATTCTCGAGCCGTTGGCAGGGACCGCACCGGCCGTCTGGGAGAAGCTCGACGACCGGTTCGCCGGCATCCGGGGCGACAGTCAGCTGGAACGGTTGTGGACCGGCGGCCGCTGGGTCGAGGGCCCGGTGTACTCCGCGGCGGGCCGCTACCTGCTCTGGAGCGACATCCCGAACGACCGCATCCTGCGCTGGGACGAGACGTCGTACCAGGTGTCGGTGTTCCGGCAGCCGGCCGGCAACACCAACGGCCACACGCGCGACACCGAGGGCCGCCTGGTGAGCTGCGAGCACGGGAACCGGCGCGTCACACGGACCGAGCACCACGGCGGCATCACGGTGCTTGCCCACGAGTACGACGGGAAGCGGCTGAACAGCCCGAACGACGTCGTGGTGAAGCGCGACGGGTCGGTCTGGTTCACCGATCCGGCGTACGGGATCGACAGCGACTACGAGGGGTTCAAGGGCGCGATCGAGACCGGCGGATGCCATGTGTACCGCGTCTCGCCGGACGGCGTGCTGACCCGCGTCGCGGACGATTTCAACCGGCCGAACGGGTTGGCGTTCTCACCCGACGAGTCGTTGCTCTACATCACAGACTCGGAGGAAGGCACGATCCGCGTCTTCACCGTCGACGGTGACAAGTTGCGTGGTGGCGAACTGTTCGCCGAGTGCGGCAACGGGATCTTCGACGGCATCCGCCTCGACACCGAGGGCCGCGTCTGGGGCGCCGCCGCGGACGGCGTGCACGTCTACCACTCGGATGGAACGCTGCTCGGCAAGCTCCTCGTGCCGGAGACCGTCAGCAATCTCACATGGGGCGGTCCGAAGCGCAACAGACTGTTCCTCACCGCGACCACCTCCGTCTACTCACTCTTCACCACCGTCAACGGCGCCCCGGAGGCGTACGGTCCGCATCGCTGACGCGATGTGTGTGATGATGGCCTGCTGACCTGATCCAGGGAGGACTGGTGAGCATGGTTCCGGAACATCTCCGGGTAGTGGCGGACAACGTGGTTTCCGAGGCCCAGAAGGATCCGCGGGTGCTGGCCGTCGTCGCCGGCGGATCGGTTGCCTTCGGCACCACTGACGAGTACTCGGATCTCGATCTAGTGTTGGTGTGTACGGACGAAGGGCAGCCGGCCTGCCTCGCCGAGGCGAAGGAGTTCGCGGGCCGTGCCGGGCCGCTGTTGTCGAGTTTCACCGGCGAGCACGTGGGTGAACCACGGTTGCTGATCGCGCTGTACGGCCCACCGCTGATCCACGTCGACCTGAAGTTCGTGACCGCGGACGGTTGGCGGACGCGGGTCGAGGACGGGATCGTGCTGTGGCAGCGCGACGACACGGTCGACCGGGTGCGGCAGGAGAGTACGCCGGCTTGGCCGCAGGTGGACGCGCAGCGGATCGAGGACCAGTTCTGGGTCTGGGTGCACTACGTCGCGGTGAAGATCCAGCGCGGCGAGATCTTCGAGGCGATCGACGGCCTGGGCATGATGCGGGCGTCGGCGATCGCCCCGCTCGCCGGGATCGGGCGCACCACCAGACCGGCCGGGGTACGTCGTCTGGAAACGCTTGCGCCCGAGCTGCTCCCCGAGCTGCGCGAGACCGTCCCGACCACGGACCCAGACGACTGCTTCCGCGCCCTCCGGGCGTCGGTCGACCTGTATCGCAAGGTCCGCGAAACCTCCGGCGTACAGGCCGACCGCCGCACCGCAGCCGAAGAAGCCGCGGTTGCCTACCTCGCCAGCGTTTGAAGTCTTACAGCTTTTGTATCTGGTCGATGATGGTGAAGACGGCCAGGAAGCCGAAGGCCAGGAATGAGAACGCGAGTACGGCGGCGCGCCAGGTGGTGATGCGGATGGCGTGCGGCAGTGCTCGCGAGTTCATCCACCAGAGCAGGCCGGAGTAGATGAACATCATCGTGCCGGCGGTGCAGGCGGAGATCACCAGCAGGACCAGCGGCTGGGTCAGACCGGCCAGCAGCACGATGATGCCGAAGGCAACCAAACCCCAGACCAGCCAGAAGTAGAGCTTGGACTCCGTCACCTTCGACTCGCGCAGGTAGCGGGCCTTGATCATGTCCGACGACAGCCGCGACGTGTAGTCCACGATGCCGGTCGCCGCGGCGAACAGGGCGAACGCGCCGATCGCCCAGAACAGGTACCCGAACCAGCCGCCGACGATCGTCTGCAGCGTCGTACCCTCGATCTTCAGGAAGCTGATGCTGTTCTTCACCGCGTCGTTCCCGAACAGCGTCGCGTGCGCGAGCATCGAGGTGAACACGATCGTGAGCACGGTGATCGCCACGAACGTCGCGGCCTGCTCGATGTTCGCGAACTTCCACCAGCGCCGCCAGCGCGCCAGGTTCTCGTCGTTCGGCTCGAACGTGTACCCGTTGGCGTTCGGGTCCGCCTCGGTCTCGCCGGTGACCGGTGACGTCAGCCGCGGTACGTGCACGCCCATCCCGAAGCCCTTGTCCCGGATCCAGTTGCTCTGCACCAGGTTCTGGCCGCCGCCCGCGCCGGCGTACGCGATGGCGCCCATCACCAGCGCGAACCCGAGCTGCTCGGCCGGGAACTGCGGCTGGGTGACCGCGTCGCCGAGTGCGCCGTACGTCTTGCCGCGGATCGCGAACACCAGCGCCAGGATCACGAGCAGCGCGACCGCGGCGATCTTCACCGCGATCAAGCGTTCGAGCATCACGTAGACGACTGGCGCGAAGGTGAGGATCGCGCCGATCACCAGCAGCATGCCGATCGCGATCCACCGTGGATCGCCGCCGCCGAACAGGTACGTGAGCATGCTCGCCGAGCTCGTCGCCCAGCCGGGCCAGAGGTTCGCGAAGTACGTCATGATCGCGAAGAACAGTCCCCAGTGCTTCCCGTACCGGTTGAAGCCGGTCAACGCTGTCTCACCAGTGGCCAGCGTGTACCGCTCGATCTCCATGTTCAGGAACCACTGGACCACCACGCCGACCACGGCGCCCCAGAGGAACACCAGGCCGACCTGGCTGGAGATGTACGGCCAGAGGATGAACTCGCCCGAGGCCAGCCCGACGCCGGCGCCGACCATGCCGGGGCCGATGATCTTCCAGGTATTGGCGGGCGGCTCGGGGAGGTCGCGAACCTGCGGTGCGGGTAGGTTCTTGGTCGGTAGCGCGAATCGTCCGTGGTCAGTCGCCGTGGTGTCTGCCATCAGGGTCCTCACTCCTTGGAGTCCACCGAGCTTCGACCCCCCGTTCCGGAGGATAACGAATACTGTCGACAACGGCGACCCGACACAGCCCGAATGGCAGACTGAGCCCCATGAGTGGGGTAACCGTGCTGGCCGCCTCGTACGCCGGCGCCGCCAGCGCACCCGCCTACGCGCGGCTGGCCGGTCTGGCCGGAGAATTGCCCGGGGAACTGCTGGTACGACGGGACGCGGGCTGGCCGGTCATCCGGTACGACGACCCGGCCGGCGCGATCGCCGCGGCGTACACGCTGCGTGAGTCCGCCTCCCGGGTTCCCGCAGGTGAGCTGCTCCGGATCGCCCTGCACACCGCACCGACCGTCGCGCCGGCGGTCCGTCACGCCGAGCATCTGCTGGCCCTCGCGAACCCGGGCCAAACGTTGCTGACCGCAACGACTGTGGCGGAGTCGGGTGCGGCCGTCAGCGATCTCGGGGTGCACCGGCTGCGGGACCTCGGTTCGCCGGAACGCATCTTCGAACTGACCTCGACCGCCGAGCCGCTGCGGTCGCTGGACGGCGTACCCAACAACCTTCCGGTCATGTTCACCAGTTTCGTCGGACGGCAGACGCAGGTCGCCGCGCTCCGCACGCAACTGTCCGGCGGACGGCTCGTCACGCTCACCGGCCCAGGTGGCAGCGGCAAGACCCGCCTGGCTGCGCAGACCGCGGCGCAACTCGCCGAACGCTGGCCCGACGGCGTCTGGTGGGTCGACCTCTCCGCGGCCACCGACAACGCCCAGATCCCGGAAGCGGTCGCCGCCGCGATCGGTCTGTTGGTGGAGTCGGGCGACCGCCTGCTGATCGGCCAGCTCCGCACCCGACAGGCCTTGATCTGCCTGGACAACTGCGAGCAGATCATCGACGGGGTCGCGGAGTTCGTCCACGCCCTGCACGCGGGTTGCCCCGAGATCTCTGTGTTGGCGACCAGCCGTGTGCCGTTGGATCTTCCCGGTGAGGCGATCTGGCGGGTGCCCGCGCTCGCGCCGGACGAGGCGCGCGTCCTGTTCGCCGAACGCGCCGGCACCGAGTTCCCGCAGTCGGAGCAGGCGATCCGCTCGATCTGCGCGCGACTCGACGGCATGCCGCTCGCGCTGGAACTGGCCGCCGCCTGGGTCCGCACGCTCACCCCGGAGCAGATCGAGTCCGGTCTGAGCGACCGGTTCGGCCTGCTCACCAAGAACGTTCGCGGGGTCGCGGCGCGTCAGCAGACCCTCGCCGCGTCCATCGACTGGAGTCACGAGCTGCTCGACGCGGACGAACGCCGGGTCTTCCGCCGGCTCGCGGTGTTCGCCGGTGGCTTCACGCTCGATGCCGCCACGGTGATCTGCGGTGGGGACGACGTACTCGAGGTGCTCGCGCGACTTGTCGACAAATCGCTGGTGGTCGCCGAGGACGGGCGGTACCGGCTCCTGGAGACGATCCGCGAGTACGCCGCGCTGCGTCTGACGGAAGCCGGCGAGGACCTGCGGGACCGTCACCTGGATCATTATCTGCGCGTCGCCGAGGCTGCGGAACCCCTGCTGGACAAGGACCGCGACGCCTGGCGGGCCCTGATCGAACCGGACCGCGAGAACTGTCGCGCAGCGCTCGACCACGGACTGACGGCGACCGATCCCGACCGCGGCCGCCGCCTCGCCGCCGCGCTCCGCTGGCTCTGGAACCTGCAGGCGACCAGCACCGAGGGTATCGACTACCTCCGCCGCGCGATCGATTGCGCACCCGACGACCGAACGTTGCTCCAGGCCCGTTTGCTGTACGGCTACGCGACCGTCGCCGACACCGTCGACCCGTTCGGGTACGACGCGGCGGGTCGCGGGCTCGAGCTGGCGACGGAGCTCGGTGACGATCGGTTGGGCTCGCTGTTCCTCGCGCTGGTCGCGGTCGGTGAGTTCTTCACGGACTTCGAGAAGGCGTGGGACCTCACCGCCGAAGGGCGACGGCTGGCGGAGGGCATCGGCAACGAGCCGGCGCGGAACGCGAACATCGCCTTGCAATGCGTGCTGCTCGCACTCCGGGACCGGTACGACGAGCTGCGCCCGCTGATCGAGTTGGTCGCGGACGGCCTGGTCACCAGCGGCGAACGCGGCATCGCCTCAACCGTGCTGACCGTCTGGTCCGAGAGCCTGATGTCGACCGGTGAACCGCGCGAGGCCCTGCGGGTCGCCGAGCGTGCCCTCGCCGCCGCCGAACCCCTCGCCGACTTCCACCGCGTCGGCGCCGCACGCGGACAGGTAGCCACCCTCCTCGTTCGCACGGGCCGGCTCGACGAAGCACGCGAGCTGATGCGACCCCTGCTCGACCTGGTCGAGACCACCGGCGCCGTCCCCGCGAACCTCGGGCAGGTGATGGGACTGATCTCGTTCTGGAGCGGTGAGTACGATGCCGCGGTCGAGTGGATGGCCCGCGACACGGCACCCGACAGTCCGCTTGCGGATACGTTTGCGCCGGCGATGCTGCTGCCGACCGTCGCCGCCGGTCTGCGTGCCCAGGGGAAGGACGCGACGGGTTTGCTGGAGCGTGCGGCCGAGCTGGCGCGCCGCTACAACCTCCCGCGCATTCACGCCGACGTACTCGACCAGCTCGGCCGGATCGCGATCACGGAACAACCGGACAAGGCGGCGGACCTGCTGCACGAGGCGTTGACCATCCGCGTCGACCACGGCCTGCGCACCTACGTCATCGACAGCCTCGAATCCCTCGCCCTGCTGGCGAGCCACACGAACCGCGCCACTGACGCCGCCCGCCTGGCGACTGCCGCCGCCAACGCACGCCTCGAGATCGGCGCCGCCACGCCACCCGACTGCCCCGACCTCCCACAGTCCGACGAGCAAGCGCTCCCACTGGACGAGGCCGTCGCCTACGCCCGACGTACGCGCGGAGCTCGGGGCCGACCGTCCTCAGGCTGGGCAAGCCTCACCCCAACCGAGGAACAGGTAGTCACCCTCGCCGTCGAAGGGCTGACCAACCCCGAGATCGCTGAACGCCTCTTCATGAGCCGAGGCACCGTCAAGACCCATCTGGCTCACGTCTACGCCAAACTCAACGTCGCCAACCGCACCGAACTGGCCTCCCTCAAGAAACCCTGACCAGTCCGTGTGGAAGGTCTCGAACCTCCTTGAAGACAAGCGAAACCCACGCCGCGAGCAGATAGACGAGGGCGGCGACCAGAGCCACACCCTGTGCCCCGAACCGGTCCGCCAACGGGCCGGCGGCGAGCATGCCGACCGGGATCGCGACGAACGAGAGCAAATCGTCGATCGACGAGATCCTGGACAGCAGGCTTCCGTCGATGTGTTCCTGCAGGGACGTGTCCCAGCTGACACCGGAGACCGAGAAGCCCACGCCGGCCGCGAAGGCAGTGAGGAGCAGCCACGCTGGATGGAGGCCGAGACCCAGCGCGAACAGCGGGAGCGCGCCGAGGGCACTCAGCAGCTGGCCGGTGCGAAGAAGATGCCGGACAACCAGCCGATACATCACGGCGCTCATGACGAGCAGTCCAACGCCACGCGTGCTCAGTACGAATCCCCACGTCTGCTCTCCACCAAGTTCCCTCGTGAGCGGTGGGCCCAGCACTTGCCAGACACCGGTCTGCGCGAGGTTCATCGCGGCCGAGGAGAGCGTGACCGCCCAGACCCAGCGGATGCCCCGGAACTCTCGCCAGCCCTGACGCAGGTCGGTGAGTACCGTCGACGTACGCGGAGCGATCGGCGTGGTGATCCGCAGGCTCCCGAGGAGCATGGCCGCCAGGAGGTAGCTCACGGCGTCGATGGCGATCGTGGCACCGCTGCCCGCGACGGCCACGAGAATGCCTGCCAGCGCAGGCCCGACGATCTTCGTCGCGTTGCGGACCGAGCTCAACAAGGCGTTCGCCTTGCGAAGGTCCTCCTTCTCGACCAGCTCTGGCAGGAGCCCCCGAAGCGCCGGCGACGTGAACGCGTCCAGTACGCCGTTGGCGGCGCTCAGCGTACCGATCAGCACGAGATCGTAGTTGTGCGTGATCAGCGTCGTGGCCACCGCGCCTTGTGTCAGCGCGCTTCCTGCAGTGGCCGCGACGAGGACCGTTCGCCTCGGCAGCCGATCGGCCACCGCGCCGCCGAGCAGGACGAAACACAGCATCGGAACCATCCGGGCGGCAAGGACGATGCCGAGGTCGGTCGGATTGCCCGAGGCGTCGAGGACCGCGAAGGCCAGCGCGACCGGGGCCATCGAGCTGCCGAGCAGCGTGACCAGCTGGCCGGTCAGAAAGCGCCGGAAAGCCGGCTGCTGCAGCGGAGTGGGCACTGCGCAAGGATGAGGTGCCGCCGGCCGGCGGGCGAGTATTTCGTTCGGAGGCGAAAGTTGACGCTGCTGCGGTTGAGTTCGATGGCGCTGTCGAGATCGCGCTTCGCGTTGTCACCGCTGGCCGAGACGGTCGGGGCGATCATGAGTCTCCGACGCGGACAGCCGGAGGCGTGGACGAAGAACTGGCACGCGGCGAATCAGCGGTGCTTCGACCAGCGCCTGGAGCGAGACTCGTTTCTCCAGGGGCTGACTGATCTCCTGAGCTCGACGAAGTGGCTGCCGGACTTCGTCGTGCTACCGCCCGGTGGTGGAATGACGACGTCGCTTTCGAGCGAGCTCGATCCGATTCGCTCGATGCCTGACCGGGACATCCGCGAGACCCTCGCGGTCTCGCTGCAGCACAGCTGGGTGGAGCATGACACCGCCTGGATCTCCGGACGCGACCTCGGAGTACGACTCGCATCCGCATTGCGGTCGATCTGGGACGACCACGTTGCACCTGACTGGGGGCGCCGTCGTGAGGCGCTCGAACGGGAGGTGATGCACCGCGCGGGTTTGCTCGCCGCCTTCGGCTGGCCCACTGCCCTGGAGGGGATGAGCCGGCGCAGCAGATGGGTCGGGTCCGACAGCATCCGCTTCAGCGACCAGCCCGGAGCGGACCGCTTCATCGGGGACGAGGGGCTCCAGTTCGTCCCGGTCACGTTGCAGAGCGGGACTTGGCTGTGCGAGAGCGACGCCGGTGGATATGCCCTGGTCTATCCGGCCAGACGAGCAGCGGTTGAGAACGTGGCCGGCGATCGCCCGGCTCTCGAGCAACTCATCGGACGCGGCCGCACACGCGTCCTGGCTGGATTGTCGCGGCCTGCGACGGTCAGCGAACTGGCTCGGGATCTTGAGCTGTCACTGGGAACGGTTGGTCGGCATCTGCGGATCCTTCGCGATGCTGGCCTGATCGTCAGTCTGCGCGACGGGCACAAGGTCGTTTACCGACTGACTGATCGTGGTGCTGGGCTGTTGCAGGGGGAGTAGGCCAGGCGGGTTTGAGCATGTCGATGGTTTTGGTGATTCGGCGGGCGCGGGTTTCGGGTTTCTTGGCGTCGTTGATGGCGTTGACGTGTTCGCGGCGGTGGCTGTAGCTCAAGGCGTCGAAGGCCTCTCGCAAGCCTGCGTCGGTGAGTGCGGCGGCTAGGTCGTCGGGGACCGCTACGGTCCGCTCGCCGGTGTCGCGCTCGACCGTCACGGTCACGGCGTCGCCGTCGCCCTTGCCGAGTTCCGCGCGGATGCTCTTCAGTACGCCGAGTGCGAGACAGCCACCCATCGAGGCGATCGAACCCCGATAGGCGATCCCGTCGAACGTCGCCCGTACCGGGATCCGTCCACCGCCACCGAGCGCGGCGACCACCTCGGCGGGCACCTCCACCCACGCGCCGCCGCCTTCGTTCGCGACAATCCTGCCCTCGAAGGCTTCCATGCCTCCACGGTACAAACCGGCGGAGTCGAGTGTCGCGGCCATCAGGCGTCACCTGCTGTTGGGATCCGGTGTGTGCCGGTGGGGTCGACGTGGAAGGTGAAGTTGTGGGGTGTGGTCCATTCGAGGGTTTGGTGGTCGAGGCGGCGGAGGTTCCAGCCGTGGGCGTGGGTTTTGACGCGGTGGGCGTAGCGGCTGAGTGGGGCGAGGTTGGTGGTGTTGGTTTGGTGGGGTGGGCCGAGGGGGTTG
>NZ_JBSHBJ010000059.1:0-19376 GCF_053611945.1 Kribbella sp. NPDC054772 | reverse complement strand
CCGCTTCATGGGCCCGCCCCTCAAACGCTGCGTGGGCGGGGCGGGGGCGGGGAGTCGGGTGGGGCGGGGAGTGGGGTGGGAGGATGTCGGCATGCAGGAGCTGACGGGGAATGTGGTCGAGGGGTTGCGTACGGCGTTCGCCTCCGCCGGGTACACCGTGGACGGAGTCGCCGAGCGTCTGGGTGACCAGGCCAACGGGGCGCTGGCGCGGAACGAGACGGCGCCCGCGTACCGGCGTACTTCCTCGGGGGACCCGCTCGACACGATGATCCGGTTGTTCCTGCTGCAGCGGGCTGTCCCGGAAAATGCTGTAGATAAGGCGTTTCCGGGGGCTGATCTAGTTGCTTTGGGCATCGTTGAGCGGAGTGGGGGTGAAGTACGGGCCGCGGTTGATGTTCGGCCGTTCGCGGAGGACGGGCGGGAGTGGTGGGTGGTGGCCGACCTCACGCCAGGGCTTGACGGGCGGCGGGAGGCGATGCGGTCGGACTATGTGCTCGGGATCGCGCCGGCCAGTCTGAGCCTGATTCAGCTCACCGTGCCGATCAAGGCCGAGCGGGCGCTCGACATCGGGACCGGGTGCGGCATCCAGTCGCTGCATCTCGCGGATCGGGTCGACCGGCTGACGGCGACCGACGTCAACCCGCGCGCGCTCCAGCTGGCCCGGGCGACGGCGGCGCTCAATCACCTCGAGCTCGATCTTCGCGACGGCAGCCTGTACGAGCCGGTGCGGGGCGAGCGTTTCGACCTGATCGTCAGCAACCCGCCGTACGTGATCTCGCCACCCGGCGGCGACCTCACCTATCGCGAGACCGAGTTCACCGGCGACGCTGTGGTGGAGCAGCTCGTCCGTCAGGCACCGGAGCACCTGACCGATGGTGGCTGGTGCCAACTGCTCGCCAACTGGACCTGTGTCCGCGGTGAGAACTGGCAGGACCGCATCGCCGCCTGGACAGCGGACCGGTCCGCCTGGGCCGTCCAGCGCGAGCAGCTCGACCCGTCGGAGTACGTCGAACTCTGGCTCCGCGACGCCGGCCTGCATGGCACACCGCAGTACACCATCAGGTACGACGAGTGGATGCGCTACCTGGACGAGCACGACGTCGAAGCGATCGGCATGGGCTGGATCACCCTGCACAACGTCGCAGGCACCCTCGACGCCGAGCCGTGGCCGTACGAGATCGAGCGTCCGATCGGACCGCACGTCCTGCACCGCTTCGAACGGCGGGAAGGCCTCCCGGCCGACCTGACCGGCCTGCACCTGCGCGTCGCCGATGACGTCATTCAAGAGACCACCGGCCAGCCAGGTGCCGAGGACCCGGCCACCATCGTGCTCCGCCGGCAGCGTGGGATGCGCCGCGCCGAACAGGTCGACACCGTCCTGGCCGGTTTCGTCGGCGCTTGCGACGGCGAGCTGAACACCGGTCAGATCCTGGCCGCGCTGGCCGACCTGATGGACCGGCCTGTCGTCGACGTCCTGTCCGACTACCTTCCGCAGGTGCGACGCCTCGTCGTAGAAGGCTTCTTGGACTACTGACCCCGACGCCGGCGCTTCTCGGAGTACATGCGTCGATCCGCCACGGTCAGCAGATCACCGACCGGCGTACCGTCCGTGCTGCTCGCCTGACCGACGCTGAGCCGCAGCATCGCGAACCACGGCGCCTCGGCCCGCGCAGCCTCCCGCTCCGCCGCCGTCCTGATCCGCTCCACCAGCTCGGGCGCCCCTCGCTCGTCCGGGTTGGCCAGTACGACGACGAACTCGTCCCCACCCGCACGCGCCACGACGTCCTCCGCGCGGCTTTGCTCGGACAGCAGCGTCCCGACTCTGCGCAGTACCTCGTCGCCGCAGGCATGCCCGTAGCTGTCGTTGATGACCTTCAGGTTGTCCACATCGATCGCAATGACCGCGATCGACCGCCCCGAGTCGTGCGCCACCGACATCCGCTCGTCCAGCGCCCGGCGGTTCCCCACACCGGTCAGCGGGTCCTCGCGAGCCGCCCGCCACTCGGCGTCGTGCCGGATCGACAGCTCATGATTCGCCAGGGCGCTGCGTACGGCGTACAACCCGCGTAACCGCTCCGCCCACCAGCCACGGCTGATCGCCCGCGCGTACTGCAGCCCGGTCGTCGCGCCGGCGTCACCGGTCGCCGCCACGATCTGTACCGCGGTGTGCCGGATCAGCGCCTCCACCGGCGGATCCGACGTCGGCGGCAGGTCGCTCGCCGCCCGGTCCGCTGCGGCGATCGCGTCGTCGCCGCGGCCGAGCGCCAGATACGCCCTGGCCAGGTACGTGCCGGCGATCGCCGCCAGCTCGTGATCGCCGAGCTTCGCCAGCTGATCGCGGCAGTCCTTGAGGATCACCGCCGCCTCGTCGGCGTCCGCCGCGTCGTTGCTCGCCGCGAGCCACATCCGCCCGGCCATCGGCCAGTACCCGAGCAGATCGGCCGCCAGGATCACCTCGACCGCCGCACCCGCCCACCGATGCGCCGAGCGCCGCAGTCGTTGGATCTCCTCGTCGTACGACGTGTCGCCGAGCCGCTCGAGTTCGTGCGCCCACCGCAGGTTCGACTCGGCCAGGTTCAACCGATTGATCGCCGGCGCCTCGGGCAGGCCGAGCGGGTCGTAATCACCGTCCGCCGCGAGCTCGAAGTGCGGGATACACAGCTCGTACAGCCGGAGCAGGTCGTAGGCGTAGCCCAGCCCGGTATGCGCCCAGCCGGCCAGCCCCAGGTCCCGCGTGCGCGACAACGCGTTCTCGGCCGCGACCAGGTCGGCGACCGAGTCACCGCCCTCGCCGGTGCGGATCAGGGTGACGATCCGGAGCGCGATCGCGTTCGCCTCCCAGCCCGGCTCGTCGATCGCCCGGGCGACCCGGATGCAGCTGTCGACGGCGTCCAGCGCCTCGACCGCGTCGGTGGCGTGGTGGGCGGCGACGGCGCGCACGTACTCCGCGGCGGCCCGCTCATGACTGGGCTCCGGGTCCAGCTCGGCGAGCAGCGCGGTGATCTCCAGGCCCGCCGCGGCCGGATTGCCGGACTGGGCCCGCGTCATCGCCGTAGCGATCCGCTCGGTCACCCCCGACGTCTCGCGCACCGCGCCTCCCCTCCCCGGATCATGACCCCGAGCTACCTGTCCCGCCTGCGGCGCTTGTCCTCGTAGAGGCGCAGGTCCGCACGGGACACCAACTGCTCCACTGCGAGCCCTTCCGCGGTCGCGGCGTACCCGAGGCTCAGTCCGAGCCGGCGCAGCCACGGTTTCTCCGTCGTCGCCGCGATCGCCGCCACGGCGACCCGGATCCGCTCGGCCAGCGCGGCACCGCCCTTGGCGTCGGGCTGGTCGAGGACCACGAAGAACTCGTCGCCACCCGATCGAATCACGGCATCGGTCGCTCGCGCCTGTTCTACCAGCAGATTTGCCACTACCTGCAGCAATTCGTCCCCACAGGCGTGCCCGAACGTGTCGTTCACGACCTTCAGGTCGTCCACGTCGATCGCCAGCAAGGTGACCGCGCGCGCCGAGTCACGGGCCGCGGTCAGCCGCTCGTCGAGGGCCCGCCGGTTTCCCACGCCGGTCAGCGGATCCTGCCGCGCCGCATGCCACTCGGCGTCGTGCCGGGCCGGCAGATCATGGACGGCAAGCGCATGCCGTACGGCGTTCAGCGCGCGCTGCCGCTCCTTCCACCAGCCCCGCGACACCGATCGCGCGTATTCCAGCCCGGCCAGCGCTCCCGGCGTACCAGAGACCGCCTCGATCTCGGACCGGGTCTGCAGCACCAGGACGTGGGTCGCTGGGTCGGCCAACGGAATCAGGTCGGCCGCGGCCCGGTCCGCGGCGGCTTTCGCCTCCTCGGACTTGCCGTCCGCCTGCAGCGCCCGGGCCAAATACGCGCCCGCGATCGCGAGCCGCTCGGTCTCACCCAACTTGCTGATCTCGTCGCGGATCACGGTCAGGTCCGCGACCGCGCGTGCCGGATCCGCGGCCGTCACGGCGGCGGCGAGCCACAGCCGGGCGCTGAGTTTCCAGAACTCCTGGCTCTCGTCGTCGACCACTACACGCTCGGCCTCGCGGGCCCAGTACGCCGCGGACGCGAGGCGGTCCTCGATCTCCCTTGTATACAAAGGATCGCCGAGTCGCTCGAGTTCGTGCGCCCAGCGCAGGTAGGTCTCGGCGAGGTTCAGCCGGTCGATCGCCGCCGCCTCGGCCAGCTCGAACACGTCGTCGTCGAGCTGGGTGGCGCGCTCGTAATGCGGAATGCACAGTTCGAAAAGCCGCAGGACGTCGTACGCGTAGCCGAGGCCGGTGTGCGCCCAGGCGGTCAGGCCAGGGTCCTTGGTGCGGTTCAGCGCCGCTTCGGCCGCGACCAGGTCGTTGACCGTGTCGCCGCCGCGGCCGCTGCGGGCGAGGTTGATGATCCGGATCGGCAGCGCGTTCGCTTCCCAGCCGGGCTCGCCGATCGCGCGGCTGACCTCGATACAGGCATCCACGGCCCGCAACGCCTCGTCCGCGTCGCTGGCGTGATGTGCGGTCACACCTCGCACGTACTCGGCGGCTGCCAGCGTGTAACTCGGGACGCCCCCGAGCTCCGCCCGTACCGCCTCGATCTCCGCCGCCGCGGTCGCATGGCCACCCGACTGCGCGGCGGTCATCGCGGCAGCGATCCGGTCGGTCAGCGCATCGCCCGCCGCCATCTCGCCACTCCGCATCACCGCCGACGGCCCTTCTCTGCTCCGTCACCCGCATCTCGGGCCGGACCGCCCATTGTGACCACCCACCCCGCATCCTGTCACGACCCGATCCGGCCAACGACCACCTAGTGCCACACCGAGACTACTGAGAGAAGGGCGGTTGGTGGGGTTTGCGTTGACCTCAGGGGCAGGGTTTTACGGTTCGGGGATGAGATTTGCGGTCAGTTACAGCACGCCGGCGTACGGGGTGGATCCGGAGCGGTTGGTGGGGTTTGCGCGGCGGGCTGAGGAGTGCGGGTTCGAGGGTTTGTACGTTCCGGAGCACGTGGTGCTCTATCGGGACGCGACGTTCGGCGGCGTGAAGATGCCGACGGATCTCGCGTACGGCGACCCGCTGGAGCTGCTGACGTTCGTCGCGGGGGCCACTGAGCGGCTGCTGCTCGGGACGGCCGTGCTGTTGTTGCCGTATCACCACCCTGTGGTGCTGGCGAAACGGCTGGCGACCCTGGACGTGTTGTCGAAGGGCCATCTGCGGCTGCTGACGGTCGGGCTCGGCAGCCTGCCCGGTGAGGCTCGGGCCGTGGGGGTGGACTACGCCTCGCGTGGGCGGCGCGCGGACGAGGCGATCGACGTACTGCGGTTGCTGTGGTCAGGCGAGGACGTCAGCTACTCGGGCGAGTTCTTCGAGTTCGAGGGCTTGAGCAGCTTCCCGCATCCGTTGGCGCCCCTGCCGATCCACGTCGGCGGCTCGAGCCGCGCCGCCGCGCGCCGTGCTGGGACGCGAGGCGACGGCTACTTCCCAGGCGGTGCGCTGACACCGGACGAGCGCGCCACCCAGTGGGAGCTGGTGCGTACGACGTCCGGCCGCGACGACCTCGAGTACACCCGCTGGGCCTCCATCGAGGTGACGCCAGAAGCTGTCGCGGCGTACGAGGCGCAAGGTGTCACCCGCCTGGTTGTCACCACGCCGGACCTCGACGAGCTGACCCGCTTCGCCAAACGCTTCCACCTGATCTGACGTCAGGCGACACGTTTGCCGTGCTCGCAGAGCGCTACAGCGCCTTCTCGGACGGCCTCGACGGCGGCGGTGAGGCGGTTCGCGAGGAGGGGTTTGCCGAGGGTGCGGGCCTGGTCGACGGTGTACAGGCCGGTCGACAGGATCTCGCCGTCGGGGAACGTGAAGGCCGCGACGTCCGCCTCGGTCACCAGACCACCGTCGAAGACGAACACCATCGCGTCCGGACGACCGTCGTACCCGTGCACGTGATCGACGACCAGCAGTCGCCCCAGCGGCCGCTCGACGCCGAGCTCCTCCAACAGCTCCCGAGCCGCCGCACCCCACGGCGACTCGTCAGCCTCGACCACACCGCCCGGGATCTCCCAGTTCGGCTTGTACGACGGCTCGACCAGCACGACTCGCTCGTCCGCCGACCGGAACAGCACCCCGGCGGCTACCCGCTTCCGCGGCAACCGAGCGACGTACTCCGCATCCACCACGCGCGCCACACACCCTCCACCTCGTCCATGCACCGAAGCAGTAGACGCCAGGGCGGCCGGCAGAGTTCAGCCGGCGGCTTGTTCGGGGGTGGTGGCGTTCAGGCGGACGGGGAGTGCTTCGACGCCGTACACGAGTGAGAAGTCCCGGAAGCGGAGCTGGGACTCGGGAACCGCGAGCGCGAGGCCCGGGAATCGGTTGGCCAGCGCGGTGAACGCCGCCCGCAGCTCCATCCGCGCCAGCTCGGCGCCCACGCACCGGTGCATGCCGTGACCGAACGCCAGGTGCGCGGCCGACACGGTACGGCGTGGGTAGAAGTCCTCGGCGTCATCGCCGAAGACCGCCTTGTCCCGATCCGCACCGGACAGCGAGACCGCGACCAGGTCGCCCTTCTTCACCTGATGACCGAACAGCTCCTGGTCGTGCCGGGCGAACCGCGGGAACGCGACCTGCACGACGGTCAGGTATCGCAGGAGTTCCTCGACGATCACGTCGACGGCGCCCGGCTCGTTGCGGATCCGCTCGAAGTTCTCCGGGTCGCGCAGCAGCACCAGCGTGCCCAGCGCGAGCATGCTCGCCGACGTCTCGTACCCGCCCAGGAACACTCCGTCAGCGAGCCCACCGAGCTCGATGTCGTCGATCGCGTCACCCTGGTCGCGGATGATCGACCCGATCAGCCCGTCACCCGGGTTCGCGCGCTGCTTCCGGACGATCTCGAAGAGGAACTCGCGCGACTCCGAGGCCGACCCGAAGACGCCGATCCCGCCACCGGACAGGTCGAACCGCGCCGGACCGAGCGCGCGGAAGCGGTCGCGGTCCTGCTCCTCGACACCGAGCAGGTCGGCGATCAGCAGGAACGGCACGTTGAAGGCGAAGTCGGAGACGATGTCGACGACCGAACCCTTCGCCTCCATCAGGTCCAGCTGATCGTTGACGATCTTCTCGATGGCCGGCTCGAGCCGCGCCAGCTTGCGCTTGGTGAACTCGGGCGTGAGCAGCTTCCGCAGCCGGGTGTGGTCCGGCGGGTCGGTGAACCCGAGGCCGCCGATGCCTTCAGACGGCTTGTTCGGGTCCGAGCCCACCAGCGGGCGGATGTCGTTGCTGAAGTTCGTGGTGTCGCTGAGTACGACCTTGGCCTCGGCGTGCCCGCTGACCATCCAGACGTTCAGTCCGAACAGGTGCGCCAGCTTGTGGACCGGTTCGGTCTCCCGCACCTGGGCCAGCTCCGGCACCGGGTCGAGTCCCTGCCGGCGCAGCGGCATCGAGACCGAGCTGGGAAACATCCGCATCTTCGACAGGTCGAGACCACCCCTGCGGGTGGTTCTACTGAGAATGCGGTTGCCGACCCATCTCTTCAGGTATGTCGCAACCATGACTTCCACGCGCCCTCTCTAGAACCCGCTGCCCCCAACGGCTGTTTAGCTCAAAGCTAACCTCGCCGAGGACCAGATCTGATGGTGTTTGCACTACTTCGGTAGTGGCGTTGGCACCACCATGGGAGGGGGCCATGGCGTACCAGCAGAGAACCTTGTCACGGACCACGCCTCTACTGCCACCTGAAACCACCTGTACTCCGCCCTGGAAGGCAACATGCCGTTTCTGGGGGACGATTTAGGGAAATTCGAGACGAAAGTCGGATGCGCCGTCCCCCACCGGGTCGTTGCCCCGGGCGCCGCACAGGTCCCTACCTTTCGAGTGTGTCAGAGGTAGTACGGCGTGACGATCCGGAAAACGTCAGCCAGTTTTGTCTTGACCTGCTCGCGGTGCGGAATCGGTGTGAGTTTCTTCGCATCGCCGACCCGCAGACCGTGATCGGCCAGCACGTACAGCACCCGCAGCGTACGGATCGTGTTGGTGACCACCGGCGAGATCCCTTCGACCGGCGGCGACAACGCCCGCAACGCCGGGTCCAGCCAGTCGACCGCGTCGGAGTCGGACAGGTCGCCGCGGGTGAGCGTCACCGCCAGCGCGTAGCCGAGCCGGTCGTCCTCCATGTCCCGCAGCACGTACGACGTGGGCGTCAGCAACCGTCCGATCCCGAGCCGCAGCATCTGCACCGGCTCGACCGCGGAGTGCAGTCCGAGGGTGCCGAGCAGGTCCGCCCCGTGCGCCACCGCGTGCAGCCAGCCGAGCTTCTCGTCGTACCCGCGGAGGTCCTCCTCGGCGACGTACCAGCGCTCGAACGGGGGCACCCAACTGGGTTCGACGACGCCGGCGGTGACGATCGCGTCCAGGATCAGCGGGGCGAACGTCCGGGCCTGGATCTCCGGGTCGCCGAACCGCGGGACCATCTCGTCGCCGAGCGCCCGCAGTTCGGCCGCGGACAGCACGCCGCGCCCGATCCAGGTCGCGAGGATCGAGTACGCCTGGCGGTCCCGGACGACGGGATCCGGCGATCGCAGCATCCCGACCAGCTCGGCCACCAGTTCCGCCGGTGAACGGCCCTCAGGAACCGCGTACCCCGTGTCCCGCACCTGCGCCCAGTCGGTCATGCGCGGCACCGTAGACCCCGGGCCACGCCACCCGCCACCCCCGGTCCAGCAAAGAGCACGGCCCGTGGTTCATCCGGTCTCCCAGATGAACCACGGGTCGTCGCGACCAGGACCCCTCAGCCCGGCCGGGCTCGCGCCCCGGTCAGGGCCCCTCAACCTCCGACCGGGGTGGTCCAATCATCATCGTCAGGCGTCGCGCTTGCTCGCCGAGAACAGGGCGATCGCCATCAGCACGGCCGCCCAGCCGGCGAAGTACAGCAGCGCCCACCACGGCCCCATCGCGTACTGCGAGTCGCCCTGCGGACCGTTGACGCCGAAGTCCTGACCCTGGTTCAGGAAGGACGCCGCGTTCTGGAACGGCGACCAGCGGGACATGTCGTCGCCGACCTTGGGGATCAGGTTGAACAGGTTCTCCACCAGCAGCGGCCAGAGGATCAGGATCGCGATCGCACCGGCGCTCTGCCGGATCAGGATGCCGATCGCCACCGCGATCACCGCGGACAGCGCGAACACCAGGCCCTGGCCGGCCAGCAGCCGCCACTCCGCCCCGGTGTTGATCGACAGGTCCGAACCGTTCGCGAAGATGTTGCCGATGCCCCAGGCACCGAACGACGCGACCAGGCCGACCAGCGCGGACAGCCCGGCGACGACCGCGGTCTTGCCGAGCAGCAGCGCGGCGCGCTGCGGGACGGCCTGGAAGCTGGTCCGGATGGTGCCGAAACGGTACTCCGTGGTGACCGCGAGGGCCGCCATCACCATCATCACCATCTGGCTGAGCTGCGCCCCGCCCTGGGTCAGACCGATCGTCACCGTGCCCTGTGTGAAGGCCGAGGCCAGCGCCGCCAGGCCGAGGGTCAGGACCGCGGCGACCACCATGCACCACCACGGCGAGCGGGTGGAGAAGAGCTTGATCCGCTCGACAGTGATTACCGACATGTCAGTTGTCCTCCTTCGGACCCGCGGCCACCTCGGTGCCGGAAGGGGCGGCGAGCTCGGCGGCCATCGCGGCCGCCTCGTCGTGCGCGTGGTACTGGACCGAGTCACCGGTCATCTGCATGAACGCCTGCTCCAGCGAGCCGCGCTGCAGGGTCAGCTCGTGCAGGACGATGCCGTGTGCGGCCGCCGCCTCGCCGATCTGGTCGGTGCTCAGGTCGCCCTCGACGAACAGCACCTTGCCCTGGTTCTCGACGTCCTCGATCCGGGTGACGAGCTGCTGCTGGTGCAGGACACTCGCGAACTGGTCCAGCTGCGGGGTCCGCACCTTCACGGTCGTCCCGCTGGCGCGGTCGACGAACTCCTGGGTGGTGCTCTGGGCGATCAGCTTGCCGCGGCCGATGACGACCAGTTCCTCGGCGGTGAGCGCCATCTCGGACAGCAGGTGGCTGGAGACCAGCACCGTCCGGCCCTCGTCGGCCAGCTTGTGCATGAAGGTCCGGATCCAGACGATGCCCTCCGGGTCGAGACCGTTCACCGGCTCGTCGAACAGCAGCACCTCCGGGTCGCCCAGCAGGGCACCGGCGATCCCGAGCCGCTGCGACATACCCAGCGAGAAGGCGCCGGCACGCTTGCCGGCGACGGACGTCAGGCCGACCATGTCCAGGGCCTTGTCGACCGATGACTTCGGCAACTTGTTGGACGCGGCCATCCAGGTGAGGTGGGCACGCGCCGAACGGTTCGGGTGCACCCACTTGGCGTCCAGCAGCGCGCCGACCTTGGTCAGCGGCCGCTTCAGGTCACGGTACCGCTGGCCGTCGATCGTCACTTCGCCGGACGTCGGGGTGTCGAGCCCGAGGATCATCCGCATGGTGGTCGACTTGCCGGCCCCGTTCGGGCCGAGGAAGCCGGTCACCTTGCCGGGTTTCACCTCGAAAGACAGGTTGTCAACGGCAACTGTCGCGCCGTATCGCTTGGTGAGGCCTTTTGCCTCGATCATCGCCGTACTCCTCGTTCGGTGGCGTGAAGTCGTTCCCCAGTCGGGCGGGCTGTGTCGTGATGACATCAAGTATCGAGGTCTAGGCGGTGCAGATCATCGGACCCCGGGCGGATCCGGTGTGTCCACCCGTGGGTTGATTCTGCCGCCACCCGGTGTTGGCTGCTATCGGTTAAAGCCCTGACCACAACCCCGACGATCCCCCATCTCGCGGGTGAGTACATCCGCCGAAAGTCGACAGCATGCTGAACTTCGGTCGTATCGATGGAAGTGACTACCAGGTTTAACGCGAAAGCAGCAACGTCAGTCCAGCGGGACGCCGTACAGCACCAGGTTCTGGCTGTAGCGGTGCGCCACGCGGTCGTACGTGCCGGTGCAGGTCACCAGCGCCAGCCGGGGCTTCGCCGCGCCGTGGAACAGGTCGGAGGGCAACGCTTCCTGTCGGTACGTCCGGCGAGCCACGATCCGGTACCAGTGCACGTCGCCGTCCCCGGCCGTCACCGCCACCTTGGCACCTACTGGTACCTCGGACAGCGCCGCGAACACCCCACGTCCCCTAGTGGTGTCCACATGCCCGGCGAGCAGCACTGTGCCACCGGCCGAGCCCGGCGCCGCGCCCGCCGCCCACCAGCCGACGTCTGCCTTCGTCTTCGGTACCTGCAGCTGGCCGTCGGACGCCGTCGCAACCGGCGTCACCTGTGCGTCGAGGTAGCCCGGCAACGCCAGCTTGACCGGCGGAACGGCGGCCTCCCGATCGGCGGCCGACCCACCCGCTTCCGGCACCTTCCCGGAATCACCGTGCTGCCCGCTGAACGTCAGGATCAGCGCGAGCCCGACCGCCCCGGCCCCGAGCAGACGCCGCCGTACCGGAGCCTTCTTGCCGACGAGGAGAAGCAGTACGCCGATACCGAGCAGCACCAACGCTGCTCGCGAGCGGACCTGCTCGGCCGCGGCCACCTGACCGCCATCACCCGTTGGTACTACGGGAGTGGTCGTGGCCGGGCGACACGGCGTTGCCAGCATGCGCTGGTGCATCTCGAGCACCGGCTTGGCGCCGTTCGCCAACGACTCGACGGCGGGCGAGGCGGATTTCGGTAATTCACCGTTCACCAAAGCCAGGTACTGCTGGTGCGCCTTCTTCTGGAGGGCAACCCAGGCCGCGTCGTACCCGGCGGTGCCGGCTTTGGCGGCGAGGGCCTCAAGTTGCGCACGCTGCGCCTGCGACGGGATCGACACCAGCCCGATGCCGAACCTGGTGGCGACGTCGATCTCCTGTGCGGCGAGCGTGCGGTGTTCACGTTCGAGCTGGGCGGCGGTCCGTCGTACACACGAACTCTTGGCCGCGGTCGTCGCCGCGTGGGCAGCCTGGATGATCGTCAGGTCGAGCTGGTGTGCGGCGGTGAGGTACGCGACGTCTGGTTGCGGCGTCTGCGCGTTCGCCTGCTGCGTCGTACCCAGGAGCGCCAGGACGGCGACCAGCAACAGCGCCGCCGTACGGGAGAGCGTCGAGCCCGTGTCATGCCGTCGAAGCACGCGCCACCTCCCCACGCGGAGCGCCAGTCCGTGTATCGACAGTAAGTGGGCGTCCTGGCCCCGGTCCAGCCGTTGGCCGTGCCCAGCACGCGGAACGGCCCGCCGGAAGACCGGCGGGCCGTTGCGTTGCTGCGTTGCTGACGATGCGTCAGGCGGCTGCCTTCGCCTCCGCCGGGGTGTCGGCGATGACCGACTCCCGGCGCTTGGAGACGACCACGGCGGCGGCCAGGATGAGCACCGCGACGACCGCGATGATGATCCGCAGAGCGGTGTTGGTGTCGTTGCCGATCGCCGACATGCCGACGACGGCCGGCGCGATCAGCACCGAGACCAGGTTCATCACCTTGATCAGCGGGTTGATGGCCGGACCCGCGGTGTCCTTGAACGGGTCACCGACGGTGTCACCGATGACGGTGGCCTCGTGCGCGGGCGAACCCTTGCCACCGTGGTTGCCGTCCTCGACCAGCTTCTTGGCGTTGTCCCAGGCACCACCGGAGTTGGCCAGGAAGACCGCCATCAGCGTGCCGGAACCGATCGCACCGGCCAGGTAGCCGGCCAGCGCCGAGGCGCCCAGACCGAAGCCGACGGCGATCGGCGCGGTGAGCGCGAGCAGACCCGGGGTGGCCAGCTCCCGCAGCGAGTCGCGGGTGCAGATGTCCACCACCTTGCCGTACTCCGGCTTGCCCGTGCCCTCCATGATCCCGGGGATGTCGCGGAACTGGCGACGTACCTCGTAGACGACCGCACCGGCGGCGCGGCCGACGGCGTTGATGGCCAGACCCGAGAACATGAACACGACCGCGGCACCGAGGATCAGGCCGACCAGCGTGCCCGGGTTGAACACCAGGGCTTCGGCCTCGAACTTCGAGTAGCTGTCGCCCAGCGCGGACCGGATCGCGTCGGTGTACGAACCGAACAGCGCGGTCGCGGCCAGCACGGCGGTCGCGATCGCGATGCCCTTGGTGATCGCCTTGGTGGTGTTGCCGACGGCGTCCAGCTCGGTGAGGATCTGGGCCGCCTCGCCGTCCACGTCACCGGACATCTCGGCGATGCCCTGCGCGTTGTCGGAGACCGGGCCGAAGGTGTCCATCGCGACGATGACGCCGACGGTGGTCAGCAGACCACAACCGGCCAGCGCGATCGCGAACAGCGCGACGACGCCGGAGCCACCGACCAGGAAGGCGCCGTACACGGCCGCCGCGATCACCACGGCGGTGTAGACGGCGGACTCGAAGCCGACCGAGATACCGGACAGGATGACGGTCGCGGCACCGGTCAGCGACGACTTGCCGACGTCCTTGACCGGCTTGTCCTCGGTACCGGTGAAGTAGCCGGTGAGGGCCAGGATGACCGCGGCCAGTACGATGCCGATGATCACCGAGACGGTCGCGATCAGCCGCGGGTCACCGTCGTGCGCGGCGATCGCCTCGGTCGCGCCGGTGAGCTCCTTGAAGCTGCTCGGGAGGTAGACGAACGCCGCCACCGCACAGAGCACGCCGGAGATGATCGCCGAGATGTAGAAGGCCCGGTTGATCGTGCGCAGACCGTTCTCGCCGGTCCGCGGGCGGGTCAGGAAGACACCGACGACCGCGGTGAGCGCGCCGAGGGCCGGCACGATCAGCGGGAAGATCAGGCCCTGCTCGCCGAACGCGGCCTTGCCCAGGATCAGCGAGGCCACCAGCATCACGGCGTACGACTCGAACAGGTCGGCGGCCATACCGGCGCAGTCGCCGACGTTGTCACCGACGTTGTCGGCGATCGTCGCGGCGTTCCGCGGGTCGTCCTCGGGAATGTTCTGCTCGACCTTGCCGACCAGGTCCGCACCGACGTCGGCGGCCTTGGTGAAGATGCCGCCGCCGACCCGCATGAACATGGCCAGCATCGCGGCGCCGAAACCGAAGCCCTCGAGCACCGTCGGGGCGTCACCCTTGAACAGCAGCACGACCAGCGCGGCACCGAACAGACCGAAGCCCACGGTCGCCATGCCGACGGTGCCACCGGTGCGGAACGCGACCCGCATCGCCGGGTTGCGGCCCTCGTCCCGGGCGGCCGCGGCGACCCGGACGTTGGCGCGCGTCGCGAGCCACATGCCCAGGTAGCCGATCGCGGCCGAGAAGCCCGCTCCGACCAGGAAGAAGATCGACCGGAAGATCTTCAGCGTGGTCTCGTTACCGCCGTCGGTGTGTGCTGGCAGCAGGAACAACAGCAGAAACGCGACCACGGCGAAGATCGACAGCGTCCGGAACTGCCGGTTCAGGTACGCCGAAGCGCCTTCCTGGACCGCGGCGGCGATCGTCTTCATGTTCTCGGTGCCATCGTTCGCGGCAAGCACCTGGCCCCGGAAGACCATCGCAATGGCGACCGCGAGGATCGCGATCACCCCGACGACGATCACCAGTGTGGTGTTGCTCGACGAAAGATCCACCGCTTGTGGCACAAGCCGTGCGGACATCCGTCCTCCTTGTAGGCAACCCATCCAGGCTTGACGGCCCCCGTCTGCCGCAACCGAAGGGTTGGGGAAATACGACACAGCGCCAGCGGTCTGGCGCGGTGGGCTACTTTAACGGGTTCGCGACCAGACCTGACGACAGGGTGGTCTACGCCATACCGGGTCGGCAGGGCAAGACCTGTGCCGGAACATGAGCGGGATGATCACCCTTCGTAGTGGTGCGGACACCATTTCGCTTCTGTCAGATCGCCGACGCGACGTCCGGATGGATGTCGAAGACCTTGGTCAGGCCGGTGATCCGGAAGATCTTCAGCAGCCGTTCCTGGGTACAGACCAGGGACAGGGACCCGTCGTGGGTGCGCACCCGTTTGAGCCCGCCGACGAGGACGCCGAGACCGGTGGAGTCCAGGAACTCCACGCGTTCCAGGTCGATGACGAGGTCGTACTGCCCTTCGTCGACGAGCGTGGCGATCTTCTCGCGGAGCTTCGGTGCGGTGTAGACGTCGATCTCCCCCGCCACCTCGATGACGGTGCGCCCGCCCTCGGCGCGCGCGGTCAGCGACAGATCCACTTCGGCCTCCGATCCCGTGAACTGCTGCATTCAACCATGTACGGACCGTGAGAAGACCCGCTACCGAAAACTCTTTCATCTCGTCAGACCGAAGTCGATTCCCCTCCGGAAAAAGCCGCGTGCATCCGCGCGTGCATTCTCAGTTCATCCTCAGCCGGAAGCTGTCCGTGGCGAAGACTAGGCTCGCGGTATGCGTGCGGGTGGTGAGGCGGCGGCAGTGCTGAAACGGCTGGCCGCGGGCCGTGACGACCGGCTGACGCATGTCGAGTCGGTGCCACCCCGGCCGGGACAGACGTGCGACTGGCCGCGGTGGGTCCCCGCCGACGTGCTCGGCCAGCTGAGCAACAGCGGCATCACCGCCCCCTGGACCCATCAGGTCGCGACCGCCGAAGCGGCGTACGCCGGGAAACACGTCGTGGTGGCGACCGGGACGGCCTCCGGCAAATCGCTCGGGTACCTGCTGCCCGCCTTCGCCACGTTGAGCATCGCGCAGGCCGCCTCGCCACACCGCCGGACGGCCTCGGTGCTGTACCTGTCGCCGACCAAGGCGCTGGCGCACGACCAGCTGCGCGCCGTGTCGTCGTACACGGTGCCTGGACTGCGCGCGACGACCCTGGACGGCGACTCGGAGCGCACCGAGCGCGACTGGGCCCGCGACCACGCGACGTACGTGCTGAGCAATCCCGACATGCTGCACCGGTCGGTTCTGCCCAACCACCAGCGCTGGGCGCGCTTCCTGGGCAGCCTGCAGTACGTCGTGGTCGACGAGTGTCACCACTATCGCGGCGTCTTCGGTGCCCACGTGGCCGGCGTACTGCGGCGGCTCCGTCGCGTCTGTGCGCAGTACGGCGCCCGTCCCATCTTCATCTGCGCCTCAGCCACCGTGGCCGAGCCGGCGACGTCCGGGGAACGCCTGACCGGTCTGCCGATGGTGGAGGTCGTCGAGGACGGCTCTCCGCGCGGTGGTGTCTCTTTCGGGCTCTGGGAGCCACCATTGACCTCCCTGCACGGTGAGAACGGCGCCCCGGTACGCCGCTCCGCCACAGCCGAGGTCGCGGACCTATTGACCGATCTCGTGGTCACGGGCGTCCGGACCGTCGCGTTCGTCCGATCGCGGCGCGGCGCCGAGTCGGTCGCCATGACAGCCCGGGAGAACCTGGCCGAGGTCGACCCGGCACTGATGGACCAGGTGTCGGCGTACCGGGCCGGCTATCTACCCGAGGAGCGTCGACGGCTCGAGGGGATGCTGCAGAGCGGCGAGCTCACCGGCGTCGCGGCGACCAATGCGCTCGAGTTGGGCATCGACATCGCGGGACTGGACGCCGTACTGCTCTCTGGCTGGCCTGGCACGCGCGCATCGCTCTGGCAGCAGGCCGGACGGGCCGGTCGGGCGGGTGGGGACGCGCTGGCGCTGCTGATCGCACGAGACGACCCGCTGGACACCTACTTGGTTCGGCACCCCAGGGCAATCTTCGGCCGGCCGGTCGAGGCGACGGTGTTCAACCCGGAGAACCCCTACGTCCTCGGACCACAGCTCTGCGCGGCCGCGCAGGAGGTGCCGTTGACAACGGACGACTACGAGATCTTCGGTAGTAGTACTGAGACGGTGATCGCCCAGCTCGTCCGGCAGGGGCTGCTGCGCGAGCGACCGCACGGCTGGTTCTGGACACGGCGGGAGCGGGCTGTCGACGCCATCGACATCCGGTCGGCCGGTGGGAAGACCGTGCAGATCGTCGAGGACCGGACCGGTCGGCTGCTCGGCACGGTCGACGGCGGCTCGGCCCACGCCTCGGTCCACGAGGGTGCCGTCTACGTGCACGCGGGCGAGTCCTACCTGGTCCGGTCGCTGGACCTCGAGGAGCACGCCGCGGTCGTCGAGCCGGCCTCGCCGGACTACACGACGTTCGCGCGGGACGTGACCGAGATCAGCATCCTGGCGACCGAGGAGACCTGCACCTGGGGTACGGCGGAGCTCGCGCGCGGCTGGGTCCAGGTGACCAGCCAAGTCATCTCGTACCAGCGCAAGCTGATCGCGACCGGCGACGTACTCGACGAACAGCCGCTGGACCTGCCGGAGCGCACCTTGCGCACCAAGGCCGTGTGGTGGACGATGCCCGACACCGTCGTCGCCGCGCTCGGCCTCGAGGACGTCCCGGGAGCGGCGCACGCGGCCGAGCACGCCTCGATCGGACTGCTCCCGCTGTTCGCCACCTGCGACCGCTGGGACATCGGCGGCGTCTCGACCGCCCGGCACGCCGACACCGGCCGCCTCACCGTCTTCGTGTACGACGGCCACCCGGGCGGCGCGGGCTTCGCCGAACACGGGTACGCCGCGGCGCGCGAATGGTTGACGGCGACACGCGAGGCGATTGCACACTGTGAATGCACGGATGGATGCCCGTCGTGCGTACAGTCGCCCAAGTGTGGGAACCAGAACAACCCACTCGACAAGAGCGGCGCGGTGACGCTGCTCTCCGCACTCCTGAGCAGTGAGGCCTGAACGGCCGGCACTCGGCCGGCAGAGAGGCAGCTCGCCATGGCCGTCCTTGGAATCGTCCTGATCGCCCTCGCCGTGCTGTTCGGACTGGGCGTCTCGGTGTCCTCGACCGCGTCCACCAAGCTGGAGGTGTTCGGCGTCGACTTCGGCGTCTCGGTGCCGACTGTGTACTTCCTCGGCGCCGTCACCGGCGCCGGTCTGGTCGCCGGCCTGTGGCTGCTGAAGAAAGGGCTCGGCCGCGGGTGGCGCCGCCGCAAGGAGATGCGCGATCTCCGCGCTCAGGTCACGAACGGCGACAGCGCTCAGGTCACGCACGACGACAGCACCCAGGTCACGCACGGTGACAGCACTCCGGAGCTGTCCACGGAGCGCGACGAGACCCTCGCCGACGAGCTACCGGCCACGGAGGAGCACGTCGTACGGGAGTCCTCCGTCGACCCCACGGACCACCGTCAGCCGCACTGACAAACTCCGTTGCCCACAGCACCGACCATCGCGGAGGACTCCCGAAATCGGTCGGATCACGGTAGGATCTCGAACAGCTCACAGCGATCGAGCAGCAACCTCGCAGCCTGATGTCGATGCCTCGCGCAACGACTTCAGGTTGGCAGTTAGTTGCCATTGGCATCAAGTTTCCTGAAATCGGCATAACCTCACCGGTCACTCCTGTGCCTTACTGGTTGTGGCGTCAACGTCGCGCTGCGTCACTGCCGGTTCGCCGGCTCGCGCCACGGGGTCCCGACGACCTGACGCCTACTGCGATGGCACGACCTCTGGAGGTTGTCTTGATCATCCGAAAACTGTTCAGCCGCACCGGCGTGGTGGTGCTCGCGGTCAGCGTCGCACTCGCCACCGCCGTACCGGCCCAGGCCGCGAACCCCGGCTCCGGTGAGACGAAGGCCCAGGGCGTCACGGTGGGAGTGGCTCAGCAGATCGCCACTCGCTCCGACACTCGCTACTGCCTGACCTTCGTGGCGGCCGACAAGGTCCCGATGGCGGTCATGATGGCGTGTGCCCCGGGCAAGGAGGGCAAGACCCAGGAGTGGATCTACACCGAGTCCGGCCAGCTGCAGGTCGCGATGAGCAAGAGCGTCGGTGGCGCCCTTGCGACGACCGGAGCCTGCCTGGACAGCGGAGCGGACCTGGCCAAGGTGCCGTCCTCCGCACCACTGCTGGTACTGCCCTGCCGTAGCGGCGACGGGCAGAAGTGGAACTACGACGAGGGCAGCGGCACGTTCGTGAACGCGGCCAGTGGCCTCGCCCTGACATCGCTGCTTGGCAAGGGGAAGGCCAAGCAAGCGCAACCGACCGGCAGCAGCACGATGAGCGCTGCCGGCACGCCGATCCAGGCGTGGGCCGGGCTGCCGGTGCCGAGCCTGGACATCCTGGGCGCCGTACTGGCTCTCGTGAACGCGCTGCTGGCATCGCTGGGCCTGGCCCTGCCGCTGCCGATCGCGGGCGCGGCCGCCAGCCTGCTGTCGCTGCTCAGGCCGCAGCTACCGGTCCCGGCCCAGATGTCGGTGCTACCGAAGCAGATGATGCAGCTGGCCCAGAGCTAGCCGGGAAGGATCCCTACCGGACACTACCGAGAAGAGGACGGGCGGGGGGGGGCCCGCGGCGGGGGCCGCCCCGCCCCCCCGGGGGGGGGGCCGGGGGGGGGTTATGCCCGGCGGGGCCACCCCGCGGCGCGGGGGCGGGGGGGGGGGGGGGGGGGGGCGCCCCCCCCG
>NZ_JBSHBJ010000058.1:15858-21490 GCF_053611945.1 Kribbella sp. NPDC054772 | reverse complement strand
GACATCGCATAGGTGCGGGATCCGCGGATCAGCTCGTGGGCCGCCTGCAGGCGTTGGAGTTGCAGGCGCAGCTCGCGGATCCGGTTCTCGCGGGTCTTCATCGCCTTGTTGCGGAACCCGAGCGTGCGCTCCAGACCGTAGACGTGCCCCTTGAGCTCGAACAGCTCGTGCTTGGCCTCTTCGGCCTCGGTCAGGGCGCTGCGGACGTCGATCGCGTGCGTGCTGGTGCCGAGTACGGCGGTCAGGGCCGCGGCCAACTCTTTGCCTCGGGCAACCTGCTCGGTGGCGGCCGGGAGGGTGTCGGGAGAGGTCGCCTGAAGTTGTTCCGGCGCCTCGACGCCGGACATGCCGAGCCAGGCGGAGACCAGGTCGTCGCCCACCATCCACGGCGGCCACGGGTGCCGCCGGTGCTGGCCGATCAACCGGTCCTGGAACCGCGACCAGGCCGCCGCCAGCAGGTCTTCCTTCTCGACGGGCTCGTCGGTCACCCACGCCGAGACGCCGTACGCGAAGGACTCGCCGTCGTAGATCACGTCGTCCCAACGGACGATCACCCGCGAGGTGGTCACCCACTCGCCGAGATCCGCGGCCAGCTTGCGGAAAGCGGGCACGTCCTCAGCCGCCGCGAGGCGGAACAACACGGTCTCCACCGACACACCCGAGGAGATGGTGGCGGGGACGACTGTGGGGTCGAAGGACAGACCTTCAGAACCAGAAGGTGTGTTGGTGACCGAGGTGTCCCAGCCCGTTAGGGTCTGGTCTGCGGTGAGGACTGCTTCGGCCGTCTGGGAGTAGAGGTCGTGGGCGCCGTGCGCGCCTGCGATGGCGACCCAGCCCGTGGGGACCGCGGCCAGCAGGCCGGCTCGGGCGGCCGTGTCGATGCCCTCGTGGGCCGGGGACAACAGCGGTACGTCGACCGACTCGAGCGCGCCGATCGCCAGTCGCGTCGGGAGCTCACCCGGACGGGCCCCGGCGGCCACGTCGCTGCGGACGAACGTGCGGGACCCGAAGTCGGCGTACACCTCGGTCTTCCACGGCAGCGCGGTCTGCAACTGGTCGACCGACACCGGACGGGTGGGGTCGTCGTGCAGCGGCCGCCACTCGTCGTCGCCGTGGCGTTCGTCGGCGGGCCGGCTGTCCAGCAGGTTCAGCAGCGAGAACTCGTTCTCCACCCCGAGTACAACGACCGCGTCCGGCGTGGTCAGTGCGGACAACGCGGCCAGCCGCGCGCTCCAGGACAGGTCGTCGCTGTCGTACCCGAGCAGGCGGTCGAGACCGTCGCTCGCGATGATCACGTCGTACGGGTCGGTCTGCAGGCCGTCCAGCGCACCGGCGATCACCTGCAGGTTCGGACCGAAGTCCTCACCGAGCTGCTGCGCGTCGGCGACCGAGCGCACCAGGATCGTCACGTCCGCGGAGTGCGCCAGCACCGACTCGATCAGGTGCGGGGCATGCGGCCCGAGGATCAGCGTCCGCCGGTTGGCGGGGACGACGTCGGTCAGCAGCGCCGCGAGCGCGGGCCGCGCCGTCGTCTGATCGCTCCACGGCTGCATCTCCCCGCGAACGACCTGCAGTTCAGACACGCTCTCTCCAATCGAACAGGCTTCGCAGTTCCGCGGGCGGCATCATCCAGGGTTTGCCGAGCTCGAGGTCGGTGGTCGCCCGGGCGGCTTCGAGGTCGATCGAGGTGCCGAGCATTTCCGGCCACAGGCGCTCGATCCGGCTCTGGCCGCCGAACAGCGGGTTCTCGCCTTCCATCTCCATCGGGTCGCCGTACACGGCCGGCTCACAGCCCGCCGCGATGCCGTAGAAGATCGCGGTCGACAGCCGGTTGGCCGCGACCCGCTTGTGCTTGCGCAGCTCGGCGAGCTGCTTGAACAGGAAACGCCGGTCGGTCCCCTCGTAGGAGAAGCCGCGGCGCCCGAACGACACCACCCGGAAGCCCGCGTCCTCGTAGAAGCCGCGTACCTCGGGCCGGTCGAACTCCGTGTAGTACAGGCTGAAAGTCACCGGACCGGGCTCGGTCTCGCGGATCTCGTCGATCAGCCGCTGGTGGTCGCCGTGGATCTTGCCGCCCTCCCACCCGTGGAAGAGGAACCACAGCGTGCCCTCGCGCTCGACCGGTTCCTCGGGCTCCTGCTCGAGCTCGAGCAGGTACAGGAACGGCGCACCGATGCTGTGGTAGTTCCGCCGGCCCAGCGAATGCCCGCGTCGCTTCGGGGCGTCGCTCCAGGTGAACCGCCAGGCGCCGTCGTAGAACTCGTGCACCGGGTTCCAGCCGCAGCCGATGTTCCAGCCGTGCTGCAGGTACCCCCGCAGCCGCGGCGGGTGGTCGAAGTCGAACCCGGCGTACCGCGACAGGATGTGCGTCTGGCCGTAGTAGTGGTTGTGATGATGCATCAGCGCACCTCCACGTGCAGAGTGCCGGCGTGTGGTCGAACGGCGAGCGCGTGTTCCCCGTGGGCGATCGCGAGTGGCAATCGGCTGCACAGGAAGGGCTCGCACTGCACGGCGTGCGCCGTACCGTCGTCTTCGGAGGTCGCGAACAGGATCCAGTCGGCCAGCGCGGCGAGCGGGTCGACCGAGACCTGCACCGCGGTCGCCGGGATCAGCCCGTCCACGTCGACCGCCGCCGCCCAGCCATCGGCGGTGACGGTACGACGGCATTCGACGTCCAGGTGGTCGTCGGAATCGGCCAAGTAGCGCCGCCAGCTGAAGCTCACGTCGCGGCCGGACACGCCACGCACCACCAACTCGTTGCCGTCAGCAACCGCATGGGTCGCGGTGGTCCGGATCGGCGACTCGTGCAGGTTCACGTACCCACCGGTCGACCGGGTCAGCGTCACCACGCGCCCCTCCTCGACCATCGAGACGGCATCGTCACCGGCCGTCCAGAGCAGCACGCGCTGCTGCTCCTCCGGACCGCGCACCTTGAACGAGCGCGTCGTCCGCTGACCGAACGGGTCGTCGTGGTTCGCCGCCGCCCGCAGATCGCGGATCGGCAACCGGGCCGTGAAGTCGCGGCCGTCGAGCTCGAGCGGGATCTCCTCCTCGCCACCGACGACCGGCCGGCTGAGGAACAGCGCCGGCTCGTCGAACGACGCGTGGCCATGAAGCACCAGCTCGTCGGCGGTCCGCTCGACCGCGGTCAACCGGCACGGGTCCGTCAACCGCCGCAACGAGAACCAGCCGTACTTGCCAGGCCCCGGCTGGATCCAGCTCGTCTCGTCGATCCAGGCACCGGGGGGCCAGCCGGGACTTCCCGGGCCCTGACTGCCGAGCATGCCCTTCCGGTCCCGCCGCCCGGACTGCATCTTCACCTCGAAATGCGCCGGGTTCCCGGTGCATTTCGCCAGCAGTTCCTGGTCCAGCAGTACCTCGAACCCGACGAGCGCCTGCTCCCCGTGCAACCCGAGCGCGTCGTACCGGCGTACCTGCAGCGGGTACGACGTGTCGCCGACGGCCAGCGCGACCTGCAGCGTCGACGTCCGGTCGGTCGCCAGGTGCCGGATCTCGGCGGTGCCCTTGACCGACAGCTTGCCGTCGACCCACACCACCTCGCGCACACTCGTCGCGAGCGTCAGGTCCTGCTCGCGGAGCTTGTACAGCGCCCGCGGTACGACGGATTCGCCCAGGCCCGGGTAGTTGTAGTCGAGCTGCTTCGACCGCCGCGACCTCGGTACGGCGCGGGCGCCGCCACGCAGCCCACCGGAATTCCGGAACACCGCGAGCCGGCGGAGCAGGTCGACATCACCGGCCCGCAGCGCGGCGTGCTGGATCCGATCGTACCGGTGGGTGACCGCCAGCACCCCGTCGTCGAGCCGGTAGAGCAGCTCGCGGGACAGGTCGACCAACGCCTGCTCGTCCTCCGCCGGCACGCTGCCGAACGCGGACATCAGCGTCAGTACGTCGATCTGCGCCAGGTGCGCGTGCGTGCGCCGCCGTACCGCCGGGACCGCGTCCTCGACCAGGTCGATCACCATCCCGGCCGACGTCACCCGGTCCCGGATGTTGCCGAGCTGGAACTTCTGCTGGGTGATCGACTCGCCGGACTCGCGCTCGCGCCAGTAGTAGACGGCCTGGGTGATCGTGTCCACGGTGACCGCATCCAGGTGCGCCTTGAGCGCGACCGGATAGTCCTCGTAGCGGATCGGCGGGAACGTGTAGCCGTTCTCGGTCCAGAACGAGCGGCGGTAGACCTTGTTCCAGAGCATCCGGTCCAGGACCAGGTCGGGGAACTCGGTGACGTGGGTGGCATGCCGGACCCGCGCGAACGGCTGCTTGTGCAGCCACGACGGCCGCACTCCGAAGCTGTTGTTGAACCGGCGCGCGTTACCGCCGGCGATGTCCGAGCCGGTCCGGTCCAGGGTTCGGACCAGGGCGGCGAATCCGTACCGGGAGACCAGGTCGTCGCCGTCGACGAAGGCCAGGTACTCACCGGTCGCCTCGCGGATCCCGCGGTCGCGGGCCGGTCCGGGCCCGGCGTTCTGCTGCTGGATCAAGCGGAACCGGGGGTCCTTGGCGCAGAAGTCCTTGGCCACCACGGCACTGTCGTCCGGGGAACCGTCGTCGACCAGGATCGCCTCGAAGTCGGTCCAGGCCTGCCGGGCGATCGATTCCAGGCAGTCCTCGAGATACTCGCCGACGCCGTAGAAGGGCACCACCACGCTCAACCGCGGCGTCACTACGGTGTGTCCTTTCTCGAGGTCGGCAGACAGTGGGCCCCCAGCGCACTCCTACTAAGCGGCAACGAGATGCACCGTCAGAAGGTTATGCACGGGTTCGAAGCCGTAGCGGGCCCAAATCCTTTGGATGCCGGTCTGGTGGGTCTGGGTAGTGACGACGAGCCGCCGGGTCGCGCAGACGTCCTCGACCGCGGCCAGCAGGTGTCCGTAGCGGCGACGGCCCTGCTCGGCCGGGACGACGCCGGCCAGCTGGACCTCGGTCCACGACCGCTGCTGGTCGATAGCGGCCAGTGCGAGCACCCGCCGGTCCGGTCCGCGCAGTACGACGGCTCCCGCGTCGGCGATCCGCCGCCGGGCCCACTCCTGCCGGCCGGCCAGTGCCCTGGACCGGTCGAAGACCGGGTCGGAGCAGTAGTGGTTGCCGGAATCACCGAAGACGTCCGCGACCAGGTCGTCCACCACGTCGTCGGCGGCCTGTGGTTCGAGCTGCGCGGTGAACCCGGCCAGTGGCGCGGGCCGCCGGCCTTTGCCGACCGGGAGCGACCAGCAGACGACCGTGTCCGCGAGCAGCGCCTGCCGCGGTCCGTTCGCGAGCGCGGCGAACCAGGTGGTTTCGCGGGCCGGATACCGGAGCACAATGACGTCGGCCGTCGACTTCTCGACCGCGGCCAGCACTTCGGCGAGTGGCGTGCCGGATGATGCGGACACGCACATCCGGTCGATGGACACCCCGAAGCGCTTCGCCGCGTCCACCGACGGCCGCACGGTGAGCTCACCGGCCTCGAGCGCGTCGTACCAACTCATAGAGCGCTGAGCTTAAGGCATCGGGGTTACCACTTGTGTGGGGGGGCGGAAGCCCCGGAGGCACACACCCCCAGTAACACACAAAAAGTTTGGCCACATAGATTAAACAATATTTATAAAAAACACACGAAAAAGAATGGGCG
>NZ_JBSHBJ010000058.1:0-15848 GCF_053611945.1 Kribbella sp. NPDC054772 | reverse complement strand
CCCCGGCATCGAGCGCCTCTTACAAACTCATAGCGCGCTGAGATTACGGCAGCGGGTTAACAACTGGTGGGCGGGTGGGTCGGCTCCGCCACATCACGCGCAGTGACACTCCACATTCGTGGCGCAACGGATTTCACATTAGTGTTACGACATGCGCGCGAAAGCGAGGCGGCGGGGGCCGCGGACCGCGGGGCCGTCCCTTTCCGGGCTGGCCGCCGGCGTCGCCGTTGCGCTGCTGGCGCTCGTTCTGCTCGCGCTGCATTCGACGCCCTTCGAGCTGGTCCGTTTCGTGCTGTTCACCGGCGTCGTCGTCACGCTGCCGGGGTTCGCGCTCTGGCGGCTGATCGGCGGGTACCGGCGGAACCTGGTGGAGGACCTGTCCGCCGGATTCGCCGTCGGCACCGCCGGGCAGGTTCTGGTTTACCTGGCGAGCGCGTCGATCGGGTTGCAGGCCTGGTCGTGGGTGTGGGCGCCGATCGTGCTGATGATCGCGTTCGTGGACAGCGACGCCCGGGCGCGGGTCTGGCGGCGGGTCGAGCGGCCGTTGCGGCCGCTGCAGGCCTGGTTGCTCGCGGCGTCGACCGCGGTCGTGCTGCTGATCGTGTACCGGCGCGGTCCGGCGCAGTTCCTGCCGGCGTACACCGATCCGCTGAAGGCCTACCCGGACCTGGCGTTCCAGCAGGCGCTGGCGGCGAGCGCGAAGTACGACGTACCGATCTCGACGTTGTGGCTCGGTGGCGAGCCGATGAAGTACCACACGTTCTTCCACCAGGCGACGGCCGCGACGCAGTGGGGAACGCGGATCGACCTGACCGATCTGATCCACTCGCTGAGCTGGCTGCCGCTGTTCCTGGCCGGGTGCGGGCTGGTGTTCGCGCTGACCACGCGGCTGACGCCGACGGCCGAGTCCGGTGCCACCTGGGCGGGGCCGCTGGCGGTGTTCGTCGCCGGTCTCGGTGGGGCGGTGCAGCCGCTGGCGGGCGTCGGACTGGGCGGGATCTCGACCGCGGTCGCGGCGTACCTGAGTCCGACGCAGAACCTCGGCGTCCTGATCGCGCTGGCGCTCTGCGTGGTGGCGGTCGACCTGCTGCGAGCCGACGGCAGACCGCGCAACCGGTGGGTGCTGCTGGTCCTGCTCGCGCTGGTCGCGGCCGGAGCGAAGTCGACGATCCTGCCGCTGGTCGGCGTCGGTTTCGCCTGCGCGTTCCTGCAACTGGGGCTGGTACGGCGACCCACGCGGCCGGCGTTCCTCGGCGGGCTGCTGTCGCTGGCGGTGTTCGTGGCCGCGCTGATCACGATCTTCGGCGGGAGCACGTGGGGGACGGAACTCAAGCCGTTCGAGACCTTCGTGCAACTGGCGCCGTACCCGATGCTGGTGTCGAACCCGCACGCGCAGCTGTTGTCTGGGCTGACGACGCTGCTGAGCTGGGCGTTGGCCGCGTCGGGGTTGTTCTTCCTGGGCCGGAAGTGGCGGGACACCGGGGTGGCGTTCCTGGCCGGCGTCGCGGTCGCCGGACTGCTCGGGACGCTGCTGACAACCCAGTCTGGCGTCAGCCAGCTGTACTTCGTGCGGACCGCGTTCCCGGTCATCGCCGTACTCGCAACGGTCGGGCTGGCGAACCTGGTCGGGCGACTGGCGGACCGGCGTGCCGTGGTGCTGGTCGGAGTGGCGGGTCTGCTCGGTCTGGTGACGCTGGCGATCGCACGGTGGCAGTCGGCCGACCTGCCTGGCATCAAGGAGCCCTGGCTGTGGACGGCCGTGGCGGTAGTAGTGGCGGGTTTGGTCGTAGCGGTGGGCTGGAAGGCAGCGCGGCGGCCGGGGAACTTCTTCGTGGCGTTGCTCGGCGGTGTGGTCGCCGCCTGCATGGTCGGCGCGACGCTGGTGCCGTTGCAGGCGGTCGTGTCGGACAAGGCGTCCAACCTGGTCTTCGCCCATCCGTTCCGCGGCGGTGCGACAGCAGCGGAAGCAGGCGCTGCGCGGTGGCTGCGGCGGAACAGCGCGCCGGGCGACCTGATCGCGACCAACGCGCACTGCATCATCCAGCGCGAGGGCGTCTGCGACAGCCGGCACTTCTGGCTCGCTGCACTGTCCGAGCGGCCGGTTCTGATCGAAGGCTGGTCCTACTCCAACCAGGCGAACCGGATCGCCCTCACCAACGACGGCAACCCGAGCCTCATCCCGTACTGGGACAGCGCGCAGCTCGTCGCCAACGACATCGTTTTCAAGTCCCCCACGCCGGCTGCGATCGAGCGGCTCCGCCAGGCCGGCGTGCGCTGGCTGTACGCCGACCACCGGGCCGGCGAGGTGTCACCGGCACTCCGCAACTTCGTCCGCCTCCGCCACGCCACCCTCGACGCGACGATCTACGAGCTCAAATGAGTCGCAGGAGCGCATCGGCGACTCGCTCCCGCCCTCGGCCGTCCACCAGCTCCCAACCGGCTCTCGCCAGCCGACCACGCTCGGCCGAGTCGGTGAGCAGCCTCTTGAGCACCGGGACGGCCAACGAGGTGTCCGCCTCCAGTGCGCTAAGTAGACCGAGTCCAGCCGCCGCACCGGTGTCGATCGCGCGCTCGTAGCCCATCACCTGGTTGTCGACGACACACACCAGTCCGGCCGTCGCACCGAGGCACAGCAGCTCCCAGGTCGACGTACCGGACGCACTGATCGTCAGGTCGGCCTCACGGACCTGCGCTGCGAGCTGATCGGTCGGACCGATGACCTGAAGCTGCTGATGCGGCTGCAGCTCCACAGCAGCGATCTGAGCGGCCAGCGCCGGCCCAGGAGCGACCAACGTTGCCTCAAAGGGCAGACCGGTCGCCACCAGCGCCCGCGCCACATGCGGACCAGCCCCGAACGCATCCGTCCCACCAAAGAACGCAAAAACCCTGGGTACGCCGTTCTGTCGCGCAGCAGGCGGCTCACTCGGGCGATGCGCGAGGATCTCGTCGCGGATCATCACGTACGGCAGACCGGCGAGCCGGACCGAATCACGCGGAAGGACCGGGAGATCCAGCTCGGCGGCGAGGTTCTGGTCGACCAGCACGTCCGCCTCGGCGCCGCGGAGGTCACCGTCGACGATCGCCAGCGTGGGCAGGCCGGTCGCCCGGACAGCCGGGTAGACCGCGGCATCCAGGTCGTAGGAGTCGAAGACGACCGCGTCGAGGCCGAGCACGCCGACGAGCTCGACATGCGCCTCTGGAGTCCACACCGCCGGGCTCACCGAGATCCCGCGAGCGGCGATCTGTTCGGCGGCCCACGGGACGGTGTGGGCGTCGCAGACGAAGACGAGTTCGGCGCCGCGACGGCGTACCTCCTCGGCCAGCGCCAGGCAGCGCATCACGTGCCCGACGCCCCGGGCGGGGCCTACATCACATCGCACACCGACGCGTTTCACCCCCCAGACCGTACCTGCGCAGCGTACGTTTGATGACGCCGCACTGAGACGCGGGTTGAAGGGACAGCTCACCGGGCAGCTATTGTTTCCGAGGTCCGCACCGCGTGTGCGCAGTTCGGAACTGTCCGTCAGAAGGGTCCTGCTCGCGTGTCAATCCTCACCGGCTCAGACATTCTCGTGACCGGAGGCACCGGGTCGTTCGGGCGGACGTTCGTTCGACACGTGCTGACGAACCTCAAGCCGCGGCGGGTGATCGTCTTCAGCCGCGACGAGCTGAAGCAGTGGGAGGTCCGCCAGTCGTTCGGCGACGACCCGCGGCTGCGGTTCTTCCTCGGCGACGTCCGGGACCGCGCCCGGCTGCTGCGCGCCATGCACCGCGTCGACTACGTCGTGCACGCGGCCGCGCTGAAGCAGGTCGACAGCGGTGAGTACAACCCGTGGGAGTTCGTCCAGACCAACGTGGTCGGCTCGCAGAACGTCATCGAGGCGGCGATCGACAGCGGCGTGAAGCGCGTCGTCGCGCTGTCCACCGACAAGGCGTCCAGCCCGATCAACCTGTACGGCGCGACGAAGCTCACCGCGGACAAGCTGTTCATCAACGGCAACCACTACGCGGCGGCGTACGACACCCGCTTCAGCGTCGTGCGCTACGGCAACGTGATGGGCAGCCGGGGCTCGATCATCCCGAAGTTCCGGGCGTTGCACGCGGCCGGGCAGTCGCTGCCGATCACCGACCTGCGCTGCACCCGGTTCCTGATCACGCTGCCGGAGGCGGTCGAGTTCGTCGTCGACTCCTTCGACCTGATGACCGGCGGCGAGCTGTACGTGCCGCGGATCCCGTCGATGAAGGTCACCGACCTGGCCGAGGCGATCGCGCCCGGCGCGACCATGCACGACATCGGCCTGCGCCCCGGCGAGAAGCTGCACGAAGAGATGATCAGCCCGGAAGAAGGCCGTCGCGCGCTCGTCCTCGGCAATCGCTTCGTCCTGCAGCCCGACCTGGCCAGCTGGGGCTACCAGCCGCCGGCCGCGGGTGTGCCGGTGCCGGAGGGTTTCCAGTACGCGTCCGACACCAACGACCAGTGGTACTCGATCGAGGAGATCCGCAAGATCCTCGAGAGCGACGCCTGACGTGCTTCCGTACGGACGCCAGTCGATCTCGGAGGAGGACATCGCGGCGGTCACCGCCGTACTTCGGGGCGACTGGCTGACCACCGGGCCTGCGGTCACTGCGTTCGAGAACGCGATCTCCGAGCTGGCGGGCGGGCACCGGGCGGTCAGCTGCACGTCGGGCACCGCCGCCCTGCACATCGCGTACGCCGCGCTCGGGGTCGGCCCCGGCGACGAGGTGATCACGACTCCGATGACCTTCGTGGCGACCGCGTCCTGCGCCGCGATGCTCGGCGCCAAGGTCGTCTTCGCCGACGTGGACGAAGCCACCGCACTGCTCGATCCGCAGGCTGTGGAAGCCGCGCTGACCGATCGGACCCGCGTCATCGCAGCGGTCGACTACGCCGGCCAGTCCGCGGACTACGCGGCACTGCAGCTGCTGGCTGACCGAGTCGGCGCCCGTACCCTCGCCGACGCAGCGCACTCGGTCGGCGGCGCGGCAGACGGCCGTCCGGTCGGGGATCTCGCCGACGTCACCACGATGTCGTTCTTCCCCACCAAGAACCTCACCACCGGCGAAGGCGGCGCCGTGGTCTGCAAGGACCCGGACGTCGCGCAGCGCGCGCACGAGTTCCACTTCATCGGCCTGGTCCGGGACGCCGCACGGTTCGAGATCGCCGACGAGGGCCCCTGGCACCAGGAGGTCCACGAGTACGGCGTGAACTACCGGCTCACCGATCTCGGCGCGGCGCTCGGGCTGTCGCAGCTCGCGCGGCTGGCCGAGTTCAAGCGGCGGCGGGCCGAGATCACCGCGCGGTACAACGCGGCTTTCGCGGGCGTCGACGGGTTGCGGACGCCGGTGCAGCGCGCCGGTGTCGACCCGATGTGGCACCTGTACCCGATCCGCGTCCTCGGTGGGCGTCGCCGGGAGATCTTCGAGCGGATGCGCGCGGCGGGCATCGGCGTCCAGGTGAACTACATTCCGGTGTACTGGCACCCGGTCTTCGCGCGGCAGGGCCACCGGCGCGGCCAGTGCCCGAACGCCGAGCAGTTCTACGCCGAGGAACTGTCCCTCCCCCTCTACCCGGACCTCACCGACAGTGACGTGGACCGGGTGATCGAGACCCTTTCGACCCTGGTTGGCTAACGTGACCGATGTGACCCGATCGAACCTGGTCGGCGGAGAGCTGCTGAACTGGTCGGATCTGCACCCCGCCGACGCCCGCCCCGCGTGCACCGGCCCGGCTGCCACGGCCCTCCTGACCGCGACCCTCCAGCCCGACGACGCCGTCCTGATCGCCGGCCCGCACGCCGCCGAACTGATCACCGCTGCCGCCGGCGCGGTCACGTCCGTCGATCTCCTCGTCCGCTCCGCCCCGGACGCCGAAGAACTCGCCGAGCAGTTCGAAACCACCAAGGGTGAGGTCTTCTGCGGCGCCCTCGACCGCTTCGCCCTCGACGAGCGGACCGGCGCAGGCGGCGACAGGTACGACGTGATCGTCGCGCTGGACGGGCTCGATCGACTCGTCGGGCCGGACACGGCGATCTTCACCTGGGCGGACGGGCTCGCCCGGCTGCTCGGGCGGTTGCGACCGGGTGGGCGGCTGTTGCTCGCCGCCGAGAATTCGTTCGGGTTCGAGCGACTGATCCAGCCCGACATCACCGCCGCGCTCCCCCGCGACGAGGACTGGGCGCGCGACGTCGCCGACCGAGCTCCCGCTGGTCTCAAACAGTTGCAGGCCGCACTACACGCGGCGGGAGTCGACGTCGCGCAGACGTACGCCGTCTTCCCGTCCCTCGTACAGGCCGACGTCGCGTTCACCACCGTGGACGGGTTCGCCGGCGTGATCGCCGCGCGAACTGTTGCCGCACGCAACGAAGGACCCACCTTGATGGACCCGTACCGCGTGGTCCTCGACGCGGCCGAGGCCGGCCTCGCGGTGGAACTGGCCCCCGCCTGGTACTTCGTCATCGGAACCGAAACCCCTGCTGTCCTGCCAGAAGGCAGTGTCCCGACCGGCGACGGCGTCCTGCTCGAGGAGCACCTGCTGGCAGCCCTGCGCTGTGATGACCAGGCGGAGCTTCGCCGCGTGATCCCGGAGTACGTGGCGTGGCTCGGCGCGCGTGGTGCGGGGTCGCCGGACAACGTGATCCGCGACGGCTCGTCGTACCGGCTGTTCGGGGAGGCGCAGGGGCTCGACGTGGTGGAGCACCTGGCCCGGTTCGCGCGGCGCGCGCTGGACAGTGGCTCGCGGCAACCATGGCCCGCGGCCGCCGACCCGCATGCCCTGACGGCGCGGCTCGCCTCGATGGCGGGGATCACCGTTCCCGAGCAGGAGTTCACGCCGGACGAGGTTGTCCGGCCGCGGGGCAGCGCGGAGCAGCTGACGACGGTCGCCCGGCTCGCCGACGAGCTCGCGCACGCAAGCGCCCGCGCGATCCTGTTCGAAGGAACCGTCAGCGGTATCCGCCGGTCCCGGCCGTACCGCATCGGTCACGCGGTGATGAACCCAGCCCGGGTGATCCGCCGCCGCCTCAAGCGGGTCCTCAAGAAGGTACGGCGCTGATGCACCACGCCAACCACTTCTACGGGCACGCCAACATCATGGCGTCGTACGCCGGACTCGCGAAACCGCCGCGGATCTGGGGCTACCTGCAGCACGGCTGGAACATCCTCGACGGCTTCGCGTACGGCACCAACTTCGCGCCGGGGATGCCGAAGTTCGTCTGGTCCGACAGCGTCCGCCGCCGCGGCCACGCGCTCGGCCTGCGCAACTACTCGGTGATCGGCTCGGTCTGGCTGTACCTGCTCAAGGTGCACCCCGAGCTCGCCACGCCGTCGAAACGGGCCAAAGGCACCATCTTCTACCCGTTCCACGGCTGGGAAGGTCAGCACGTGCTCGGTGACCACGGGCGGATCGTTGCCTCGATCAACGAGCACGAGACCGGCCCGGTGACCGTCTGCCTGTACTGGAACGAATACGAGAAGCCCGCGATCCGCAACGTCTACAAGGACGCCGGTTTTCGGGTCATCACGCACGGCTACCGCGGCCTGCACTGGCGGCGCACCAACGCCAAGTTCCTGGTCAACCAGCTGCGGGAACTGCGCAAGCACGAGCGGGTCGCCTCCAACCGCCTCAGCTCCGCCGTTCTGTACGGCGCCTCGCTCGGGCTGCGGCCCGGGGTCTACGGTGATCCCATGGTGCTGGAGAACGAGCACCCGTCGTTCGGCGGTCAGGCGCGGATCAAACGGCTCTGGCCGGAGATGGACCAGCCGTACGTCCCAGCCGCGGTCGCCCGTGCCTTCACCGACACCGAACTCGGCGTCGACCACGTCGCCGGTCCGGCAGAGATCCGGGAGATGTTCCGATGGAACAGCTGACAATTGGCATCATCACGCAGGTCCGGGTGACCAGCACACGGTTGCCGGCCAAGGTGCTGCTGACCGCCGGCGGCCGCTCCTACCTGGAGCACCACCTGGACCGTCTGCACCGCACCGGGCTGCCGGTGATCGTCGCGACCACCACGAACCACAACGACGACGTGATCGCGCAGCTGTGCCAGGAGGACGGCATCCCGATCTTCCGCGGCAGCGAGGACGACGTCCTCAGCCGGTTCGCCGGCGCCGCCCGGGAGAACGACCTCGACGGGATCGTCCGGGTCACCTCGGACTGCCCGCTGATCGACCCGGAGATCGTTGCCGCGGGCGTCGACCGCTGGCGGTCCGAGCAGGACCTCGACCTGTACGTCTCGAACTGCCTGGAGCGCACCTACCCGCGCGGCATGGACTTCGAGATCTTCTCCGCCGCCCGGCTGTACGACGCCGAGGCGAAGGCGATGCTGAAGGCGGACCGCGAGCACGTCACGTCGTACCTGCACCAGAACCGGTCCGGCGAGATGCGGCTGCTGAACCTGCCGTGGAGCGGCGGCGGAGCGCAGTACCGGCTGACGCTGGACACCGCGGACGACTGGAAGTTGCTCGACGCCCTCATCGAGGACTTCGACGCGACCAAGCTGAGTTGCGCCGAACTGGTCGCGATCCTCGACGAGCACCCGGAGCTGGCCGCGCTGAACGCGCACATCGAGCAGAAGAAACTCGGCGAGTAACAGCGTTCGTGGCCGTCACTACGGCATGATTTAGCTGATGACCACCAACGACCCGGCCGGGGACGCTGCCGCTGCTGCCGCTGCTGCCGCTGCCCATGGCGCGCGCACGGCGCGGGCGACCTCGTTCGGCGCCGTCGCGGCCGCGTACGAGGCCGGCCGGCCGACGTTCCCGGTCGAGGCGCTGACCTGGATCCTGGGGCCCGGCCGCGGTCTCCAGGTGCTCGACCTGGGTGCCGGCACCGGAAAGCTGGCCGCGGTCGCCGCCGAGCTCGGGCACCACGTGATCGCGGTCGATCCGTCGCCGGAGATGCTCGAGGTCTGCCGTCGGCGGCCCGGGATCGACACGATGGTCGGTGCCGCGGAGTCGATCCCGCTCGCGCACGCCTCGGTCGACGCGGTGCTCGTCGGACAGGCGTTTCACTGGTTCGACCACGCCCGGGCGCTGCCGGAGATGGCCCGCGTACTGCGCCCGAACGGCGTCCTCGGACTGCTCTGGAACAACGCCGACACCGTGGTGCCGTGGGTCCGCCGCATGTTCCAGGTGATCCAGGGCGACAGCTTCGGGGGGAGTGACGGGTTCGAGCCGATCCCGGTCCTCGAGCAGTCGAACCTGTTCACGCTGATCGAGCAGGCCCGGTTCCGGCACTGGCACGACATGAACCGCGAAGGCCTGCGGCAGCTGGCCCGCTCGCACTCGGCGGTCGCGATCCTCAAGGACACCCGGCGCGAGCAGCTGCTGGAGCAGGTCGACCTGATCTACGAGCACAGCGCCCGCCCACCGGAGCCGCTCCGGATGCCGTACCTCACCGGCTGCTACCGCGCCCGCCCGAGCGAGTTCGCCAACTACCGCCGCACCCTCGACGGCCCCGTCGCGCCGCATCTGTAGAGGTTGACCGCCGCACCTGGAGAAACGTTTTGGTTGCGGTAGGTCACAAACGGGCGACTTGCGGCTAACGTGCACCTGTTCGGGTCCACCGAAGGGGAGCTCATGGACGACCAAGCGGTGCGCGAGCGGGATGCCCGCGCGTACGAGGCGGTGCACGAGGCGGCCGACTTCACCGAGCTGAAACGCCGGTACAAGAACTTCGTCGTACCGTGGACCATCGCCTTCATGGCGTGGTACCTGGCGTACGTCGCCTGCTGCAACTGGGCCCGGGGCTTCATGAATCACCGGATCGGCGACACCCACATCAATGTGGCGCTGATCTTCGGGCTGCTGCAATTCGCCTCGACGTTCCTGATCGCGGGCCTGTACGGCCGGTTCGCGAACCGCAGGCTCGACCCGCTGGCCCACGGCCTGAACGCCAAGCACAAGAGGGAGCGCCGCCGGTGACCACACTCCTCGTCCCACTGGCGACCGAGCCGGGGAACCGCGCGCTGACGATCTCCCTGTTCACCGCAGTGGTCGCCGTGACGCTGTACATCACCTGGTGGGCGTCCCGGCAGAACAAGACCGCGGCCGACTACTACGCCGGCGGCCGCTCGTTCAGCGGCTCGCAGAACGGCCTCGCCGTCGCCGGTGACTACATGTCCGCGGCCTCGTTCCTCGGCATCTCCGGCCAGATCGCGCTCTACGGGTACGACGGCTTCCTGTACTCGATCGGGTTCCTGGTGGCCTGGCTGGTCGCCCTGCTGCTGGTCGCCGAACTGCTGCGGAACTCGGGCCGCTTCACGATGGCGGATCAGCTCGCCTTCCGGATGAAGCAGCGCCCGGTCCGGACGGCGGCCGCGACCTCGACGATCGTGGTGTCGATCTTCTACCTGCTCGCCCAGATGGTCGGCGCCGGATCGCTCGTCGGCCTGCTGCTCGGCGTCAAGAGCGAGGGCGTGAAGGCCGCCGTCATCGTGCTGGTCGGCGCGCTGATGATCGTCTACGTGACTATCGGCGGCATGAAGGGCACCACGTGGGTGCAGATCGTGAAGGCCGTGCTGCTGATGGCCGGCACGGTGCTGATCACCTTCCTGGTGCTGGTGAAGTTCCACTTCAACATCTCCGACCTGCTCGGTTCGGCGGCCGAGAAGTCCGGCAAGGGCGAGGCCTTCCTGCAGCCCGGCCTGCTCTACGGCAAGGACCTCACCGGCCAGATCGACTTCCTGTCCCTCGGCCTCGCCCTGGTCCTGGGTACGGCGGGACTCCCGCACATCCTGATCCGCTTCTACACCGTGCCGGACTCCCGCGCCGCGCGCCGGTCGGTGCAGTGGGCGATCGGCCTGATCGGCGTCTTCTACCTGATGACGCTGGCCCTCGGCTTCGGCGCGGCGGCCCTGCTGGACACCGGCAAGGGCTCGGCCGTGGCGGAGTCGAAGGGCAACGTCGCCTCGCCGCTGCTGGCCGAGTCCGTCGGCGGTGGCGCCGGTTCGCTCGGCGGGTCGATCCTGCTGGCGCTGATCGCGGCGGTCGCGTTCGCCACCATCCTCGCGGTGGTCGCCGGCCTGACGCTGACGTCCGCGTCGTCGTTCGCCCATGACCTGTACGCCAACGTGATCTCCAAGGAGAAGCCGAGCGAGAAGCAGGAGCTGCGCGTCGCCCGGTTCGCGGCGATCGGGATCGGCGCGGTGTCGATCGCGCTGGCGATCCCGGCGCAGAAGCTGAACATCGCGTTCCTGGTCGCGCTGGCGTTCGCGGTCGCGGCGTCGGCGAACCTGCCGGCCCTGCTGTTCAACCTGTTCTGGCGGCGGTTCAACACGTCGGGCGCGGCCTGGAGCATCTACGGCGGCCTGATCTCCGCCGTGGTCCTGGTGATCTTCTCGCCGGTGGTGTCCGGCAAGCCGACGTCGATGATCACGAGCGCCGACTTCGCCTGGTTCCCGCTGTCGAATCCGGGCATCGTGTCGATCCCGCTGGGCTTCCTGTTCGGCGTCCTCGGCACCTACCTCGGTCGCGACCGAGCCGGCGAGGCGCGGTACAACGAGCTCTCGGTCCGCTCGCTCACCGGTGCCGGCGCGGAAGGTCCCGCCAAGCACTGACGTCTCCCCGGAAGGGCCGGCTCGCACTGCGCGAGCCGGCCCTTTCGTCGTTCCCGAACCGTTGACGGCCGCGTAGCGGTGCCGTAACAATGAGCCATCGCCGCGCAAGAATTGAGCAATCCTACGTAAGTTTTGGACTCTCGCGCGGTGGCTCTTCCCTGTCCCGCCCACCAGGAGAGGCCTCATGCGAATTCCCCGATGGCGGTTGCTGACCGCCCTGCTGGCCGCGAGTCTCGCGGCCGCGCCCCTCGTCCGGTCGGTCCCTGCCGCGCAGGCCGCCATACTCGCCGGACCCAGTCTTGCCGGGCCCAACCTCGCAGCCGGCAAGGCCGCCTCGGCCAGTAGCAGTACGCAGAACTACGCCGCGTCGAACGTGACCGATGGCAACCAGGCGACGTACTGGGAGAGCGCGAACAACGCGTTCCCGCAGTGGGTCCAGGTCGACCTCGGCTCGTCGGTCGCGACCAACCAGGTCGTTCTCAAACTGCCGACCGCGAACTGGGGTGCCCGCGACGAGACCCTCGCCGTCCAGGGCAGCACCGACGGACAGAACTTCACCGACCTGTCCGCGTCCGCCGCGCGCACCTTCAACCCGCCGAACAACACCGTGACCGTCAACTACGGAACGGCGACCGCGCGGTACGTCCGGGTCCGGATCACCGCGAACACCGGCTGGCCCGCCGGTCAGCTGTCCGAGCTCGAGGTCTACGGACCGGCGACCGGTGACACCCAGGCTCCCACCGCCCCGGGCAACCTGGCCTTCACCGAGCCCGGCGCCGGCCAGATCAAACTCACCTGGAGCGCATCGACCGACAACGTCGGCGTGACCGGGTACGACGTCTACGCGAACGGCCAACTGCGGACCAGCGTGGCCGGCAACGTTCTCACCTACACGGACAACCAGCCCGCCAACACCTCGGTCGCGTACTTCGTCCATGCGAAGGATGCCGCTGGCAACCAGTCGGCGAACAGCAGTACCGTCACTCGGAACGGCAGTGGTGGTCCGGGCAGCAACCTGGCGGCGCACAAGCCGATCACCGCGTCCGGGTCCACGTTCACCTACGTGCCGGCGAACGCGAACGACGACGACGTGACGACGTACTGGGAAGGCAACGCCAACCCGGCCACGCTGACCACACAGCTCGGCTCGAACGCGGACCTCAGCTCGGTCGTGGTGCGCCTCAACCCCGACGCGGCGTGGGGCCCGCGGACGCAGACGTTCTCGATCCTCGGGCGCGAGCAGAGCTCCACGAACTTCGCCACGATCGTTGCCTCCGCGACGTATTCGTTCGACCCGGCGGGTGGGAACTCGGTGACGATCCCGGTCAGTGCGCGCGTGGCCGACGTACGGCTGAACTTCACCGGGAACACCGGTGCGCCGGCTGGTCAGGTCGCGGAGTTGCAGGTGCTCGGCGTACCGGCTCCGAACCCGGATCTCACGCTCTCCAACGTCTCCTGGACACCCACCTCGCCGGTCGAGACCGACACGATCACGGTCCGCGCGACGGTCAACAACAGCGGTACGGCGGGATCCGCGGCTACCGACGTGAACTTCTACCTCGGCACCACCAAGGTCGGTACGGCGGCCGTCGGCGCGCTAGCGGCCGGTGCATCAGCGACGGTGAGCGCGTCGATCGGGACTCGCGACGCCGGCAGCTACGCACTGAGCGCCAAGGTCGACGAGGCGAATTCGGTGATCGAGCAGAACGACGGCAACAACACCGCGAACGCCTCGGGCCCGTTGGTGGTGACACCGGTGGCGAGCTCGGACCTCGTCGCGGCCGCGGTGAACTGGACGCCGGGCAACCCGTCGGCCGGGAACTCCGTCTCGTTCTCGGTCGCGTTGAAGAACCAGGGCAGTGTCGCCACGGCGTCTGGTGCGCACGGGATCACGCTCACGGTTCTGAACGGCTCGACCGTGGTGACAACGCTCACCGGCTCCTACAACGGTTCGATCGCCGCCGGCGCGACCACTCCGGCTGTTGCCGTTGGCAACTGGACCGCCGCGAACGGTCGCTACACCGTGCGCGTCGTACTGGCGGACGACGCGAACGAACTGCCGGTGAAGCGAACCAACAACACCAGCGAGCGCCCGCTGTTCGTCGGGCGCGGCGCGAACATGCCGTACGACCATCTCGAGGCAGAAGACGCCGCGGTCGGCGGCGGCGCGAACGTCATCGGTCCGAACCGAACGATCGGCGACCTGGCCGGCGAGGCATCCGGCCGGCGCGCGGTCACGCTGAACACGAACGGCGCGTACGTCGAGTTCACCACCCGGGCATCCACGAACACACTGGTCACGCGGTTCTCGATCCCGGACTCGGCGGGCGGCGGCGGGCAGTCGTCGACGCTCAGCGTCTACGTGAACGGCTCCTTCGCGAAGACGCTGACGCTGACCTCGAAGTACGCGTGGCTGTACGGCGCTGAGGCGTCGCCGAACAACTCACCCGGTTCGGGCCCGGCGCGGCACATCTACGACGAGGCGAACCTGCTGCTCGACCAGACCTATCCGGCCGGCACGAAGATCCGGCTGCAGAAGGATCCGGCGAACAGTACGACGTACTCGATCGACTTCGTGGACACCGAGTCCGCGACCGCCATCGCGAACCCCGGCGCCGGTTTCGTGACACCAGGCGGGTTCACGCAACAGGACGTGCAGAACGCGCTGGACAAGGTGCGGCAGGACTCGACGCTGCAGGGCGTGTACCTGCCGGCCGGTGACTACGAGACGTCGTCGAAGTTCCAGGTGTACGGCAAGGCCGTCAAGGTGATCGGGGCCGGGCCGTGGTTCACCCGCTTCCACGCGCCGTCGACGCAGGACAACACCGACATCGGCTTCCGCTCCGAGGCATCGGCGAACGGGTCGACGTTCAGCGGTTTCGCGTACTTCGGCAACTACACCTCGCGCATCGACGGCCCCGGCAAGGTCTTCGACTTCTCGGGTACGGCGAACATGACCATCGACAACATCTGGGTCGAACACATGGTCTGCCTGTACTGGGGTTCGAACACCGACACGTCGACGATCAAGAACTCGCGGATCCGCGACACCTTCGCCGACGGCATCAACATGACGAACGGGTCAGCCGGCAACACCGTCAGCAACAACGACGCCCGCTCGACCGGCGACGACAGCTTCGCGCTCTTCAACGCCACCGACAACGGCGGTGGCGAGGTCCGCGACAACATCTTCGAGAACCTGTCCGCATCGCTGACCTGGCGGGCCGCCGGGTTCGCGGTCTACGGCGGCACGAACAACATCTTCCGCAACCTCTACGCCGCGGACATGCTCACCTACCCCGGGATCACCATCAGCTCCCTGGACTTCGGCATCCCGATGAACGGCTTCGGGGCAACACCGCCGACCCAGTTCCAGAACGCGACAGTGGTCCGCTCCGGCGGCCATTTCTGGGGCAACCAGGCGTTCCCCGCCGTGTGGATCTTCTCGGCCTCGAAGATCTTCCAGGGCATCCGCGTCACTGACCTCGACGTGGTCGATCCGACGTACAGCGGAATCATGTTCCAAACCAACTACGTGGGCGGACAGCCCCAGTTCCCGGTCGCGGACACGGTCTTCACCAACACCACGATCTCCGGCGCCCACAAATCCGGCGACGCCTTCGACAGCAAATCCGGCTTCGCCATCTGGGCCAACGAACTCCCCGAACCCGGCCAAGGCCCAGCCACAGGCACCGCCACCTTCACCAACCTAACCCTCACCAACAACACCACCAACATCCAAAACACCACCACCACTTTCACCCTCACCCGCAACTAACCCCACCCCCGGGGAGTGCGTGGCCACCCAAAGCCCCGCACTCCCCGACCCCTACCCACAACCCGATTCCCCGCGGGAGCGCGTCTCAGCCCAGACCCACTCCCCGGCCCCATAACCACCGAGGCCGACCCGCGTCCCAGGCACCGCAAGCCACAGAATCCAGCAAATCCACCCACCGCACCAAACCAGCACGACACCGCACCCCACTCAGGCCACAACGCTCACTCCACTACGCACCCCGCAACGCTCAGCCCCCACTCACTCCGCCTCGCTCATGTCACCACGTCACCACGCCACCAGGCACATCCCGGCCAGGCATGGCACGACGGAGTCCCCCGCCCCCGGGACCTGGCAAACCCGAAACGTCTCCCCGCGCCTGTCGCACCGCTCCCTATCTGGGCCTGACCCGTTTTGACGGACATCCGAGATCAGGAGCTTGTGCTCCGGAAGGATGTTCATCATGGAGTCCATGGGCAAGAAGAAGCCGCGGC
>NZ_JBSHBJ010000057.1:0-21781 GCF_053611945.1 Kribbella sp. NPDC054772 | reverse complement strand
CACCAACCTCAACAGGCCGGCCAACTCCTCCGAAAACGACACGGTCCCCGCAACTCCTCAAATCGAGGTGTTGCGAGGACCGCATGAACCCGCCGCCGGACGGGGCCTTTCCCTCAGACGAACTCAGACGTCGTAGATCTGATCGAGCCTAGGAAGAACCTGCAGGTGAGAGCGTCATTCGACGGCACGCAGCACCCCCGGAGTCAACGCGGGGTCAACAGCGGTCGCACTGAACGCCTGGTCGATCGCCTGCCGCGCCCTGGTTTCAGAGTCCGGCATCAGGTGTGTGTACACGCGCAGGGTGAAACCGGCATCGGAGTGACCGAGGTATTCACTCACAGTCTTAATAGACTCCCCGGCGTGCAGTAGCACGCTCGCATAGGTGTGCCTCAGTACATGCATGCCGTTGTCCCTGGTTGTTTCAATACTCGCGGCCTTGAGTGACGGCTTCCAGATGAACGGATTGAAGTAGTTTCTGTTCATAGCCTTGCCCTCGCGGCTGGTCAGGATCAGGTCAGCCGCTACCAGCCTTCCGGTAGGGGAGTCCCAAGGCAAGGTAACCGACTTAGCGGGGAGAGCCTGTAGGTAGGCTGCGAGTTCGTTGCCGACGGACTCAGGCAACGGAACATCTCGCACCTTGCCACCTTTCGGGAGGCCGAAGACTAGGCGAGCCTTGACGATCTTGACCTGCCTCTGTACGTGGATAACGCCACGGAGGAAATCAATATCGCTGACGGCCAGACCGAAGATCTCGTCGTTTTAAGAGTCGCCGCCGTGCCCGCGAGGCAGACTGAGAATGGAACGGCGAGGCGGCGCCGATGCAGGGATCAAGACACCGCCTCGCCGGTATTGTAGGAAACCACATCCACGGCGATTACTACCTTCGCGCCGGTTGCTCCCTCAAAGTGCTCTCTGATGCGCTTCGGGTCACCGAGGACTGCGAAATGCAGCATGCTAGGCAAGATGACGGTTTCAACCTTGTCGTTGACGACCGCCTGAACCAGACGCTCGAATGCGTCTGGTGCGGTCTGAACCTCTTCCACGAAAACGGCGGATAAGTTGTAGCCGGCTTGTTTCGCGAAGTAGGTAAGCCGCTCTTTGGTGCGGTTCACTTCCGACTCGCACATCAAGAGATGCTTTCGCGCGTAGGCATATGCGCGGGGGAGTTCAGTCTTCGTCTCGCCATCGGCGGAATGTGTCGTTGAGCTTGCGCCACAGGATGAATAGCCGTCGCCGGAGTCGCTCACGCACCATCGCCTCTTTGCCGTACCCCGTGTGCCGGTTGCATGCGACAAACTTAGGGAGCGGCGAACAGTAAGGGCTACGTTGTTGCGATTAGTTTCTACATCGCGTTCAGCGCGTTGACGATCAGGTCGCGCGCGTCGCGGCCGTATACGGCTGGCTTGCGCAGGGTCTCGAACATTCGCACGTAGAGAGCTATCTCTTGGGGCTGGCTGACCTCGATACCTGCGGTCGGAGTCTCAAGCTTGACGAGCTTGTCATCGAATATCCAGAAGCCAGCAGTGCCGATGACTTCCCGGTCAACTGTGCGGGGCACGATGCCTATCGACACATTCGGCAGGCTTGCGGCGGTCAGCAAGCGGTCGAGCTGGCCGATCATGGTGTCGGTCCCACCGAACCGCGTGTAGAGCGCGGCTTCTTCCAACACAATGGCGAAGGTCTTCGAGCTCTGATACAGGACCGCTTGGCGCTCCATACGTGCCGACACAGATTCGTCAATGTCGTTTTGGATTTCGAGAAAGCGAAACCAGAATTCGAGCATCGCTCGTATGTAGTCGGGTGTCTGAAAGAGTCCCGGTATCGCGTTGTGCTCGTACAGCCGGAAGTGCGTTGTTTGCTGATAGAGCGGGACTGCTGACAGCATCAGTTGTTTCATGCCCGAGCGAGCACGGTGCCGGAACTCCATGTACATGGACTGGATCGTCCGGGCCTGCGCTATCAGGTCGGCTGCCTGGTCTTCCGCGCCGCACGCTGCGCACCATACGCGGATATCTAGATCTGATGGTGTTTGAATGGCATTCTCTAACTTGCTGATGCGCGTGAAATGCCAGCCGGTCGCCTCGGCGAGAGCGCGACCGGTGAAGCCAGCATCTTTACGCAATCCCCGAAGGCGCAGACCTAATGCTTCCTGTGCCTTCCGGGCTGCGCTATTAGGGTTTGTATTCACTATGTGGTGTGGCCAATGCCCAAACTTGTTCAAATGCCGTGCGGCATCGTTGGATATCTTCAGGATCGGTGGAAATCGTGTGAGCGTTCGCAAGACCGTTCCCGCTAAAATGCATGAAAATGACCAGTTCGTCGTCCAGAACGTAATAGTCATTTCCGGGGATCGCGATTGACGAGACGAGCCGTCTAGGTGTCCATCGAATGTCTTCCCCGGCATCTGCAATCGGAGTGAGGACCGTGTAGGCCCAACGTTGGTAGTCGCTCAACGGCTCGGAGACGACCTTTGCGCGCCTGGTCATCGCTCCCGCGTCAACGTGACTGCGGATGTTGCTACACCACGCCTGCAGCCATTCGAGGTCGTCCGGCTCGCCCGCTGCCCATTTCGCCATGTGCGGAAGTTCGGTTTCCGTGCCGTAGGCGTCGCGGGTTTCCAGATGAATAGCGCTCCGCTTGAAGTCGTTCAGCAAGCGCCTGAATTCGTCTAGTGAGATATCCTCCACGGTCCGCCTTACTGGAAGAACTGAATCATGCGGTCGGGGATCTCGACCACAGTTTCCCCGTCAGGGACGTTGAGTGCGGCGAGTGCCTCCGGATCATTGACGACCCAACCTTGTACGACCAACTTCCCCGATCGGTCTTGTAGAGCGTGGGCGAGTTGTCGGGTACGGACTGCGGGTCACCGGCGACGAGTGTAAGTTTCATGATTTGTCCCCTCGTATTCCGTTGCGAATGATTGCTTGCCCAAGTCTCCTGTTGCTCTGATCGAGCGTCAATGGTTGTTGCGAAAAGTTGCGAGCAGACCTCCGGGCGGCATGTCCGACGTACGCGGCGACTGTGGGGGCTGACGGGGCCGGGGTAGCGGAAGCGCTGTGCGGATGCACCCGGCGCCCATGCAGCCCGCCATGAGCGGCCCGTGAGGGCCCCTGTGAGCCTCGTACGGCGCTGCTGGGTTGTCGGGGTGCCAGCTCGGCTAGCTGCGTGCCTGAGGGGCGTTGCGACACGGAAGCCCTTGGGCTGGGTCAACGGAAAGTCAACCGGAGGGGGCCGAACGCATGACAAGGGCCCCTAACCCTTGTGAGGCTAGAGGCCCTTGTTTATAAGGCTTTTCGTGACGGGACCGGACTAGGACCGAAGGGTCCTAAAGCCTGGGCTTAAACGTCGTAGTAGAGCTCGAACTCGTGCGGGTGCGGGCGGAGCTGGATCGGGGCGATCTCCTGCTCACGCTTGAGGTCGATCCAGGTCTCGATCAGGTCGGACGTGAACACGTCGCCCTCGAGCAGGAAGTCGTGGTCGGCCTCGAGGGCGTCGATCACGGCCGGCAGCGAGGTCGGCACCTGGGCGATGCCCGCGTGCTCCTCCGGCGGCAGCTCGTAGAGGTCCTTGTCGACCGGGTCGGCCGGCTCGATCTTGTTGCGGATACCGTCCAGGCCGGCCAGCAGCTGCGCCGCGAAGGCCAGGTACGGGTTCGCCGACGGGTCGGGGCAGCGGAACTCGATCCGCTTCGCCTTCGGGTTCGACCCGGTGATCGGGATCCGGATGCAGGCCGAGCGGTTCCGGGACGAGTAGACCAGGTTGACCGGCGCCTCGAAGCCCGGGACCAGGCGGTGGTAGGAGTTCACCGTCGGGTTGGTGAAGGCCAGCAGCGACGGGGCGTGCTTCAGCAGACCGCCGATGTACCAGCGGGCGGTGTCGGACAGGCCGCCGTACCCGGACTCGTCGTAGAACAGCGGGTCGCCGTTGCTCCACAGCGACTGGTGGCAGTGCATGCCGGAGCCGTTGTCACCGAAGATCGGCTTCGGCATGAAGGTCGCGGTCTTGCCGGCCTCCCACGCCTTGTTCTTGACGATGTACTTGAACTTCATCACGTCGTCGGCGGCCTTGAGCAGCTCGTCGAAGCGGAAGTTGATCTCCGCCTGACCCGCCGTGCCGACCTCGTGGTGGGCGCGCTCGACGATCAGCCCGGAGCGCTCCAGCGCCAGCGTGATGTCGTCGCGCAGCTCGCCGAAGTGGTCGGTCGGCGCGACCGGGAAGTAACCACCCTTGTAGCGGACCTTGTACCCGCGGTTGCCGCCGTCCTCGACGCGGCCCGTGTTCCAGGCGCCGGCGACCGAGTCGATCGAGTAGTGCGCGCCGTTCGCCTTGGTCTCGAACCGGACGTCGTCGAAGACGTAGAACTCGGCCTCGGGGGCGAAGAACGCGGTGTCCGCGATGCCGGTCGACTTCAGGTACTCCTGCGCCTTGCGGGCGATGTTCCGCGGGTCACGCGAGTACGCCTCACCGGTCAGCGGGTCGTGCACGAAGAAGTTGATCACCAGCGTCTTCGCGGTGCGGAACTCGTCGATGTACGCGCTGGTCGGGTCCGGCAGCAGCTTCATGTCGGACTCGTGGATCTGCTGGAAACCGCGGACCGACGAACCATCGAACGCGAGGCCGTCCTCGAAGACCTCGGGCCCGAACGACGACACCGGGACGGTGAAGTGCTGCATGATGCCCGGCAGGTCACAGAACCGGACGTCGACGATCTCGACGCCCTCGTCCTTGACGTAGGCGAGCAGCTCCTCCGCACTGGAAAACATACGTACTCCTAGGGTGGCTCAGAGATTGCATCTGAACGTAGGGCCCGCCGGTTTCTCCGTCATGACCCTGATGTTTCGCGGATGTTACGCCCAGCGTGTCCGCGCTGACCCACTGGTGTACGGCGGTTACGCCCTGAGATATCGCGGCCGCCTTGGGCCGCCTCCGAACGTGTCCGTAGGCTAGACATCATGGCATCATCCCCGGCGAGTGCTGCAGGACCCTCTGAAGAATTCCGTTACCCGGGCAACCGGCTCGGGCTGCCGGAGGAGGGCGCGGGCTCGGTCGCGAGCTGGGGCCGCCGCGTGCTCGCCCTGGTCGTGGACTGGCTGATCGCAGGCCTGATCGCCTCCGCCGTGGTCGGCAAACCGATGTGGGCGGGAGGGAACGACTACAACACCTCGCACCTGGCGATCTTCTTTGTGATGAGCGCCATACTGACCGGCCTGGTCGGCGGCACGATCGGTCACCGGCTGCTCGGGCTGCGGGTGATTCCGGTCCGGGACAAGAAGACCTTCACGGCGCCGGCCGGTCTGCTCGGCGGCGTGATCCGCTCGTTCCTGATCTGCGTGGTGATCCCGGCCGTCGTCTTCGACCGGGACCGGCGCGGTCTCCACGACCTGGCCGCCAAGACCGTCGTCGTACGCCGGTAGTTCAGCGGCGCGTGAGTCGCAGCTGCACGTCGTCCAGGTATCCGGTGCGGAATCCCGCCTCGGAGTACGCGAGGTAGAACTCCCACATCCGCCGGAACGTGTCGTCGAACCCGAGTGCGCCGATCGCCGGCCAGCGTTCGATGAACCGGTTCCGCCAGATCCGCAGCGTCCGCGCGTAGTCCCCGCCGAGGTGCCGGACCACTTCGGCGCGCAGGCCGGTGTGCTTCGCGGTCACGTCCTCGATCACCTCGACCGACGGGATGAGGCCGCCGGGGAAGATGTACTTCTGCACCCAGGTGAACGTGTTCCGGGTGGCGAGCATCCGCTCGTGCGGCATCACGATCGCCTGGACGACGCCGACGCCGCCCGGCGCCAGCCGCCGCTCGATCGCGTCGAAGTAGACCGGCCAGTACTTCTCGCCGACCGCCTCGATCATCTCGACGCTCAGGACGGCGTCGAACTCACCGATCTGGTCACGGTAGTCACGCAGCGCGACCTGTACCCGGTCGCCGACCCCGGCGTCGGCGATCCGCCGCTGCGCTAGCAGCGCCTGCTGGGAGGCGATCGTGATCGCGGTCACCCAGGCGCCGCGTTGCGCGGCCCGGATCGCCAGGCTCGCCCAGCCGCAGCCGATGTCGAGCACCCGCGACCCGGACTGCACCCCGGCGGCGTCCAGGATCGCGTCCAGCTTCCGCAGTTGCGCGTCGCTGAGCTCGTCGTACGACGCCGTCGCGAGATCAGCCGCGGCATCGCGAGTGCCGAAGTACGCCGCTGAGTAAGTCAGCGTCGGATCCAAGAACTCCGAGAACATCGCGTTGCTCAGGTCGTAGTGCCGGCTGATGTTCTCGCGCGCGCCGGCCCGGTCGTTCTCCTGCTCGCCGGGCTGCGAGCGGGTGACCAGCCAGCGCAGCGACTGCGCCCACTTGGGCAGCAGGTGCCGGGTCTCCTCGTTGCTGAACCGCTCGGCGAACGGGACCAGCAGGTCGGCCAGGTCGGTGCCCGGCTCCGGGTCCCAGTCGCCGGCCAGGTAGGCCTCGCCGAACCCGGACCCGGCGTCGTGCCCGAGCCGGTCCAGGAACGCGGCCGTCCGGTGCACCCGCATCGCGGGCCCACCGAGCCCGTACGACCGGTTGCTGTCCAGATGGATCGTGGCGGGCAGGTCCTTCGCGATCAGACGGATCGCGGTCGCTGCGCCGTACCGGCGGACCGGGTTGGAGCGCGGACGGGCCAGCGTCGGCCACGTCTCGGTGGCCGGCTGGTGCACCGCCGGCATCAGGTCCGTCATGTCTGCTGTTCCCCTGTAATCCGTCCTGGTCGCACCCTAAGGGCAACCAGCCTCCCCACGGTGCATGCTGAACAGATCAACTGTCCGCATGCCTTTCGGGTTACCGTCCCCGCATCGCCTGCCGGGCGCCCTTCAGGTTGTTCGGCATCGGGCCTTTCGGCATCGGCACCTGCGGCCGGACCGCGTCCAGGGCCTTCAGGCGCTGCAGCAGGTCGGTGATCTCCGACGGCTGCATGACCGCCGGGAGCTTCATCACGTGCTTGGTCAGCTTGCGGATGTCGATCTCGCCCTCGCCCTGCCCGGCGACGATCTGGGTCACCGGCGCGCCGCCCGCGACCCGGCCGTGCTTCTTCGCCTCGGCGGTGAGCAGGTTCTTCACCCGGCTGGCCTGTCCCTCGCCGACCAGCACGATGCCCGGCCGGCCGACCACCCGGTGGACGATGTCGGCGTTCTTGGTGACCGCGATCGCGGGCGTGACGTTCCAGCCGCGGCGCAGCGTCTGCAGCGCGGACGCGGCCGCACCGGCCTGACCCTCGATCTGGCTGTACGCCGCCTTCTCGACCTTCCGGCCGAACACGATCGTGGCGGCCAGGAACCCGAGCGCGACACCGAGCGGGATCCAGATCAGCAGCGGGCCGACCAGCAGACCGCCGACCACGGCGAGCGCTACGACGCCGAGGAAGATCCCGGCGAGCACCCAGCCGACCGTCGGGTCGGACTTCCTGGTCAGCTTGTACGCCGAGGCGATCTGCTTGAGCCGACCGGTCTTCTCTTCGGGGGCGTCGTTCTTGGCCATCTCTAACCCTGTCCCTGGTTATGCCTGGTTGGCGTTCATACGTGACTCGACCGCCTGACGGTACAGCCGACCGGCGCGGTACGAGGACCGTACCAGCGGACCGGACATGACACCGGCGAAACCGATCTCCTGCGCCTCGGAGTCGAGCTCCACGAACTCCTCGGGCTTCACCCAGCGCTCGACCGGGTGGTGCCGCACCGAGGGCCGCAGGTACTGCGTGATCGTGATGATCTCGCACCCGGCCGCGTGCAGGTCCTTCAGCGCCTGACTGACCTCGTCACGGGTCTCGCCCATGCCGAGGATCAGGTTCGACTTGGTGACCAGGCCGTAGTCCCGGGCCTGGGTGATGACGTCCAGGGAGCGCTCGTAGCGGAAGCCGGGGCGGATCCGGCGGAAGATCCGCGGCACCGTCTCGACGTTGTGCGCGAACACCTCGGGCCGCGAGGAGAACACCTCGGCGAGCTGCTCGGGGACCGCGTTGAAGTCCGGCGCGAGCATCTCGACACCGGTGCCCGGGTTCAGCTCGTGGATCTGCCGGATGGTCTCGGCGTACAGCCAGGCGCCGCCGTCGTCCAGGTCGTCGCGGGCGACGCCGGTGACGGTCGCGTACCGCAGGCCCATGGTGCGGACCGACTCGGCCACGCGGCGCGGCTCGTCGCGGTCCAGCGCCTCGGGTTTGCCGGTGTCGATCTGACAGAAGTCACAACGCCGGGTGCATTGGTCGCCGCCGATCAGGAAGGTGGCCTCGCGGTCCTCCCAGCATTCGAAGATGTTCGGGCAGCCGGCTTCCTGGCACACCGTGTGCAGTCCCTCGGACTTCACCAGCTTCTGCAGTGCCTGGTACTCCGGGCCCATCTTGGCGCGAGTCTTGATCCACTCGGGTTTGCGCTCGATCGGGGTCTCCGCGTTGCGCACCTCGAGCCTGAGCAGCTTCCGTCCTTCTGGGGCGATCGTCACGCCCTCCAGGGTACGCGTCCCGGGTCAGGCGTGTTTCACCCGTAGGGTGATGAGCTATGTCCACCGTTGAGCTGCGTTCGGATGCCGAACCGGGCAGTCCACCGGCGTCCGGTCCGGCGGTCCGCGGCTGGACCCGTCCCGCGCCGACGGCCCGCGAGCAGCGGTACGACGTACTCCTGGGGCTCGGGATGGCGCTGGCGGCCGTGCTCGGGACGGAGTTCGCCCGCGGCAGTTGGCCGTCGCACGTCAGCCTCGGGATCTGGGGGGTCGAGCCGTACGTGCTGAGCGCTGCGATCGCGCTGCCGCTGTGTTTCCGGCGCCGGTGGCCGATCCCGGTGCTGCTGATCGTGGCGGTGCTGTTCGTGGTGAACGGGGAGCGCGCGCTGTTCGCGTACCAGGGCAACCTGGTCACCCAGTCGGCGATGTTCATGGCGATCTACGCGGCGGTGGCGTGGGCGCGGGACCGGCGGCTGATGAAGGGCGCCGTCGCGCTGGTGTTCGTGGCGATGTTCGGCTGGCTGACGATCAACTTCGTCGAGGCGCTGCGGGCGAACGCGATCGAGGGGCCGAACCACGCACTGTTCTCGCCGTACGTGTCGAACGTGATCATCACCGTCTCGCTGAACGTCCTGTACTTCTTCGGCGCCTACTTCTGGGGCCGGACCGCGTGGCGGACCGCCCGGCAGCGGTTCGAGCTGGAGCAGCAGGCGACCGAACTGGCCGCGCAGCAGGACGCGAACTCGCGGCGCGCGGTGATCGACGAGCGGCTGCGGATCTCCCGTGAACTGCACGACGTCGTTGCCCACCACATCAGCAGCATCGGCATCCAGGCCGGTGGCGCGCGCCGCGTGATGGACACCGATCCGGAGGCCGCGAAGGGCGCGCTGAACGTGATCGAGGAGTCCAGCCGGAGTGCCGTGAACGAGATGCGGCAACTGCTCGGCATGCTCCGCGCCGCGGACCCGGACATCGACGTCAGTACGCCGGACCCGAAGACGCCGCAGGCGGGCGCCGACCGGCTGCCGGCGCTGATCGCGGATGCGAACAGCCAGGGCCTGGAGGTCGGCTTCCACCAGATCGGCGCCCCGGCCGAGCTGCCCAAGACCGTCTCGGTGTCCGTGTACCGGATCGCGCAGGAGGCGCTGTCGAACGTCCGGAAACACTCGACAGCACGCAGCGCGCACCTGACGCTGCGGTACCTCGGTGAGACCGTTGAGCTCGAGGTCATCGACGACGGCCGCCCGAAGCACGCGCCGGTGGGCAGCCGGCTCGGTCACGTCGGCATCCGGGAGCGGGTCGCGCTGCTCGGCGGCGAGAGTGAGATCGGCCCACGGCCCGTGGGAGGATTCCGGGTCCGGGTCCGGATCCCGTTGGACCCGCAAACCTTTGGAAGGGACACGTAATGGGGGAGACACCCATGCGGGTGTTGCTCGTCGACGACCAGGACCTGGTCCGCGCCGGGTTCCGGATGATCCTGTCGGTCGAGCCGGACATCGAGGTGATCGGCGAGGCCTCGGACGGCGAGAAAGCGATCGAGCTGGCGCTGGACCTGCGGCCGGACGTCGTCCTGATGGACGTCCAGATGCCCGGGATGGACGGTATCTCCGCCACCCAGCGGATCGTTGCCGAGGACGCCGGCAAGGTCGTCATCCTCACCACGTTCGACCGCGACGACTACCTGTTCGAGTCGCTCGGCGCTGGCGCCAGCGGGTTCCTGTTGAAGAACACCGCCCCCGAGGACCTGGTCGAGGCGATCCAGGTCGTGCACTCCGGTCACGCCCTGCTCGCCCCGGAGGTCACCCGCCGCGTGATCAAGCGCTTCGCCGGCGGCGGCGAGCGGGTCTACCGTCCCGATCTCCTGGCCGACCTCACCGATCGCGAACGCGAGGTCCTCAGCCTGATCGCCCGCGGTCTGACCAACACCGAGATCGCGACCCAGTTGTTCGTCGGCGAGGCCACGGTCAAGACCCATGTCTCCCGGGTGCTGCTGAAGCTGGGGCTCCGCGACCGCGTGCAGGCGGTCGTCTTCGCGTACGAGTGCGGTCTGGTCACCCCTGGAGACGACACCTCTGCCTGATCCGTCCGTCCCGCGGATGACCTCGGTGATCACCCTCTCGACCGACGTGTCGGTAGCGGTCGGTTGACTAGCTTGGTCAGGGTCGGGCGCAGGCCCGGCCTGACCTGATGGGAACGGTGACACATGCTCAGGGTGGACGGGCTCACCCGGCGGTTCGGTGATCATCTGGCGCTGGACGACGTGACCTTCGACGTCGTACCGGGACGGATGACCGGGTTCGTCGGGGCCAACGGGGCCGGGAAGACGACGACGATGCGGATCATCCTCGGCGTCCTGGCCGCGACCGCGGGCGAGGTGCGGTGGAAGGGTGAGCTGCTGACCCAGGACGTCCGCCGGGACTTCGGCTACATGCCCGAGGAACGTGGGCTGTACCCGAAGATGAAGATCCGCGACCAGTTGGTGTTCTTCGGCCGGCTGCACGGGCTCGACCCGGATCGGGCCGGCGAGCGGACCGACAAGATCCTCGAGCGGCTCGGGCTCGCCGAGCGCGCCACCGACGTACTCGAGACGCTGTCGCTGGGCAACCAGCAGCGGGTGCAGATCGCGGCCGCGCTTGTGCACGAGCCGATCGCGCTGGTGCTGGACGAGCCGTTCAGCGGCCTCGACCCGTTGGCCGTCGACGCGATGGTCGATCTGCTCCGCGAGGAGGTCACGCCGGAGGTGCCGGTGCTGTTCTCGAGTCACCAGCTCGACCTGGTGGAGCGGTTGTGCGACGACCTGGTCGTGTTGTCCCGGGGCAAGGTCGTTGCCGCGGGCTCCGTTGCGGATCTCTCGGCCGGGCCCACGTCGACGTACCGCCTGGTGGTCGATGGTGACGCCGGCTGGCTGCGGGACGTGCGGGGGATCACCGTGCGCGATGTGGCCGGCGGTACGGCGCTGTTCGACGTACTGGATGGTGCTTCGGAGCAACAGATTCTGCAGGAGGCGATCAGCCGCGGGACGGTCCGTGAGTTCGGGCCGGAGCGGGTGGCGTTGAGCGACGTCTTCCGGGAGGCGACCCGATGAACTCGTTGGACAGGCCGTGGGTGCTCATCGCGGAGCGCGAGATCAGCACGAAGCTGCGGGACAAGACCTTCATCGGCTCGACGGTGGTGATGCTGTTCATCGTGATGGTCGCGGTGATCGTGCCCGCGGTCCTCGCGGGTCGCGGCGGTACGGACAAGATCGCGGTGATCGACGACAGGGGCGCGAAGGTCGTGCAGCAGGCGTCGACGACCAAGGGGGACGACGGCTACGAGGTGAAGCGGGTCGCCGACCGGGGGGCCGCCGAGCAGGCGGTCACTGACGGCGACGTCAAGGCCGCACTGCTGCCAGGCGACGACGGATACGTAGTCCTCGGCAAGGATCGGGTCGACTCGAGCATCGAGAGCGCGTTGCGCGAGGCCGCCGCCTCCGTTGGTATGGAGACGAACGCCGGCAAGGCGGGCCTGACGCCCGCGGAGCTGCACGCCGGCACCAAGGTCTCGTTGCAGTTGCTGAAGCCCGGCCCGCTGCCGGACATCGTCTCGGACTTCGTGAACATCGGGCTCGCGCTGGTGTTCTACATGACCGCGCTCGGCTTCGGGATGATGATCGCGCAGAGCGTCGTCCAGGAGAAGGAGAGCCGGGTCGTCGAGATCCTTGCGGCCGCCGTACCGATCCGGTCGCTGCTGTGGGGCAAGGTGCTCGGCAACACGGTGCTGGCGCTTTCGCAGATCGTCGTCATCGCGGCGGCGTCGCTGGTCGGGCTGTTGGCCACCGACCAGGCCGACATCCTCGAGGTGGTCGCGCCGGTCGCCGGGTGGTTCGTGGTGTTCTTCGTACTCGGGTTCGTGGCATTGGCCGGGCTCTGGGCGGTCGCCGGCTCGCTGGCGACGCGGCAGGAGGACCTCGGGTCGACCACGCTGCCGGGGCAGATGATCCTGATGATCCCGTTCTTCTTCTCGGTGTTCGCCGGGTCGTCGGCCAAGACGGTGGCGTCCTTCGTCCCGATCGCGTCGTCGATGTCGATGCCGGGCCGGATGCTCACCGAGGACGTGCCGATCTGGCAGCCGCTGGTCGCGATCGCGCTGCTGCTCGGCGCCACGGTGCTGATCATCCGGCTGGGGGCCCGGCTGTACGAGCGGACCCTGCTGCAGACCGGCCGCCGGCTCGGTTACCGCGAGGCGCTGGCGCTCAGAGCGTCGTAGCACATCGTCACAGCCGGGCCCGGCGTTACAGATCCGGGCCGGGCTGTGACGAAACCGCAATGTAGGGCGCCTGTGAGCTGTGCGTAGACCTCGACTACGGTCTCAACGCATGAACGTTGAGCTGCGTCATCTGCGGGTGGTGGTCCTGGTCGCCGAAGCGGGGTCCGTCGGTCGGGCCGCCCGCTGGCTCAAGGTCAGCCAACCGAGCCTGACCGCGCAGCTGAAAAGGATCGAGGCGGCGTTCGGCGGTGAGCTGTTCGAGCGCTCCCGCACCGGCGTCACCCCCACACCGCTCGGCCGGTACGCCGTGGATCGCGCGCGAGCGATCCTGGTCGACGTCGACCACCTGTCCGCGACGGTGTCCGCGATGACCGCGGTCGAGTCATCAGCGGTTCGGCTCGGCGGGTTCCCGACCGCGCCGATGTCCGGGATCGCGTCCCGGCTCCGCGACCACGGCGAGATCGAGCAGGTCAGCATCGAGGTCGAGTGGTCCACCAGCGTGCTGCTGCAGCAGCTGGAGAGCGGTCGGCTGGACTTCGCACTGCTCCGGGAGTTCCCGGGGTTCGAGCTGCGGCTGCCGGCCGGGGTCGAGGCCATCACGGTCGTCGAGTCCGAGTCGGCGTACGTCGTCTTGGCAGCGGACCACCCGGTGGCCGCACGCACGCGTGGTGAGGTCGACCTGGCCGCGCTGTGCGACGAGGAATGGATCGGGGAACCGCCGGACGACAGCGGGTTCCACGTGCTGTTCCGGGCCGCGTGCGAAGCGGCCGGGTTCCAGCCGAAGGTCGAGCACCACTCGGTCGACACCTCGGTACTGATGGGGTTCGTGACGAGTGGTCAGGGCGTCGCGCTGATCTCGCCGACGTCGTACCGGATGCTCTCCTCGGACGTCACCACGCGGACGCTGGCGGGTGACCCGATCCACCGAAAGCTGGTGCTCGCATGGAGCGCCGACTCACCGCGGGCGCAGATGTCGGGCGACGTGCTGGAGATGGCGAGCGCGGCGTACGACCAGGCGATCACCGAGCATGCGCGGCGGGATCAGCACCAGCAGCGCATGCACGTCGCGTGAGGGTTCTTACGCCGGCTTGACGACCGGGTTCTCGAAGGCGAGGTGGAACTCGCCGGTGTCTTCGGGGTCTTCCATCCGCTCGCGGTACTGAGAACCCACCTGCTCCTTGGGAGTCACCTTGGGAGCGGCTTCCTTGGTCGCCTTGGTTTCGTCGGCGGCTTTCGGGGCCTCGGGCTGCTTGGGTTCTTCGGCCTTCGGTGCTTCGGCCGGCTTGGGGTCCGTGGCCTTCGGTTCCTCGGCCTTGGGCTGCTCGACCGGCTTCGGGGCCTCGGCGGCCGGTGCCGGGGCGACTACTGTCTCGTCGTCGCCGGAACTGTTGCTCTCGGCATCGGGTCCTGGGAACGGCTGGGTGTGCTCGAGCTCGTTCTCCGGCTCCACCTCGGCGTCGACTTCGGCGTCGGGCTCGGCATCGGGCACGGCCGCGGCGTTCGACTCGACAACGGCGGTCGGTTCGGCATCGGTGTTCGGTTCGATCGGGAACTGGCGGGTCGGCTCATCGGCCTGGTTCCGCGACCGCACCGGTTCGGGCTCCGGCTCGTCGAACAGGTCGTCGTACGAGGTGTGGCTCTCGTACGCCGGCGGCGCGGGCTGATAGGTGCTCCCGGCAACCGGGTACACCGCCGCGGCGTCGGCGTCCTGCTGCGCCTGCACGGCCTCCTGCTCGCGCTGCAGTCGCTCGGCCTCGGCCCGCTCCCGGCGCCGCCGCTGCGCGCTGCGGACGATCAGCTGGATCCCGTACACCAGCGAGATCACCCCGAGGATCGGGACGACGCCGTTGAGGGTGTACTGCTTCGACCCGTCGATCATCCCGGTGGTCACCCCGGGGACGTCGTTCAGGAAGTTCGTGGTCCGGTTGGGGATCCAGAGCCAGCAGTAGACCAGCGTGCCGAAGGCGGCGAAGGCCCCCAGCGCGCCGGCGCCGGAGAAGTACGACACCACGGCCCAGAAGATCAGCGCGCCGATGCCGTAGGCAAGCGCCATCTCCTTCGCGTTCAGCTCGATACCACCCGGTGCGGCGAGCACTCCGAACACGGCCGGGCCGGCCAGTGCAACGGCTACGCCGAGCAAGAACCCAAGAAATTTGGACACACCCCCAAGGTAGCGACGATCTGCCGTCACACCCTGCAGACACTTCGGCACGACGCGGACAGGCAACCGCTTGCCTAAGGTAGGAGCCATGCGCCGTCCGAACATCGTCGTGATCCTGTCCGACGAGCACACCGCCGCCGCGGCCGGCTGGGCCGGTCATCCGCACATCCACACCCCGCATCTGGATCGTCTGGCCGCACAGGGCGTTTCGTTCGACCGTGCGTACACCAACAGCCCGATGTGCGTCCCGTCCCGGCTCTCGCTGCTCTCAGGCCAGTACGTGCACCAGATCCAGGCGTGGGACAACGGCGTGATCCCGGGCCCGTCGTACCGCACCTGGGGCCACCATCTGCGCGACGCCGGCTATACATCGGTCATCGCTGGCCGGACCCACTTCAACGGACCAGACCGCTTGCTGGGCTTCGACCGGCGTCTCACCGACGACCTGGACTTCTGGGTCGACCACAGTGGCCGCCCACCCCGCCGTACGCCGGACTGGCGGCGGCCGTCGAACTCCCACGTCACCGAGCAGGGAGCGGGCGGCCACGTCCACACCGACCACGACGTCGCAGCCACGGACGCCGCACTGGACTTCCTGCGTGCACCCGGCGAGGATCCGTTCCTGCTGTACGTCGGTTACATGCACCCGCACTTCCCGTTGGTCGCACCAGCAGAGTTCCGCGCGCTGTACGAGACAGCTGACGTCGAACTGCCGTCCGTGGCCGACGAACAGCACCCGGTGATCTCACTGCTGCGTCACGGCTTCCGCAACGACGAGCCGATCACCGAGGAGCAGATCCGCGAGGCGACTGTCTGCTATTGGGCGCTGATCAGTCACTTGGACCATCAGATCGGTCGGCTGCTGGAGGCGGTGCCGGACGACACAGTGGTCATCTACACCAGTGACCACGGCGAAATGGCCGGCCACCAGGGCATCTGGCAGAAACAGTGCTTCTACGAGCCCGCCGTACGCATCCCGATGCTGCTACGCCATCCAGCGCTGCAGCCAGGCCGGAGCGACGCACACGTCAGTCTGGTCGATCTGCTCCCGACACTGCGCGACATCGCCGGACTGGCTCCCGACTCAGGTCTGCCCGGTCACACGTTGATGGAGCCGCTGGACCGGCCCGTGCTGTCGGAGTACCACGCGCAGGGGATGGTCGACGGGGGCTTCATGCTCAAGTCGGGGCCATGGAAGTACTGCTACTACGGCGCTGCGCAGACACCGCAGGTCTTCAACGTCGAAGACGATCCACTCGAGCTGCACGACCTCTCCGGTGATACGGCTCTGGTGCGGCGGCTGGATGCCGAGATGAGATGGCTGCTGGACCCCGACGCGACCGACGCCCGGGCGAAGGCCGACCAGGCAGCCCGGATGGCTGCCACCACGAGAGGATGAGCTCCTTGTCCGTCCCGAACATTCTGCTGATCGTGTCCGACGACCACGGGTACGCCGACCGCGGTGCGCTCGGCGTACACCCCGAGGTACACACTCCAGCGCTGGACCGGTTGGCTGCAGAGGGAGTGAGCTGCTCCGACGCGTACGTGACCGCGCCGATCTGCAGTCCGTCGCGTGCGGCGATCATCTCCGGGCGGTACCAGCAGCGGTGGGGTGGTCAGTGGTTCGACTCGGCCGAGTTCCCGCCGGACGACGTACCGACGCTGGCGGAGATCCTGCAGGGGCAGGGGTATCGGACGGGGTACTTCGGCAAGGTGCACTACGGTCCGGAGAAGGTGGGGGACAGGGCGTGTCCGCCGCGCCACGGGTTCGAGGAGACGCTGTACGGGCTGGCGGGGCAGTCGTTCGGGCGTTTGAACTATCTGCATCACTCCGAGGACGCGGTGGCGTCGTACGGTCAGCCGGCCGCGCACCACATGGCCGTGCAGCCGTTGCTGTCGGGGGACACACCAGTTGAGCATGAGGGGTTCCTGACCGCCGAGTTCGGGCGGCGCGCGGCCGAGTTCATGGAGACCTCGGACGAGCGGCCTTACTTCTGCATGGTGGCGTTCAACGCCGTCCACAACTTCTGCTGGCAGCTGCCGGAGTCCGAACTGAATGCCCGCGGCCTGCCCGCCTTCAACGACTGGTCCCCAGACACGGACGGGGCCTTCGGAGAGTGGTACGACGATGCGATCGTGCCCAACCTGCCGCACGGGCGGGAGTACTACCTCGCGCAGTTGGAGCTGATGGACGCGGAGATCGGGCGGCTGCTGGACGCCGCGGGCGACGACACGATCGTCGTGTACGTGACCGACAACGGTGGTTCGACCTGCAATTTCGGCGACAACGCTCCGTTGCGCGGGACGAAGTACACGCTGTGGGACGGCGGGATCCGGATCCCGATGATCTGGCGCTGGCCAGGACAGCTGCCGGCGGGTCGTCGTACGGACGCGCTGGTCAGCACGATGGACCTGGTCCCGACGCTGGCCGCTGCCGCTGGTGCGAGCGTTGACGGGGTCGACGGAATCGACGTGCTCCCGACACTCGTCGGCGACTCCGATGGCGAGCACGACGCCCTGCACTGGGATTGCGGGTTCCAGTGGGCGGTGCGGTCAGGGCCGTGGAAGCTCAGCTGGGTCGGCGACGACGCCAACACCCAGCACCTGCGGGACTACGAGCACGCGCCGATGGGGGAGGGGTGGTTCCTCGCGAACCTGACCGACGACATCGGCGAACAGACCAACCGGTTCGACGAGGAGCCAGAGCTGGTGGCCCGCCTGCACGAGTTGCACACCGCGTGGCGGGCCGAAGTCGGTCTGAAGGGTCAGACCGTCAGCCCGTAAGTTCAGACGGTCAGCCCGTAGGTGATGGCCGTCGGGGGCTCCTCGTGGTGGTCGATGTCCGGGCTGCGCTCGTACTCGTCCCAGGCGAGGAGCTCGCCGAGGTGCCGCCGTACCGGATCGAGGACCTCGGCGATCGTCACCTCACGACCGAGCTCCTTCGACAGCGTGGTCACATCGGCGTCCGAGATGCCGCACGGGACGATCCGGTCGAACCAGGCCAGGTCGTTGTTGCAGTTCAGCGAGAAGCCGTGCATCGTGACGCCCTGCGCGACCCGGATGCCGATCGCGGCGATCTTCCGCTCCCGGCCACGGTCGTCGGCCGCCACCCAGACTCCGCTGCGACCCTTGACCCGGCCGGTCTTCACCCCGAGCTCGGCGCAGACCGCGATCAGCGCCTCCTCGAGCCGCCGGACGTAGTCGACGACGTACACGTGGGAGGCGAGCTTCACGATCGGATAGCCGACCAGCTGGCCGGGGCCGTGCCAGGTGATCTTGCCGCCGCGGTCGACGTCCACCACCGGGGTGCCGTCCATCGGGCGCTCGTGAGGTTCGGTGCGCTTGCCCGCCGTGTACACCGGCGGGTGCTCGAGCAGGATCACCGTGTCCGCCCCGGTGCCGTCGGCAACGTCCGCGTGCAGGCGCCGCTGCTCCGCCCACGCGGTCTCGTAGTCCACCGCGTCGGCTCCGAAACCCGCTTCCACGTACCTGATCGCCGTCACGCCTTCGAGTGTAGGCGGCGCCTGATCACGGCCGGCGCCCTGGGCTGTGGATAACTCTGACGGGCGAGGTCGCGATCGGTGCATCCTCTTGGGCATGGACCTCGCAGACATCGCCGGTTACAGCCTCCGCCGGAAGCTCGGGTCCGGATCGGTCGGCACCGTCTGGCAGGTCCGTGACCGTGCGACCGGCCGCAACGCCGTGCTCAAACACATCCCGATCGGCGCGTTCCCCGACCCCCGGAGACTGCGCGAAGACCTCAGCATGCTCACCCGCGTCCGCCATCCGCACATCGCCCGGCTGCTCGAGTTCCGCGAGACCGAGACCGCCTGGATCCTGGTCAGCCAGCACCTCCTGGCCGGCAGCCTCGCCGCCCTCCTGCAACGCCGCGGCCCACTGTCCAAAGGCGAGCTCGTCACCCTCCTGACCCCACTCACCGAGGCCGTCGACCACCTCCACACCCAGGGCCTGACCCACGGCGCCATCACCCCCGCCAACGTCCTCTTTGACGCCGACGGCCGCCCGGTTCTGACCGACGCCACCCTCCACCCCGGCCACCCCGCCGCCGACCTCCGAGCCCTCTCCGCGTTGGCCCAGTCCACCGGCACCACCCCCAAGCTCTTCATCCCCGACCTCTTCCTCACCACCCCACCCAAAGCCCTCCCCGCCCACCTACTGGCCCTCTCTTCCCCCGCCCCCATCTCTCTGGGGTCCATAGACGATCCCGCGGCCTCCGCAGAGCCCCCCACAAGATCCGCCGCGCCCCAGACCGAGCTCACGACCCAGCCGCCCCCGCCTGTCCATGGCCCAGCGCAGGCAACCTCTCACCCCTCTCGTGCCGTTGCCCCGGCTACGCCTGTCGCACCTGCCGCAGCACACACCGACCCCAGCAATAGCCCGTCCGCCAGCGCTAGCCCGTCCGCCAGCGCTAGCCCAGCGGCCAGCGCTAGCCCAGCGGCCGGCACTAGCCCGGCGGCCAGCGCTAGCCCGGCGGCCAGCGCTAGCCCAGCGGCCAGCGCTAGCCCAGCGGCCGGCACTAGCCCGGCGTCTAGCGCTAGCGCGGCGGCCAGCACTCGACCGGCCTCCGGTGCTCGACCGGCTCGCAGCGCTAGCCCGGCTCGCAGCGCTAGCCCGGCTCGCAGCGCTAGCCCGGCTCGCAGCGCTAGCCCGGCTCGCAGCGCTAGCCCGGCTCCCGGCGCTCGCCCGGCGATCTCACCTGTCGCTCCCGAAGGCTCAGCCACAACACCTCACGGCACACCCCGAGAGCCGGGTGCCGCGCCTCACGTCGCACCCGAAGCCCCCTTCACAACCCCGTATGTCCCCTCCATAGCCCCTTCCTCGAGTCGGACAGACGATTCGGACGACGAGGACCCGATCGCACTCGCACGGTCGCCACTCGCAGCACCCCCGCCCAAGCCACCCACCTCACCGCCCACCCAACTGCCGCGCCCCCACCCCTCGGCCCCATCCGCCAAGTCAGGTTCGAAGCGCACCCGCCCCTGGCGCCGCACCCAGACCCGCCGAGCTCACGCCCTCCGAGGCCTGCGCCGCCTCCCACGCCCTACCCCAGGCCCGCTGGTAGCAGCCGCCCTAGGCGCAGTCATAGTGCTCACCCTCGGCTCAGCCATCATCCGCACTCTCGACACCCCAGCCCCGGCCTCAGCTCAAGCCGACCCAACAACCCGCCAAACCACCAGCGCCCAACCAACGACGTCCACACAACCGACGACGTCCAGTCAACCGACGACGTCGGCGCAACCGACCACGTCGCAACCCAGGCCTTCGCGATCGCAGTCCCGGTCGTCGACCTCTCCACACCCTCCCCAGCCCACCATCGCAACGGCAGACCCGATCGTCTGGGCTCAAACCCTCCACGCCCTCGACGCCCAACGAGCCCAAGCATTCTGGACCCTCGACCTCGCCGCCCTCGACGACATCTACGTCCCCGGCAGCTCACCCTGGCGCGCCGACCGCGCCCTGATCGAGGCCTACCGCCGGCAAAACGTCCGAATCCAAGGCCTGCAGATGAAGATCGACAGCACCACGGTCGCCCGCCGTACCGCAACCAGCATCACCCTGAAGACCACCGACCACCTCACCGCAGGCCAAGCCATCGACGACACCGGCACCAAAACCGCGCTCCCACCAGGCACCCCAACGGCAAGGCTGATCACCCTGACCGCATCCCCAACAACCCAGGCCTGGCGCATCAGCGCCATCACCAAAGCCTGAAACCGCGGAAGCCGTAGTTGCCGATCGACATGACCCGCGATCTGGCGGCTAACCCGCCGAACCACGTCGTTCCATCGAACCCAGAGATGTTGAGACGACCAGGAGTCAGGGCGAGTCTGGGAGTCCGGGGCAGTCCGGGAGTCCAGGCCAGTCCGAGAGACAGGCCAGTCCTAGAGCCAACGCTAGCCCGAGAGCCAACGCCAGCCCGAGAGCTGGTCCCGATCGCTGTGCAGGACTTCGCAGGCTGGCCAGAGCTCCGGCGTTTGGCTACCGCCAGGGAGCCAAACGAACCGAGCTGGCCAGAGTCACCGACGACGAGTTGCTCCGCGTGGAGGCCTTGGGCTGAAACCCGCCGCCTGTGCACGGCCGCCGCGAACCGGACGGCATCTCGCTGACCGAGCGGACGACGGCTCGATCCACTCGTACCCCAGCTCGGCCGAGCTGAGTCCGCCATGAACACTGCCCGAGCAGGTTCGGCTTGCGGCGACAGACTGTTCTGCTGCGTACCAGCTCACCGTTCCCGGTGACGTTGGACCATGCGGATCACTCGCAGCTCGTGGTCAACGTGCGACCCGTGCGAGCTTGCGGCCTTTGCCTTCTGTCTCCCAGCGACTCTGGTTCCAGCCGACGAACTGGCTCCCGCGGTGAAGGCGTTTGCGCGCGCCCACGATGTTCTGTCGGCTCCAGGAGGCGGACGACGCTCCCTCTGGAGAGCGCGGGGATAAGCAGGCCACCGTGTTGAGCGCTGGAGATTTGGTTGGACGTAGCTGTTGCGAATCGGTGTTCGGCCGAGACCAATAGCTGTGGCCAGCCACGAGCATCGGGTGTATCAACGCGGCCCGGGGCAGCGGGTGTCGCCGGGAGTGGTGCGTGTAGTCACCTGGCGATGGGCGCAGTCGACGAAGGGCAGCGCAGATACGGCGCCCGTGCGGCGAGCGGCTGTACCGGTCGACCAGTTCGAGGTGCCGCACGAGCCGCGCCAGCTCGGGAAGCCGTAGCTGCGGACGACGCTGCGGGGCAAACCAATCCGCCTTGGCTGGCGACGGATGGCTCAGAGCGGCGGTGCATCAGAACACAGGTGCATCAGAACAGAGGTGGGCCTGACCCGTTTTGACGGACATCCGAGATCAGGAGCTTGTGCTCCGGAAGGATGTTCATCATGGAGTCCATGGGCAAGAAGAAGCCGCGGC
>NZ_JBSHBJ010000056.1:0-23675 GCF_053611945.1 Kribbella sp. NPDC054772 | reverse complement strand
TGGCCCCAGACCATCACGGCGACGATCAGAGCGGCGAACCACGCGCCGATCCAGAGGCTCCGGACCGACTCGGTCCGGTCGCTCGCACCCTCGGGCTGACCGAGTCGCTTCCACTGCTCGGTGGTCGCCGACGAGCAACCGGTCATCGACAGGGTGCCTAGCACCACTGCCGCACCGACCAGCAGGCGTCGCTTCGCCGGACGTGTGGCGCCGGCAGAACCTGCCGGTCGCTCGTCCACTCCGGGCGTGCCGTTCGAACCCACGGGGCGCCTTTCCCTTCCCAAGTGAGACTGACGACCAAACACTACTGGACACCTTCCGCGGTCCCGCGCATAGGTAGGGCTTAGCGTTTCCCGTGTGAGCGAGCGTACGTATCTGGACGCCGCGTCGGCGGAGCCGATGCATCCCGCGGCACGGGAGATGTTGCTGTCGGCAGTGGATTCCGGATGGGCCGATCCGGTGCGTCTGCACCACGAGGGACGGACCGCCAGACTGCTGCTGGACAACGCCCGCGCGGTGCTCGCGGACGCCGTCGGAGTACGCCCTGACGAGCTGTACCTGACCACCTCCGGTACGGCAGCCATTCGGTCCGGACTGTCAGCGGTCCGCAACGCCAGAAGCCGGAGCGGTACGACGATCGTGCACAGCGCCGTCGAGCACTCGGCAGTTCTACATACCGCTGGTGAGTCCGGGGTCGAGATCGGCGTGGACATGCACGGCCGGGTCGACCTCGAGGCATTCACGCAGGCGGCCCAGGCGCCGGGTGTCGCGGTGGCCGCACTGCAGTCCGCGAATCATGAGGTCGGTACCCGCCAGCCCATCGGTGCGGCCGCGGAGGCGTGTGGCGACGTACCGCTGTTTGTTGACGCGTCCGCTTCTGTGGGGCACGACGTCGTACCGGCGGGGTGGTCGGTGCTGGCGGCAAGTGCGCACAAGTGGGGTGGGCCGGCCGGTGTGGGGCTGCTGGCGGTTCGGAAGGGTACGCGGATCACTCCGGCGTGGCCGATGGACGAGCGGGAGGACGGCCTCTCCCCTGGTTTCCCGGACGTACCCAACACGCTGGCTGCCGCTGCGGCACTGCAGGCCCGGAGTGCCGAGCTGGCGGAGCTGGACAAGCAGCACCGGGCCTGGATCGACGAGATCAGGCAACGGGTCGCAGCGGAGGTTCCCGATGTCGAGGTGGTGGGCGACCCGGACGACCGGCTGCCGCACATCCTCACCTTCTCCTGTCTCTACGTGGACGGTGAGGCCCTGGTCACCGGGCTGGACGCCGAGGGCTTCGCCGTCTCCAGCGGCTCGGCCTGTACGTCGAGCACCCTGCGTCCCTCGCACGTACTGGCGGCCATGGGCGTACTGACGCACGGCAACGTGCGTGTCTCGCTGGCCCGCGACACCAGCCACGCGGACGTGCAGCGGTTCTGCTCCGTGCTGCCAGGGATCGTGGAGCGGATCCGAGCGGAGGTGGGGATGTGAACGTCGACCTGGACTGCCTTGGTCTGCTCTGCCCACTCCCGGTGATCAAACTGGCCAAGGCGCTACCGACCGTTGCCGTCGGCGACACCGTCACCGTGCTGGCGGACGACCCGGCTGCAGCCACCGACATCCCTGCCTGGTGCCGGATGCGCTCGCAGGAGCTGGTGTCGTCCGACGAAAATCGGTACGTCGTCCGGCGGGTCAGCTGAAACACTCCGCTCTGTGACCGATTTTGCGCACAAGCCGACGCTGACCGGAGACCTGGTGACCCTGAGTCCGAGGGCGTACTGCGGGACGCGCTGCGCTGGGACGGTGAGTGGGTCGACGAGGTGCTGATGTCCGTTCTGGCCACCGAATGGATACCGTCGGGGGTGTGATCGACGCTCTCAGGGACGCTGGACGCATCGCCGTACTGACCGGGGCCGGGATCTCGACGGCGTCGGGGATCCCCGACTTCCGGGGGCCGCAGGGAGTCTGGACGAAGGACCCGGCCGCGGAGGCGATGTTCGACATCGACGAGTACGTCGCCAGTCGGGAGGTCCGCGTGGCGACGTGGAAGCACCGCCTCGCCGTACCGGCGTGGACCGCGGAGCCGAACCCTGGGCACCTCGCACTGGTCGAGCTGGAGCGACAGGGGCGTCTGACCGGTCTGATCACGCAGAACGTGGACGGCCTGCACCAGAAGGCCGGATCGTCACCAGAGGTGGTCCACGAACTCCACGGGACGGTCTGGTACGTCGACTGCCTCCAGTGCGACCGTCGGATCCCGATGGCCGACGTACTCCCCCGCCTTGAGTCCGGTGACGAGGACCCGGCGTGTGAGGTCTGTGGCGGCATTCTGAAATCGGCCACGGTCTCCTTCGGCGAGTCGCTCGACCAGACCGTCCTTGATCGTGCTGCCGCCGCCACTGCGGAGGCTGACGTCTTTCTGGCCGTCGGGACCTCGCTGCAGGTCTACCCGGCCGCAGGTCTCTGCGACCTCGCACTGAAGGACGACAAGCCGCTGATCATCCTGAACGCGCAGGCCACGCCGTACGACGAGCACGCGACCGCTGTCGTGCACACGCCGATCGAGACGACGCTTCCGGAGCTCGTGACCCGACCGTGACATTCGAGCCCTCCTCACGGTAAACGCCTGCCGCTACCGTCCCCCGCAGATGAGTCGGCGGGGAGGGGACCTCGATGCGCGGGTTCAGGCGTTTGACGGCGGGTTTCACGGCGGCCGCGGTGGTCGTGCTGGGGCTGGGGACTGCGTCACCAGCACCGGCTCAGGTCGCGGCGGAGCGGGTGATCACCCTCGCGGGATCACTGCAGAGCGAGCTCGGGTGCGCGGGTGACTGGGACCCGGGGTGTGCCGCGACCAGTCTGGGCGCGAGTGCGCCGTACACGAAGGTGTTCGACGTACCGGCCGGGACGTACGAGTACAAGGTCGCGGTCAACAAGAGCTGGGACGAGAACTACGGCGCCGGTGGGGTGCTGAACGGACCGAACATCCCGTTGCGGATCGAAGGCCCGGCCAAGCTGCAGTTCAGTTACAACGACACTAGTCACATTGTGACGGTGAAGCCGGTGGATCTGGCCGGCTCGACCGTGATCGCCGCGGACAAGGCGCTCGCGACACCGAGCCTGCGGCCGGATCTGACCAAGGAACGCTTCTACTTCCTGATGGCGGACCGGTTCGCCAACGGCGACAAGTCGAACGACGCCGGCGGTCTCACCGGCGACCGGCTGCAGACCGGGCTGGACCCGACGGACAAGGGCTTCTACCACGGCGGCGACCTGGCCGGCGTGATGCAGAAACTCGACTACATCAAGTCCCTCGGCACGACGTCGATCTGGCTGACCCCGTCGTTCAAGAACCGCCCGGTGCAGGGTTCCGGCGCCGACGTGAGCGCCGGGTACCACGGCTACTGGATCACCGACTTCACCCGGATCGACCCGCACCTGGGCACGAACGCGGACATGAAGAAGCTGATCGACCTCGCGCACGCGAAGGGGATGAAGGTCTTCTTCGACATCATCACCAACCACACCGCGGACGTGATCGACTACCAGTCCCACCAGTACGGCTACGTCCCGAAATCCACGTCGCCGTACAAAGATGCCGCGGGCAACGTCTTCGACGACAAGCAGTACGCCGGTGGCGACACGTTCCCGCCGCTCGACGCGAACACGAGCTTCCCGAACGTGCCGGTCTTCCGGACCCCGGCCGACGCCACGGTGAAGGTGCCGGCCTGGCTGAACGACCCGACGCTCTACCACAACCGCGGCGACTCCACCTTCGCCGGCGAGAGCGCGGAGTACGGCGACTTCGTCGGCCTGGACGACCTGTTCACCGAGCAGCCGCGAGTCCGCGACGGGATGATCGACGTCTACAAGACCTGGGCCGAGTTCGGCATCGACGGGTTCCGGATCGACACCGTGAAGCACGTGAACATCGAGTTCTGGGAGAAGTTCTCGCCCGCGATCCTGGCCGCGGCGAAGAGCGCGGGCTCGAAGAACTTCTTCATGTTCGGCGAGGTGTACGACGCGAATCCGCAGTACATGTCGACGTACACGACCAAGGGCGCGCTGCAGGCGACGCTCGACTTCGGGTTCCAGCAGAACGCGGTCGCCTACGCCAAGGGCGATCCGAGTACCAAGCTGCAGGACTTCTACGCGGACGACGACTACTACACCGACACGGACTCCAACGCCTACGCGCTGCCGACCTTCCTCGGGAACCACGACATGGGTCGCGTCGGCACGTTCCTGCAGCAGAGCGGTGCGACCGGCCCCGACCTGCTCGCCCGGGACAAGTTGGCGCACTCGCTGATGTACCTGACCCGCGGCCAGCCCGTCATCTACTACGGCGACGAGCAGGGGTTCACCGGCCCGGGTGGTGACAAGGACGCGCGACAGGACATGTTCGCGACCAAGACAGCCGACTACGCGGACGACGAGGTCGTCGACGGCACCGGTACGACGAAGATCGGCAGCAAGGACCGGTACGACGTCAGCTCGCCGATGTACCGGCACATCGCGGAGCTGGCGAAGCTGCGGGCCAAGTACCCGGCGCTGTCCGACGGACGGCAGGTCCACCGGTACTCCTCCAAGAGCAACGGTCTCTACGCGTTCAGCCGACTGGGCAGTGACAACGTCGAGTACCTGGTGGTGGCGAACAACTCGAAGACGGCAGCCTCCGCGACGGTTCCGACGTACGGGCCGAACACGTGGCTCGACCCGGTCTATGGCGGCTCCAAGGCGGTCAAGACCGACCGTGAGGGCCGAGTGGTCGTCAGCCAGGGTCCGCTGTCCGTTACGGTGTACCAGGCGCAGACCAAGGTCCCGCCGCGTGCCAAGGCACCGGCTGTGTACATGAGCTCGCCGGAGCTCGGCGCCACGGTCGGTGGGCGCGCTGAGATCGCCGCGGCTGTCCCGGAGAACACGCCGGCGACTGTGACGTTCGGCTACCGACCTGTGGGTACGACGGAGTGGAAGCGGCTCGGTGCCGACGACAACGCGCCGTACCGCGTGTTCCAGGACGTCACGGGTCTGCCGAAGGGGACGCTGCTCGAGTACCGCGCCGTACTACGGGATGCCTCGGGCAACTACTCGGTCTCGGGTTCGTACGGCGTGGTCGGCGACGCTGCCGCACCAGGTGGGGGCGGTGGGAGCACCGGTCCGGTCGTGCAGCCGGCCAACGTGTCGGTGCCGGGCGATCACAACTCGGAGATGGGCTGCGCGGCGGACTGGTCACCGGACTGCGACCAGGCGCAGCTGACGCTCGACCCGAAGGACAAGGTGTGGAAGGGCACGTACACCATCCCTGCGGGTGAGCACGCCTACAAGGCGGCGATCAACAAGACCTGGGACGAGAACTACGGTGCCGGTGGGGCGCCGAACGGCGCCAACATCTCCTACACCGCACCGAACGGGCCGATCACCTTCTACTACGAGCACGGGCGGCACTACGCGACGTCCAGCGTGCAGGGGCCGATCATCACAGTCCCCGGGTCGTTCCAGTCCGAGCTGGGCTGTCCGGCCGACTGGGACCCGTCGTGCATGCGACCCTGGTTGACCGACGAGGACGGGGACGGCACGTACACCTGGTCCACCAGCGAGTTGAAGGCGGGCAACTATGAGGCGAAGGTCGCGCACAACCTGTCCTGGGACGAGAGCTACCCGGCGAACAACGTGCCGGTCACTGTGCCTGGCGACGGGCTGGTCGTCACGTTCTCGTACGTACTCGCGACCCATCAGCTCACTGTGACGACGTCCAAGCCCGGTGCGCAGCCCGACCTCGGTCAGGCGAAGGCGTACTGGCTGAACCGCGACACCCTCGCCGTACCGGCCGTCGACCACCCGGAGCGGTACCGCTGGCGCCTGCACTGGTCGGACACCGGCTCGCTGAAGGTCGACGCGGACGACATCGGCGGTTCGTCGGCCGGACTGCGCTACGACCCTGCCGTGGTCAAACCGGGGTACACAACGCTTCGCCTGGACCACGCTGACGTCAAGAAGATCCTCACCGGCCAGCTTGGACTCGCGCAGTACGACGACACGGGCCGACTGCTCGACGCGACGGGCGTGCAGATCCCCGGTGCGCTCGACGACGTCTACGGGAGCGCCACTGGACGCTCGTACGGCGTCACGTGGACCGGCGGTCAGCCGACGTTCACGCTGTGGGCTCCCACGGCACAGAACGTCAGGCTGCTCGTCGGCTCCAGCACAATCCCGATGAAGCGCAGCGACGACGGCTCCTGGTCGGTGAGCGGACCACGGTCGTGGAAGAACGCGTCGTACCGCTATGAGGTGACGGTCTACGCGCCCAGCACCGGCAAGGTGGAAATGAACGTCGTCACTGACCCGTACTCGGTGGCGTTGACCACAGACTCGGCGTACTCCGTTGCTGCCGATCTGAACGACCCGGCGGGCAAGCCGGCGTTGTGGTCGAGTACTCCGTCGCCAAAGCTCGCCAGGGGTGTCGACTCGACCATTTACGAGCTGCACGTGCGGGACTTCTCGATCAACGACAGTACGGTGCCGGCCGCGCACCGCGGTACGTATCTGGCGTTCGCTGACGAGGGCGACGGGACGAAGCACCTGCGGACGCTGAAGGCTGCGGGGCTCAACACCGTGCACCTATTACCGACATTCGACATCGCGTCGATCCCGGAGACCGGGCAGCAGACGCCGGCGTGTGATCTGAAGGCGCTGCCGGCGGACTCCGAGCAGCAGCAGGCCTGTGTGACGGCTGTGGCCGCGAAGGACGGCTTCAACTGGGGTTACGACCCGTACCACTGGCTGGCGCCGGAGGGGTCGTACGCGACGCAGAAGGACGGGCTGGCTCGGGTGTCCGAGTTCCGCACGATGGTGGGCGGGCTGCACAAGTCAGGGCTGCGCGTCGTACTCGATCAGGTCTACAACCACACACCGGCCGCTGGTCAGGCGCCGACGTCGGTGCTGGACCAGATCGTGCCCGGGTACTACCAGCGGCTGAACGCCACCGGGAAGGTCGAGAACTCGACCTGCTGCAGCAACATCGCCACCGAGCACGCCATGGCCGAGAAGATCATGGTCGACGGCACCGTGAGCTGGGCGCGCAACTACCACGTGGACGGCTTCCGCTACGACCTGATGGGCCACCACACCAAGTCGAACATGCTGAAGATCCGGGCCGCGCTCGACAAGCTGACCCTCGCCGAGGACGGCGTGGACGGCAAGTCGGTCTACCTGTACGGCGAGGGCTGGAACTTCGGCGAGGTGGCGAACGACGCACTGTTCGTCCAGGCCCGGCAGGGCAATCTCGGCGGCACCGGGATCGGCACGTTCTCGGACCGGCTGCGGGACGCAGTACGCGGCGGCGGGCCGTTCGACGACAACCCGCGCGTGCAGGGCTTCGGCTCCGGCGAGGCGAGCGACCCGAACGGCGACCCGGTGAACGGTACGCCGGACCAGCGCGCGCAGCGGCTCGCCCACGACACCGATCTGGTGCAGCTCGGTCTGGCCGGCAACCTCAGGTCGTTCAGCTTCAAGTCGGCGTCGTCCGGGGACGTGGTCCGCGGCGACCAGGTCGACTACAACGGCTCACCGGCCGGGTACGCCGACCAGCCGGACGAGGTGATCACGTACGTCGACGCGCACGACAACGAGACGTTGTGGGACACGCTGACCTACAAGCTGCCGACGACGATGCCGATGGCCGACCGGATCCGGATGAACACGTTGTCACTGGCAACGACCGCATTGGCGCAGACGCCGTCGTTCTGGCACGCCGGCGCGGACATGCTGCGCAGCAAGTCGATGGACCGCAACTCGTACGACTCCGGCGACTGGTTCAACACGCTGGACTGGACCGGCACCGACAACGGCTTCGGCCACGGCCTCCCACCCAAGGCGGACAACGAGGCCAAGTGGTCCTACATCAAGCCACTACTCGCCAACCCGGCCCTCAAGCCGTCAGCCACCGACGTGACGACGGCCTCCACCGCGGCCGCTGACCTCCTCAAGCTCCGCTTCTCCACGCCGCTCTTCCGATTGGGCTCAGCCGCCCTCATCAATCAGAAACTCACGTACCCGCTCAGCGGTACGACACCGGGCGTCATCACGATGCGCATCGACGACACCGTCGGACCGGACGTAGACCCTGCCCTCAAGGGTGCCCTGGTCGTCTTCAACTCCACCGGCTCCGCAGTAAGTCAAACCGTCCCCGGTCTGGCAGGCGCGAACCTCTCCCTCTCCCCAATCCAGGCCAACGGCACCGACCCGATCGTCAAACAAACCACGTGGACCCCCACAACCGGCACCGCAACAGTCCCACCCCGAACCGTCGCCGTACTCCTCCAGCACTAACTCACGGACTGTGTCAGGTGAGGGTGGCGAAGCGGGCGGTTGCTACGAAGGTGGCTAGGGCTAGGAGGATGGTGTTGGCGGCGGTTGATTTGGGTTCTCGGAGGGAGGAGTGGGAGGTCGCGGCGCCGATCATGACGAGGGCTAGGCCTACTGCGGCGAGCGGGGTGAGGACTCGGGCGTGGTTGGTCAGCCAGGGGGCGAAGAGGCCGGCGACGGCGGCGAGTTCGCAGAGGGCGACCAGGCGGATCAGCGGCATCGGGAACGGGGCGATGCCGGTCTGGCCGGTGGCGATCAGGCGGTCCCGGGACATCGTGGACTTGAGGATGCCGGAGATCGTGAAGACGACGGCCAGCGCGCCGGTGAAGATCCAGGTGATCGTGTTCATGTCGATTGCAGACGATCGAACGATCCGACCTGTGACACTGTCACTGGGAGACCGCCTCGATCGTCTGTGAAGGATGTGATGGAGGAACTCAGGCCACTGCTGCTCTCGATCGCCTACCGGATGCTCGGCACCTTCGGTGACGCGGAGGACGTCGTCCAGGAGGCGTACCTGCGACTGCACCGGGAGCCGCACGTCGACTCGCCAAAGGCGTTCCTGACGACCGTGACGACGCGGTTGGCGATCGACCAACTCAGGTCCGCGCGGCGCCAACGAGAGCTGTACTTCGGCCCATGGCTCCCGGAACCCGCCGTCGACGAGTACGTCGATCTCGCGGACCGCGCCGCCCTCTCGGACTCGCTGTCGACCGCGTTCCTGGTCGTTCTCGAGCGCCTCTCCCCCGACCAGCGCGCGGTCTTCCTGCTCGGTGACGTCTTCGGCTACTCGTACGACGACCTCGCAGGCATCCTCGGCAAGACCCCGGCCAGCTGCCGCCAGCTCGCCGTCCGCGCCCGTCGCCGGATCGCCGACAACCGCCCGCGCTTCGACCCCTCGCCCCGCGAACGCGACGAGCTGGTACGACGATTCGTCGCGGCCGCCGAGGACGGTGAACTGGACGCCCTCGTCGCACTCCTCACCCCGGACGCGACGTTCACCGGCGACGGCGGCGGGAAGGGCGGCTTCCCGCGGCCCGTGCACGGTGCCGGCAACGTCGCCCGGATGCTCATCGGCGCCTTCGGCAAGTTCGGTCAGCTCCGCACCGAGGGGGTGCACGTCGGCGGCCAGCCCGCACTCCGGATCCGCGACGGCGCCAACCGCACCGTCGCGGTCTGGTCGTTCGTCGTCGCGGAAGGCCGAATCAACGCCATCCACGGCATCGTCAACCCGGACAAACTTACCCACGCCCAACCGTCACGGCACGCGGACGATCAGCGCTGACGGATCCACCTCAGCGACGAGAGACGTGCCCTCGGCGATGGCGTCGCCGTCGAGTTGGCGGCGTACGGCGCGGTCGGCGCGGACCTGGATGCGCCGGCCGGTGAAGCGTTCGACGTGGCGCTCCCGCCAGGACTTGACGACCAGGCCGAGCGCGAGCCGCGGCCAGTGGCTGATCCGCCGTGGCGTGAGCACGACCACGTCGATCCGGCCGTCGTCGGGTTCGGCGTCCGGAAGCAACGGGATGTTCGCCTGCAGCGTGCCGACGTTGCCGATCACCACGGTCCGCGCGCGGCGGCGTACCGGCGGCTGGTCGTCGACGGTGATCTCGACGCGCACCGACGGATGGTTCAGGTTCTTCAGCGTCGAGACGACGTACGCCGCCCAGCCGACCTGCTTCTTCAGATCGTCGGGCGCATCGTCGATGATCGCGGCGTCCAGACCGAGACCGGCCATCACCACGAAGCGATCGCGGGGCAGCTGATCCCCCTCGACCAGCACACTGTCGATCGGCCGCTCCGATCCGTCGAGCAGGTCGTGCAACGCGACCTCGAGCTCGAGCGAGATCCCGAGGTTGCGAGCGAGCAGGTTCCCAGTCCCGCCGGGCAGCACGGCCGCCGGGATCTTGGTTCCGGCGAGTTCACCGCACACCACCCGCACGGTGCCGTCGCCGCCCGCGACCAGCACCAGGTCCACCTGCTCGTCGATCGCGCGCCGCGCCATCCCGACGCCGGCGTCGTCCTCGGTCGTCTCCAACCACAACGGCCCGTCGAATCCCCGCTCGGCCAGCGCGCTCTCGACGGTACGCCGGAACGCGGCACCGTCGACCTTGACGGGATTGACGATGACGGCTGCTCGCCTGGCAGAACTCACCTTATTCTTGTCCGTTCGGGAAGATAGCGTTCTCGGGGTGAGCAGACTTCCACGGAGTACGCCAGAAGCCCAGGGATTGTCCGCCGCGGCGCTCGACAGTTTTGTCGGAGCCCTCGACGCCGGCGATCCGGAGATCCAGACCGTGATGTTGCTGCGGCACGGCCACGTCGTGATGGAGGAGGCCTGGGCGCCGTACCGGTCGACGGATCGGCACCTGCTCTTCTCGGTGTCGAAGAGCTTCACGTCGACGGCGATCGGGCTGGCGATCGACGCCGGGCTGTTGTCGCTCGACGACCAGGTGATCTCGTTCTTCGACGCCGACCAGCTGCCGGAGACGATCAGCGACAACCTGGCCGCGATGAAGGTCCGGCACCTGCTGACGATGACGACCGGGCACTCGCAGGACACCGTCGAGGCGCTCAGCCGGGACCGCCGGATGGTGAAGATCTTCCTCGGCCTCGAGGTGAGTCACGCGCCGGGCACGGTGTTCGTCTACAACAGCGGCGCGACGTACATGCTGTCCGCGATCCTGCAGCGGCTCACGGGTGAGACCCTGCTGGACTACCTGCGTCCGCGGCTGTTCGAGCCGCTCGGCGCGACCGAGGCGACCTGGCAGGTGTCGAAGGAAGGGATCACCGTCGGCGGCTGGGGTCTCAGCATCAACACCGAGTCGATGGCGTGCTTCGGGCAACTGCTCCTCCAACGGGGAGATTGGCAGGGCACGCAGCTGGTGCCCGCCGAGTGGTTCGAGGCGGCGACGTCGAAACAGGTACCCAACGACAATCAGGAGAATCCGGACTGGAAGCAGGGCTACGGCTTCCAGTTCTGGCGTGGTCGCCACAACACCTACCGGGGCGACGGCGCGTTCGGGCAGTTCATCCTGGGGCTCCCGGAGTACGACGCCACGCTGATCGTCACCAGTGCGACGACGGACATGCAGGCGATCCTCGACACCACCTGGGAGTACCTGCTGCCCGCGCTCGAGGGCAAGGAGGTGCCCGCGACGCAGCGCCCGGAGCGGCTCGAGCTCGCGCCGCCGACCGGTCCCGCGCCGGCGCCGGGCGACGGCCGGACCTACCGCTTCAGCACGAGCAACACGACCGGCCTGACCGCGGTGCGGCTGGACGCCGACGGCACCGGCACGTTCACGTTCGAGGACCTGCAGGGTGGGTCCCACGAGCTGGTCTGCGCGGCCGGCGACTGGCGCGAGCAGCGCGCGACAGGCCCGATCGACGACGCCGGTCCCGACACCGGTGAGCGGGTCCTGACCAGCGCGTACGGCGACGGCGACGCGTTCGTCGCGACGTTCCGCTGGGTCGAGACGCCGTTCGTGGCCCGCCTCGCCTGCCGGACCGACGGCGACACGATGACCATCGAGGGCGAACTGAACGTCTCGTTCGGTCCCACCAGCATCTCGCTGACGTCGGACAAGTGATCCACGTCATGTCACACAGCAGGGGGTGGGCCGTGTCCTCCGGGTCGTAATCACGGACGACGGAGGAATGACATGAAGGTCTTGGTGGCAGGGGCGACCGGCGGGATGGGCCGGTCGCTGGTACCGCAGCTGATCGCGGCCGGGCACGACGTGACCGGGATGACCCGGTCCGAGTCCGGCGCGGCCGGGGTGCGGGCGTTCGGCGCGGACGCCGTTCTCGCGGACGGTCTGGACGCCGCCGCGGTCCGCGCTGCCGTCGAGTCGGTGCGCCCGGAGGTCGTGGTCCACCAGATGACCGCGCTCAAGGGCGGGATCGACTTCAAGCACTTCGACGAGAGTTTCGCGACGACGAACCGGTTGCGGACCGAGGGCACCGACAACCTGCTCGCCGCGGCCCGAGCGGCCGGCGTACGACGGTTCGTCGTCCAGTCGTACGCCGGCTGGAACCTGCAGCACGGTGGATCCGCGACGAAGACCGAGGCGGACCCGCTGGACCCGAACCCGGTGCCCGCGCAGCGGGAGACGATGGCCGGTATCAAGCACCTCGAGTCGGCGGTCACAGAAGCCGACGACATCGAGGGCGTCGCGCTCCGGTACGGGAGCTTCTACGGCCCGACCGGTGACATCGGCAAGGGCGGCTCGATGGTGGAGCTGGTCCAGAAGCGCCGGCTGCCGGTGATCGGCAACGGCACCGGCGTCTGGTCGTTCATCCACTACGACGACGCGGCCGCGGCGACCGTGAAGGCGGTCGACAGCGACGTGACGGGCGTGTTCCAGGTCGCGGACGACGACCCGGCGCAGGTCGCGGTGTGGCTGCCGGAGCTCGCGAAGATCCTCGGAGCCAAGCCGCCGCGACACATCCCGACCTGGATCGGCCGGCTCGCGGTCGGCGATGTCGGGGTGGCGGCGTTCACCGAGATCCGCGGCGCCGACAACACGCTGGCCAAGCGCACGTTCGGATGGCAACCGCGGTACGCGTCCTGGCGCGAAGGCTTCCGTGACGGCCTCTGACTGACCCTAAGGTTGGTGGGCATGAGCCTGACACCCACCGAACAGCAGGTGCTGGACCGGATCGACGAGGAGTTGCTGGTCCGGATCACCACGGACCTGGTCCGGGCGACCGGGCAGAACCCGCCGGGTGAGGAGGCCGCCACGGTGGCTGTCCTCACCGCGGCGGCCCGCGACCTCGGCCTCGACGTCAAGACGGCGGCCGTCGAACCGGACCGGGACAACGTCTCGATCACGCTTGCCGGCGGCAACGACCCCGGGCTGTTGCTGCTCGGCCATACCGACGTCGTCCCGGTCGGCGACGGCTGGACGGTCGATCCGTTCGGCGGCCTGGTCCGGGACGGCCGGATCTACGGGCGCGGCGCGACCGACATGAAGGGCGGCCTGGCCGCGGCCCTCGCCGCGCTCGCCGCCCTCCGCGGCAGCGCACTCGCCGGACCGGTCGAGCTGGCCGCGGTGGTCGACGAGGAGGAGACCGGCAAGGGCATCCGCGCGTACATCGCGGGCAACCAGGGACGGTACGCCGGGTGCATCACCGCCGAGCCGACCGATCTGCAGACGATCGTCGCGGCCCGTGGTGATTCCTACCTGCAGGTCTCGGTGCACGGTCGCGCCGCGCACTCGGGCAACCCGAACGATGGCGTCAACGCGATCTACGGCGCGGCCGCGGTGGTCGCCGAGATCGAGCGTCTGCACGACGAACTGGCGAAGACCCCGCATCCCCTGCTCGGCCCGGCGACCTGGAGCGTCGGCCAGATCAACGGCGGCACCGGCGGTTCGATCGTCCCGGCCGACTGTGTCGTCGTCGCCGACAGGCGGCTGCTGCCCGGCGAGTCCCCCGCCGAGGTGCTCGCGGATCTCGGCCGCCGGGTCGCCGCGCTCCGCCTGGAAGACCGCGGCCTGACCGTCGAGCTCGCGATGCCGATGGAGATGCCCGCGTTCGAGACCGCCGAGGACGACGACCTGGTCCGCATCACCGAGGCGGCCCGGTTCGACGCCGGTGGTGAGCCGATGCCGTTGGCCGGCTGGTCCGCGGCGTGCGACGGCGGGTACGTCGCGCGCGATCTCGGCGTACCGGTGGTGGTCGTCGGCCCGGGCTCGGTCACGTCCCAGGCGCATCGTGCCGACGAGTCGGTCGCGATCGCCGAACTCGTCATCGCCGCCCGGACCTACGCCCTCACCGCGCTGCGGATGCTCGGGTGAGCCGCCGGCTCCTGCTCCGCGCGGGTTCGGTCCTCGACGTCGACTCCGGCGCGGTGCGGCCGGCGGACGTCGTACTGGAAGGCGCTCGGATCGTCGGCGTCGGGAGCGGGCTGGACGGTGACGACGCGATCGACTGCTCGGGCGGGCTGATACTGCCCGGCTTGATCGACTGTCACACGCACGTATGCATCACGCAGACGCGCCGCGATCCGTTCGGGCTGCCGCGATCGGTCCGGCCGTTGTCCGCCGTACCGGTGTTGCGGACGTTGCTGCGGCTCGGTGTCACGACCGTGCGGGACGCGTGGGGCGCGGATGCCGGCGTACGGATGGCTGTGGAGAAGGGCTGGATCGACGGGCCGCAGATCCTGCTCAGTCTTCGGCAGGTAGGTACGACGGGTGGCATCGGCGACCTGTGGGCGCCGCGGACCGGGCCGCTCGATTTCTTCGACGATCCCTCGCTCCCGGATCCGATCTTCGACGGGCCGGACGGAGCCCGAGCCGTGGTACGGCGGATGGTCCGGGCCGGCGCCGACTGGATCAAGGCGACCGCCACCGGATCGATGGCGATCGGGACCGGGGTTCACGACATCGAGCTGACCGCCGACGAGATGACCGCGCTGGTGGACGAGGCCCAGCGGCGCGGCGGGCGCAAGGTGATGATCCACGCGCACGGAGCGCGGGCCGCCGAGTTGGCCGCCCGTGCCGGCGCCGGAAGCATCGAGCACGGGACATACCTCGACGAGACCGCGGTACGGGCGATGGCGGAATCCGGAACCTGGTTCGTGCCGACGCTCTCCGTCACGCAGTCGGATCCGGAGCACGCACCAGACGGTGCGGCCGAGGCGCACCGGGAGTCGATGCGGCTCGCCATCGACGCGGGCGTGCGGATCGCGATGGGCACCGACAACCCGGTCCGGCCGCACACCGAGGTGCTCTGGGAACTCCGGCACCTGTCCGACGCCGGGCTGGGCGACGCGGGCGCCCTGCGCGCGGCGACGATCGAGGCGGCCAGGCTGCTCGGGCTCGCCGACGACCGCGGCGAGATCGCGGTCGGTAAGCGCGCGGACCTCCTCGTGCTCGCGGGCACCGACCTGGATTGCGCCTCGATCGAGGAACGCGTCCGACGGGTTTTCCACAACGGCATCGAGGTCGCGCCTTGACTCTCACACCATGTCAGACCGTAGACCGGAGGTATGACAACAGCGGAAGAGATCGCAGAGCGGATCCGCACCGGTCAGGTCACGTCGCGTGAGGTGACCGAGCAGTTGCTCGCGCGGATCGCGGCCGACACGGAACTGAACGCCGTGGTCGAGGTCCGGCCGGAGTACGCACTCGCCGCAGCCGATGCAGCCGACGCCCACGACCCGGTCGGCCCGCTGCACGGCGTACCGATGACGATCAAGGACTGCTTCGACGTCGCCGGTCTGCACACGACGTGGGGCAATCCTGCCTTCGCGGAGTACGTCGCCACGAGGGACGCGACCGTGGTCGAGCGGCTGCGACGGGCCGGCGCGATCATCGTCGGGAAGAGCAACGTGCACACGATGCTCGCCGACTTCGGCCAGACCACGAACAAGGTCTACGGCCGGACCAACAACCCGGCCGACCCGACCCGCACGCCAGGCGGCTCGGGTGGCGGCGCCGCGGCAGCCGTCGCCGCTGACCTGAGCTACCTGGAGTACGGCTCCGACCTGGTCGGTTCGATCCGCCTACCCGCTGCGTACTGCGGGGTCTACGGTCTCAAGCCCACCAACGGTCTGGTCCCGCAGCGCGGCTTCCAGGTGCCGTTCACGCCAGACGTACCGAGCGAGCTTCCGAACCTTTCCACCATCGGTCCGCTGGCGCGCTCCGCCGGTGATCTGCGCCTGGCTCTCCGCGTGACCGCCGGCCCCGAAGCGCCGTACTCCTGGGAGCTTCGGCCGCCGCGTCACCAGCAGTTGAAGGACTTCCGCGTCGGCGTCGTCACTGATCACCCGGCCGCGCGAGTGACCGGCGAGGTGGGCGACGTACTGTCCGGCACGATCGATCGCCTCGCCCGGAGCGGCGCGAAGATCGTCGAGGGCTGGCCGGACGGGGTCGATCCGGGTGCGCAGGCCGAGGAGTTCGGCCGTCAGGTCGAGCTGTTCTTCGCACTGTACGGCGGCTCTCACAGCGAGCTGACCCTTCACGACCTGCTCGAACGCGAGCGGCGCCGGCTGGAGGCGCGCGCGACGTGGCGCCGGTACTTCGCGGACGTCGACGTGTTCCTCTGCCCGACCAGCTTCACCGTCGCGTTCCCGCACGGCTCGACGACCATCGACGGGCAGCCCTACGAGGCGCAGGCGTTCTGGGTCTCGCACGCCTCGCTGACCGGTCACCCCGCGCTGAACGTACCGATCGGGTCGACGCCGAGCGGTCTACCGGTCGGCGCCCAAGTGATCGGCCCCTGGCACGAGGACGACACCGCGATCACTTTCGCAGAACTCCTCGCTGGTTGACTGGCGGCATGTTCGCAATCGGCGAGTTCGCGCGGCACGGCCGGGTGTCCATCAGGATGCTGCGGCACTACGACGCGCTCGGTCTACTGCGGCCGGCGCACGTCGACCCCGCGACCGGCTACCGCAGCTACACGGCCGCGCAACTCGCCGATCTGAACCGGATCGTCGCGCTGAAGGATCTGGGTTTCTCGCTCGACCAGATCGGCACGATGATCGCCGACGACCTCGGCCCCGACGAGCTGCGGACCATGCTGAAGCTGCGGCAGGCCGAGCTGGAGACCTCGGTGGCCGAGAGCTACGCGCGGCTCGCGCAGGTCGAGTCCCGGCTACGCGGTCTGGAGAGCGATGCACCGGCCGCGGACGTGGTCGTGAAGGAGCTGCCCGCCGTACGGCTGGTCGGGCTGACCGCGACCGCGGCGAGCTTCACGCCCGACGACATCACTCCGGTGGTGCGACCGCTCTGCGCGGAGCTCGGCCGCCGGTTGCCGGACGCCGACGTCCGACCGTCCGGCCGGCTGACCTGTCTGTACGAACGGAACCACGCATCCGAGGAGGAGGACGAGGTCGTCGTCCGCGCGACCGTGCCGGCCGCGGTCGATGCCGGGGGCAACATCGAGGGACTCGAGGTGATCGACCTGCCGGTGATGCGGGCCGCGACGCTCGTGCACCGCGGCCCGATCGACCAGGTCCTACCGGCCTGGCAGGCGCTGGCCCGCTGGCTCGACGACAACGGGCGCCGAGCCGGCGAGCCCGCGCGCGAGCTCTACCTCGACACTCCCGACGACCCGAACGGCTGGGTCACCGAACTCCAGGAGCCGTTCACAGCCGACTGAACGACAGCGTCTCGCCGCGGGCGCCGCCCATCCACAGGTCCTGGCAGGCCGCCGCGAACTCGTCGAGGTTCTCGGTGATCGCCCCGAACACGTTGCCCGGCACCCAGCCCTGGTCGCCGTTGATCAGCAGGTTGTTCCGCCCGTAGAACACCGCGAGGTCGACGATCGCGCCGGTCGTCCCGGTCCCGGTCGTGTTCTCGTACCCGTACGCCGGGTTGCCCAGGTCGTCGGAGTCGAACGAGAACCAGCACAGGTCGCCCGGGATCGGCGTGATCGTGGTGTTCTCCTTCCCCGGGTCGGTCGGCGCGAACTCGGGCAGCAGCGTGTAGATCTCGTTCCGCGCGTACTTGCCGTGGAACACCGGTGCCGACAATGGCAACGCGTCCCACACGGCCGCGCAGGTCCGCGGCGCCACGTCGTCGAGCAACTTCGCGACGCAGCTCACGCCACGCTTGTCCAAGCTGACGGTGATGAACTTGCTCATCGGGCCTCCAAAGTCGGGGTACGGCGATGCCAGTCGGTCGCGGCCTGGTACGCCTGACCGACCCGCAGCGTCAGCGCGTCGGCGTGCCGCGGACCGACCACCTGCAGGCCAACCGGCAGTCCGGCCTTCGTGAACCCGCAGGGCACACTGAGCGCCGGCTGCTGGGTGAGGTTGAACGGATACGTGTACGGCGTCCAGTCGGTCCAGTCCGGCGACCTGGAGCCGTCCGGCACGTCCTGCCCGACCAGGAACGCCGTGATCGGCAGCGTCGGCGAGATCAGGACGTCGTACCGCTCGTGGAAGCGGCCCATCAGCGTCCCGAGTTCCATCCGAACGTTGGTGGCGTCGAGGAAGTCCGAGGCAGAGTACGCCGATCCGAGCTCGGCGACGCGGCGCAGTCCCGGGTCCACCCGGTCGTCGACGTCGTACGCCGAGAGCACCTTCGCGGCACCGGACCACCACAGCACGTTGAACGCGTCGATCGGATCCGCGAACCCGGGATCGACCTCGGTCACCTCGGCGCCGGCGTCGGCAAGGACACCGACCGCAGCGCGGACCAGCGCCTCCACCTCGGGGTCGTTGCGGACGAACCCAAAATCGGCCGAGAACCCGACCCGCAGCCCGGCGACACCGTCGTCGATGCCGTGCAGGAACGAGGTCGGCGGCGTCGGCATCGCGGACCAGTCGCGCGGGTCGAACCCGGTGACCACGTCCAGCAACGCGGCCGCGTCGCGCACCGTCCGCGTCATCGGTCCGGCGTGCGACAAGGTGCCGAACGCACTCGGCGGGAACAACGGGATCAGCCCGTACGTCGGTTTCAGCGCGACCGTACCGGTGAAGGCGGCCGGGATCCGGACGGACCCGCCACCGTCGGTGCCGAGCGACCACACGCCCATCCCCAGCCCGACCGCGGTCGCCGAACCACCACTCGACCCGCCGGAGGTCTTGCCCGGGTCCCACGGGTTGCCGGTGGCGCCGTACGTGGTGGAGTCGGTGACGCCCTTCCACGAGTACTCCGGGGTGGTCGTCTTACCCAGGAAGACGGCGCCGGTCTCCCGCAGTCGCGCGACGGACGGAGCGTCCTGGTCCCACGGCCCGGCGGGGTCGATCATCGTGCTGCCGCGCAGCGTCGGCCAGCCCTTGGTCCACAGCGCGTCCTTGATGGATGTCGGTACGCCGTCGCCGGGGCCCAGTGGCTCCCCTGAGTGCCACCGGGCCTCCGACTCCTTCGCTGCGGCCAGCGCACCCTCGGCGTCCACCAGCACGAACGCGTTCACCTGGCCGTCGTACCGCTCGATCGCGTCCAACGCCTCCTGCGTGGCCTCGACCGGCGAGATCTGCTTGGTCCGATACCCCTCGACCAACTCGGTTGCCTGCGTCATCGATCTCCTGTCGGGATGTAGCCGAGTTTCTTGTCCACCACGTTCACCAGCGGTTCGCCGGACAGCCAGCGCCGGACGTTGCCGGCGAACTGGGCCGCCAAGGTGTCGCGCCAGCCGATCACGTCACCGGACATGTGCGCCGTGACGGTCACGTTCGGCGCGTCCCACAGTGGGTGGTCCGGCGGCAGCGGTTCGCTGTCGAAGACGTCCAGCGTGGCCGCGATCCGGCCGTCGGCGACGGCCGCGAGCAGCGCCGTCTCGTCGACGATCGGACCACGGGCGACGTTGACGAGATGCGTGCCCGGCCGCATCGCCGCGAGGACGCCGGCGTCGACGAGGCCGCGGGTCGCGGCGGTCAGCGGGGCAGCGAGCACCAGGTGATCGGCCCACTCCACCTCGGCCGCCAGATTGCCGCTGGCAACGACCTCGCCGAAGTCCGGGTCGCCCGATCGCACCGTCCGGCCGGCGCCGCGCACCTCGAGGCCGGCCGCGCGCAGCAGCCGAGCGGTCTCCCGCCCGATCGCGCCGGTGCCGACGACGAGTGCTCTCGCGCCGCTTATGCTCCGGGTCTCGCGGTGCTGCCACTCGTGGCCGCGCTGCAGGTCGAAGCTGCGGAGGCTGTCCTTGGCGTGCGCGATCACCGCACCGAGCACGTACTCGGCGATCGGCCGGTCGAACACGCCGTGCGCGTTGGTGACCACGACCGCGGAGTCCCGCAGCTCGTCGAAGAGCAGGGTGTCGACACCCGCCGCGGTCACATGGATCCACTCCAACGACCCGGCGTCCGGCCAGACGTCCCGGACCGCCGTCGAGAAGAAGTCCCACAGCATCAGCGCCTGGGCACCTCGGACCGCCTCGGGCAGTCCATCGGCGGCGCAGTACCGGAAATCGACCGGCAGGTCGGCGAGGCCGGGTGGGCGGTCGGTCGCGCGCTCGCAGAGGACCGCGATCACGGGGCGTTGAGGGGTGGCTGGCACGGCTTCGAGGCTAGGAACTCGCTAGTAGGATTGTCAACAATCCTTTGTGGGTCGCACACTGACCGCATGAGTTCGCGTCCTTCCACTCATCCCCTGCCGGCGGCGGTGCCGCCACTGCTCCAGACCGGCATCGGGATTGTCGCGCCGTACGACTTCGCGCTCGACCGGGAACTGTGGCGCTGGGTCCCCGATGACGTGACCCTGCACTTCACCCGACTGCCCTACGCACCGCTGGCGGCCACTGTCGAGATGGCCGTGCACATCTCGGACCCGGAGCTGGTCGCCCGGGCCACCTACGACGTCCTGGCGGTGGCCCCGCTCGCGGTCGTCTACGCCTGTACGTTCGGGAGCTTCGTGTCCGGGCTGGAGGGCGAGCTGCGGCTCGTCGACGCCATGGTCGGCGCCGGGGCTCCGGCCGCGGTCACCACCAGCGGCGCCCTGCTGCTCGCGCTGCGCCGGCTCGGGATCTCCCGGATCGCCATCGTCACGCCGTACACGAACGACCTGACCGCCGGGCTGGGCACGTTCCTCGCCGAGTCCGGTGTCGAGGTCGTCGCGACCGCCGGACTCGGCCTGATCGCGCAGATCTGGGCCGTCCCCTACGAGACCACCGTCGAACTCGTCCGGAGCGTCGACAGCGACGACGCCCAGGCGATCTTCATCAGCTGTACGAACCTTCCGACGTACGACGTCATCGCCGGGCTGGAGGCCACCTTGGGTAAACCTGTTCTGACCGCGAACCAGGTCACGATGTGGGCGGTGCTGGAACTCGCCGGCCACACCGGGATCGGGCCCGGGCAGCATCTGCTGAGTGCCGGATGAACGCCGCCGAGTACGCCGTCCGGCTGGCCAGGGTGCGCGCCATCCTGACCGAGCGCGGGCTCGGCGCGCTGGTGGTCAGCGACCCGGCGAACATCTTCTACCTGACCGGGTACGACGCCTGGTCGTTCTACACACCGCAATGTCTGCTGGTCCTCGCCGACGGTGACGCGCATCTGTTCGCGCGGGCGATGGACGCGGCCGGGGCGGCGTACACCTGCAACCTGGGGCCCGACCAGATCCACGGGTATCCCGAAGCGCTGGTGCACCGTCCGGACGTGCATCCGTTCGACTGGATCGCGAACGGCTGCCGGGAACTGCTCCCGGCGGGGGCCGACATCGCGGTCGAGACCGACGCGCACTTCTTCAGTGCTCGCGGTTACCTTGCCCTCAGCAAGGGTCTGCCCGGTCATCGCCTCGTCGACTCGGGTGAGCTGGTGAACTGGGTCCGGCTGGTCAAGTCGCCGTACGAGGTGGAGCAGTTGCGGATCGCCGGCACGATCGCCGAGCAGGCGATGCGGGTCGCGCTCGAGGAGCTCCGGCCGGGCCGCCGGCAGTGCGACCTGGTCGCCGAGATCCTCGCCGCGCAGGCCTCCGGCACCCCCGAGCACGGTGGTGACTATCCCGCCATCGTGCCGATGCTGCCGACCGGCGACGCGGCCGGTACGCCGCACCTGACCTGGACCGATCGCCCGTTCGTCAACAACGAGGCGACCACGATCGAACTGGCCGGCGTGTTCGGCCGGTACCACGCCCCACTCGCCCGCACCGCGATGCTCGGCGACCCGCCGCACCGGCTCCGGGAGACCGCCAAGATCGTTGCCGACGGCATGCAGGCGGCCCTGGCGGCGATCCGTCCCGGCGTCACCGGGAGCGGGGTGCACGCGGCGTTCAACGACGTGATCGCCGCGCACGGGATGGTGAAGGAGTCCCGGATCGGGTACTCGATCGGCATCGGGTACCCGCCGGACTGGGGGGAGCGCACCGTCAGCCTGCGCCCCGAGGAGACCACCGTGCTGACCGCGGGGATGGCGTTCCACGTCATCCTCGGGATGTGGATGGACGGCTGGGGATACGAGCTGTCCGAGCCCGTGGTGGTCACCACCGACGGAGTGGAACGTCTGACCGGACTGTCCCACGAACTGACGATCAGGAGGTAATCTCTTGCCGAGTTTCCCGTACGCCGCACGCGCCACCGGTCTGGTGGGTTCGGTGATCGACTCGAGCACATCCCTGCTGCACAAGCAGACCCACGACATCGTCCGCTTCGCGATGGGATCGCCGGCGGCCGAGGCGGTCCCCGCGAAGCTGCTGTCCGCGATCGCCGCCGACGAGCTCAGTCAGCCGGCCGCCTACGACTACGCGGCCACGGAAGGCGACCCACCGCTGCACGCCGCGCTGCTGGAGATGCTGCGCGGGACCAGTGACGAGACGACGCCGGAGCGCCTCACCGTCACCGCGGGCGGGATGCAGGGGCTCGACCTGTTCTGCAAGATCTTCGTCGACCCGGGTGATCTGGTCGTCGTCGAGTCCCCGACGTACACGAACGGCAGTGCGACCGCGCTCTCGTACGGGGCGGAACTGCTGGAGGTCCCGGTCGACGACGACGGGATGATGGTCGACGACCTGCCGCGACTGCTCGACGGCCGGACACCGAAGGCGATCTACACGATCCCGACCTTCCAGAACCCGTCCGGCGCGACGCTCTCGCTCGAGCGCCGGCACCGGCTGCTCGAGCTGGCCCGGTCCTGGGGTTCGATGGTGATCGACGACGACCCGTACGGGCTGCTGCGGTTCGCCGGCGACCCGCTGCCGACGCTGCGTGAGCTCGGCGCGGGCGATCCGTTGGTGTTCTCCGTACGGACCTTCTCGAAGATCGTCGCGCCTGGCCTGCGCGTCGGCTGGGTGGACGCGGACCCGGAGCTGCAGCAGCTGCTGATCAACGCGAAGCAGGCGATGGACACCTGCACCAACCTGCCCGCGCAGAAGCTGCTCGCCGGGTTCCTGACCGGCGGTCATCTCGAGGAGCACCTGGCCACCCAGCGGGCGGAGTACAAGCGCCGCAAGGAGGCGATGCACGCGGCGTTGACCGAGCACTTCGGTGACATCGCGCGGTGGACCGATCCGGAGGGCGGCTTCTTCCTCTGGGTGACGCTGGAGAACGGCGTGAACACCGAGGAACTGTTCGAGGTCGCACTGGCCGAAGGCGTCGCGTTCATCCCCGGCCCCGCCTTCTCCCCCACCGGCCGCTTCACCGACGCCTTCCGCGTCTGCTTCGCCTCGACCACGCCGGACCGGATCCAGGAAGGTGTCACCCGGCTCCGGCGGGCCGTCGACAAGCTCTCGTCCTAGGCCCAGCCACCACACCATCCGCCCGCCCGCCGAGGCGTACGCCGAACGGACGCCAGCGACGCACCGAGCCGTTCACGGTGGGGCGCCAAGCGACTACCCGCGGCTTGGGGAGGATCGACTGCCCCAAAACGACCCCCCAACACACCACAACCCCCCCAAGGGATGCCCCCCCCCCCCCCCCCCCAGCCGCCCCCACACCCGCGCGCG
>NZ_JBSHBJ010000055.1:0-25962 GCF_053611945.1 Kribbella sp. NPDC054772 | reverse complement strand
CCGTCGACTCGGACCGCCTCTACCCCCCCCCCCCCCCACCCCTGGGCCCCGGCCGCGCCGGGCGCGCCCCCCCGCCCCCGGGCCGCGGCGGGGGCCCCGCTCGACCTTGTCCAGACCGAGGTCCGCGGTCGCGATCCGCCGGCCCGTTGCCACCAGCAACTTCTCCCCCGTCGCCGACGAGCCGTCCGCGAGCGTGACGGTGAACGCGTCGTCGGCGTACCCGACCTGCTGCGCGTGCGAGCCGCGGAGGAACGTGACGCCGTCGCGCTCGAGGGCCTCGCGGGCGAGGACGCCGGACTCCGGCTCCTCCATCGACAGCACCTCCGGGGCGCCCTCGATGACGGTGACCTGGACCCCGAAGCGGGCGAAGACCTGGGCGAGCTCCATCCCGATCGCGCCGCCGCCGAGGATCAGCAGCGTGGCGGGCAGCGTCTCGACCTCGATCGCCTCGCGGTTCGTCCAGAACGGCGTTCCGGCGAGACCGTCGATCGGCGGTACGGCGGGGATCGTGCCGGTCGCGATCACGATGCCGCGGGTCGCCTCGAACTCGCGGTCACCGGCGCGCACCGTGTTCGGACCGGTGATCGTGGCGAAGTCCTTGATCACGGTCGCGCCCTTGTTCACCAGGCGGTCGACGGCGACTTTGTCGTTCCAGGTGTCGGTGGCCTCCTCGCGGATCCGCTTCGCCACCGGAGCCCAGTCCGGCTGCACGGACGCCGTACCGGCCATGCCGTCGACGCGGCGGGTCTCGGCGATCAGGTTCGCGGCCCGGATCATCATCTTGCTCGGGATGCACCCGTAGTACGGGCACTCACCGCCGACCAGCCGGGACTCGATCCCCACCACCCGGAGCCCTGCCTGGGCAAGCCGCCCGGCCGTCTCCTCGCCGCCGACCCCGAGCCCCACCACCACGACATCAACCTGTTCAGACATGCCGCCCAATCTCCCAGACCGGCCGGGACCGGCCAAGTCGCCACCCGGTGCGTCATCGCACCGTAAGGAGGCGTTCACCACCGGCGACTAGCGTTCCGTTCTCGTAGAAGTGAGGACGAAGGTTGTTCGATTTCTCTGGTTTCGGCAGCATCAACATCGAGACAGTCATCGCCGCCGTCACACTGATCGGAACCGCGATCGTGTGGCTGCTCGACCGGTACCTGTGGCGCCGCAAACGGCTCGTCTACCGGGTCCAGGTGGACGCGCAGATCGGTGTCCACCCGCGGCAGAACCGGGCCCGGGAAATGGTCGACATCGAGGTCGTGCACCAGGGCACGGTGGTCCAGGACCCGAGCATCGTGCTGCTCCGGCTGGACAACGCCGGGACCGACATCGAGGCCCGCGACATGCAGGGCCTGGTCAAGTTCAGCTTCCCGGGCCGGAAGATCGTCCGGATGAAGGTGGTCGAGTCGCACCCGGACACACTCGGCGACCTGATCGAGGCCGACCTGAAGCCGGCCGAGTACGTCGACACCGACACGCTCACGGTGCCGAAGCTCGCGATCAACCGCGGCGACCACTTCAAGTTCCTGCTCGTACTGTCCGGGAAGGGCAAGGACGTCACGCACTCCGGTTACCTCGCCGGTGGTGCGAACGGCGGTGTCTACCACGAGCCGCGGCCGCGCGGACCGGGCCGCCGTACCTTGATGTTCGGTGCGACGACGCTGGTGCTGGTCGGCGCCCTCGTCGCGTTCTTCCTGGTCGACGTCCTCCAGCCACCGGACAACTGCGCGTCGGGTCAGTTGCGGGTGATCGGGTCGACCGCCGTCGAGCCGACGATGTCCGAGCTGCGCAGCGCGTACGCGACCGAGTGCCGCGACGCCGACATCACGATCGCGGCGAACGGCAGCCGGGGCGGCGTGCGCGACCTGAGCTCGCTCGGCGCCAAGGACGCGACCGCCGCGGGCATGGTGATCGCGATGTCGGACGGGCCGGCCGAGGACGCCCAGAACCTCAGCGGCGAGGCCATCGCGGTCGTGGTGTTCGCTGTGGCCGTCAACCGGAGCGCGGACGTCACGGCGCTGACCACGGGGCAGCTGCGTGACATCTACGCCGGCAAGATCACCAACTGGAAGCAGCTCGGCGGGCGGGACCTGCCGATCCGGATGGTCAGCCGCGTCGGGCCGGACTCGGGCTCGCGACTGGTGTTCCGGGAGAAGGTGCTTGGCGGCGATCAGGAGCTCGGAATCACCTCGGACGACTGTCGGCGCGACGACGACGCCGCGCTGGCGAAGTACCACCGCTGTGAGGTGGGCACGACGGAGGAGCTGCTGACCCGGGTGAACGCGATCGACGGCGCGATCGGGTACGCCGAACTCGGCAGCACCCGGAAGTTCCCCGGCATCGTGGCGACGACGATCGACGGCGTCGTACCGGACACGTCCAAGGTGGCGGACCGGTCGTACAAGTTCTGGGAGGTCGAGCACGCGTATACGTATCAGGCGCCGGCGGCGAAGTCGCTGACCGCGGCATTCCTCGACTACCTGCGGTCGACGCAGGCGCGGCCGGTGCTGGAGCGCGGCGGGCTGGTCCCGTGCACCGATCTGCCCGCGGGGTTTTGTGGATAATCCCAGCGCCCGTGGCCGGTTCGCCGGATAATTCCTTTCATGTATGTGATCGCACATCTGAGTGACCCCCATATCGACGGCTCCGACGAGGCTCGGGACCGGCTGCAGAAGATCACGTCGTACCTGCGCGAGTTCCGGCGGCCGGTCGACGTCGTCCTGGTCAGTGGCGACCTCGCGGATCACGGTCTCGAGTCCGAGTACGCCGAGCTCGCCGCGGAGCTGAAGCTCGACGTACCCGTGCTGGTGCTGCCGGGCAACCACGATGTCAGCGCGCCGTTGCGCGCCGGCCTGGCTGAGTTCATCGACTCGGCCGGCGAGGGGCATCCGGTGCACCAGGTGCATGACGTCGGCGGCGCGCGGTTCGTCCTGCTCGACACCTCGGTGCCGGGCGAGGACCACGGGTTGCTGTCGGCGGAGTCGCTCGCGTGGCTGGACGGCGTACTGGCTGAACCGGTCGACGGGCTGTTGTTCGTGGCGTTCCATCACCCGCCGTTCCCGCTGAACCACCCCGTTCTCGACCAGTGGCTGCTTCGCTCAGGCCCCGAGCTCGAGGCGGTGCTGAGGGGCAAGCCGATCACCGCACTGCTGGCCGGCCACGTCCACAACGGGCTGGCGACCACCTTCGCCGGGTTGCCGTTCCTGGTCGCGCCGGGCGTCCGGTCGACGCCGCCGCTGCCCTTCGAACCCCCGGCTCCGGGTGGCGGTCTCGTCGACGGCACGACCGCCCACCCCGGCCTGGCGTTGCACATCGCCACCCCGGGTGCACCGCTCCAGACCCTGTTCCGGCACCCGGCCTGACCTGAACCACGACCGCTGTCCCGGGGTTTGTGCCGGGATTACTGTGCTGACATGTACGTGATCGCGCATCTCAGTGACCCGCATCTCGACGGCACCGAGGCCGCGCGCTCACGGTTGCGACACATCACGGAGTACGTGCGGGCGATGGGTCGCTCGGTGGACGTCGTACTGGTCACCGGGGATCTCACCGATCACGGGCTGGAGTCGGAGTACGCCGAGATCGCGCGTGAGCTGACGTTCGACGTACCGGTGCTGGTGCTGCCCGGGAACCATGACGTGAGCGCGGCGCTCCGGGCCGGGTTGGTGGGGTTGGTCCAGTCGCCGGGGTCGGGTCATCCGGTGCATCAGGTCCGCGATGTCGGCAAGGCCCGGTTCGTGCTGCTCGACACCACGGTGCCCGGCGCGGGCCACGGTCTGCTGCCCGCCGACTCCCTGGAGTGGCTCGACGGGGTACTCCGGAACGCCGTCGACGGACCGCTGTTCGTCGCGATGCATCACCCGCCGCTCGACCTGCACCACCCGGTGATGGATCAGTGGAAACTCGAGGAACGCGACGGTCTGGCCGCGACCCTGACCGGGAAGCCGGTGACCGCGATCCTCACCGGGCACGTACACAACGCGATCGTCACCTCGTTCGCCGGCCACCCGGTCCTCGGCGCCCCCGGCATCCGCTCGACCGTGCCCCTCCCCTTCGAGCCCCCGTCCCCCACCGGCACCGTCGTAGACGCCACCGCCCACCCCGGCCTGGCCCTCCACATGGTCACCCCCGGCGAACCCCTCCAAACCGTCTACAGGTATCCCTTATGACAGACGACCTGATCCTCCACCCGATCGCCCGCGTCGAATCCGCCCTGGGCTCCCGCGCCGACGCACCACGTCAAGGCGACGAAGGCGCCCCCGACGCCTGGGTGGTCTTCGACGATTCGGTCCGGCCGGCCCTCGCCGACATCACCCCCGGCGACGAACTCATCCTCATCACCTGGTTCGACCGCGCCGACCGCACCGCTCAGACCGTGTACCCCCGCGGCGACACCACCCGCCCACCAACCGGCGTCTTCAGCACCCGCTCCCCCGACCGCCCCAACCCCCTCGGTCTACACCGCGTCACAGTCCTCGCCGTCGACGACCTCCGCCTCCACGTCAACAACCTCGAAGCCCTCAACGGCACCCCAATAGTCGACGTAAAACCAGTTCTAGGTGGCGTCGAGGACAGATAGCGTCAGCGCCTACTCGTTGAAAGACGCGCTGTTGGTGCAAGGCCAGTAATGAAGTGCGTTCTTCGGGTAATACCCCGGGCAGATGGCGAACACGTATTGGCCGCCGTTGCCGATGTTGTAGCCCTTCTTGTCACACCCGGCGTCGCCGCCGTCCTCGATCGTCATCACGCGCTTGAAACCGCCCGGAAGGAGGTACGAGTCATAGAAGAGCGCTCCATAAGCGCCCTTGCCGTCGGGCTTGGTGTCGCAGATCTGGAAGACGTCGCCATCGTCGATGAAGGTCATTTTCGACCCAAAGATTTCGATGGACATGTTCGAGAGAGTGCCAACCTCGTCCACAGGTGCGGCCATGGCCGGCCCGACCGACGTGATCAGGACAGTCGCAGCGGCGACACTTGTTATTCGGGCGATGCGGTGAGCGTGACGTTTGATTTTAGAAGTCATACGACGACCCTAAATTCACCGCCTTCCCGGCGGTAAGTGTGAATTTGCCCTGTCAGGCAGGCTCACGGTGCCGAACGGCACATCTCCGGCTCGCCGCGATCGAGGACCTCACCGGCAAGCCAGAGATCGTGCCGCGCGTTCGGGACCCGCAACAGCGATCGGCCGAGGACCGCCTCGAGCCGCGTCAGGCGCTTGCGTGTTCCCGTCACCGACACTCCGAGCGCGCTCGCCGTCGTACTCAGCCGGGTGTCGTGACGCAGCCAGGCACGCAGTGTGCTCTCCATCGCGGGCGCCTCCTCATGCACAGGACGCCACTGGGTCAACGCCCACTCCCGTACGGCCGGCAGGCGCAGCAGCGCGTGAAACTCGGCGTCGAGTGCCGGGCCCGCCGTCACTGGCTCGTGATCCGCAAGGTGCGGCAGTGCCACGATCCGTAGCGCCAGGTCAAGTTTCGCCTGGTCGCCGAGGGACTCCAGGTCCAGACCGAGTAGGGCCTCGACGCGACGCAGCCGAGCGGCCAGGGTGTTGCGATGGATCTTCAGATGCCGACTCGCGGCGGACGAGAAGATCAGCCACGATCGCACCGTTGCGGTCAACGTGTGGCTGTCAGGGTCGGCGGTTCGAGCGGGGGTGTGCTTGGTCAGCGGAGCCAGCAGACGGTCAGCCCACGCGTGCCCCGGGGGACCGAGCATCACAGGCAGACCCAAAGTACCGTCGAACCGTGCCCATCGCTCCGGACGGCCTCGGGCCACCGCGAGCGCATGGAACGCCTGTTCGTAACCGCTGGCCATCTTGCGCAGTGCCAGAGCGTCGCCGGTCCCCACAACACAGTCGTCGAGTTCGCTCGTCAGCGCGGTCTCGAGCGAGCGCGCGTCCGCCGGATCAGCCGACGCGACGACGAGCACGTGGTCGGAGTAGACCGGGCACCGGACGATCCAAGCCTGGCCGCCGGTGTGCTCTGCACAGATCCGGATAGCCTCGGTACGGCGTTCGGCACCACACTCGACGACATGGAACCGGGCCGGATCGGACAGGCTCGGCGCCAGCAGATCGGCGATCTGATGTGCTGTGGTGAGGTTGCCCGACATCAGTAGATGCAGCACCGCCTCCCGCCCGCGCGCATCGGCGCTCTCCAGGCGCCGCCGGGTCCGCTCGGTCTCGCTCACCCACCAGCACACCCCGATCAACGGCGCGGCGTCGGCCGCGGCCGACGTACCGAGAGGATCGACCCCGACGAGCGCAAGGACCACTCCGGACTCGTCTCCCGGCACGTCGACAGACAGCAGCACGCCCCACCGGCCGGCGGACTCTCCCGTGACGACCGTGCGCAGCCGCCGCTCACGCATCACGCGGAGACCGTCGGCGACGAGCATCGTCACCTCGCTGTCGGACCCCCGTGCTGATGCAATCCGAACCCGGCCGGCTGGGTCCACCAGCCCGACCCAGCAACTCGTCCGACGAGCCAGCCACCCCACGATCGCCCGCGCACCGTCCGGCTTGTGGGCCAGACGGTGCATCGTCAGGATGTCTGCCGCCCGCCGTCCCTGCATGCCCTCTCCGGGGGGTCGGCGCGCTCGATCAGAAGTTGATCATGTGGCCTTCGAGGCCGTGGAAAGCCTCTTGGAGGGCTTCGCTCAGGGTGGGGTGGGCGTGGACGTTGCGGGCCAGTTCCTTGGTGGTGAGGTCCCACTTCTGGGCGAGGGTGAGCTCGGGGAGGAGCTCGGTGACCTCGGGGCCGATCAGGTGCGCGCCGAGCAGCTCGCCGTACTTCGCGTCGCTGATCACCTTGACGAAACCGGTCGGGTCGCCGAGGCCGTGGGCCTTGCCGTTGGCGGTGAAGGGGAACTTGGCGACCTTGACGTCGAAGCCCTCCAGCCGGGCCTCTTCCTCGGTCCAGCCGAAGCTGGCGATCTGCGGCTGGCAGAACGTCGCCCGCGGGATCATCTTGTAGTCGAGTTCCATCGTCTCGTGTCCGGCGATGGTCTCGGCGGCTATCACGCCCATCGCCTCGGCCGCGTGCGCGAGCATCAGCTTCGCGGTCACGTCGCCGATGGCGAAGATGTTCGGCACGTTGGTCCGGCAGAAGCCGTCGACGCCGATCGCGCCGCGCTCGGTCAGCTGTACGCCGATCTTGTCCAGGCCGTACCCGTCGACGCGCGGCTGGAAGCCGATCGCCTGCATGACCTTGTCGGCCTCGATCGTCTTCTGGGCGCCGTCCTTGCCCGTGACGGTGACCTTGACCTTGTCACCGGAGTCGTCGATCGAGTCCACCCGGGTGCCGGTCAGGACGTCGACACCGAGCTTCTTGTACGCCTTGGCGAGCTCCTTGGAGACCTCGATGTCCTCCAGCGGAACGACCCGGTCCAGGAACTCGACGATCGTCACCTTGACGCCGTAGTTCGCCAGGACGTAGGCGAACTCGACACCGATCGCGCCGGCGCCGGCGATCACGATCGAGCCCGGCAGCTCCTCGGTGAGGATCTGCTCCTCGTACGTCACCACGCGCTCGCTCAGCTGGGTGCCCGGCAGCAGCTTGGTGGTGGCGCCGGTGGCCACGATGCAGGAGCCGAACGTGACGGTCTCCGAGGAGCCGTCGTTCAGCGTCACGTCGAGGGTGTTCGCGTCGGTGAACGAACCCCAGCCGTCGAACTCGGTGATGTTGTTCTTCTTCATCAGGAAGTGGACGCCCTTGACCCGGCCGTCGGCGACCTTCCGGCTGCGCTGCACCGCGGTCGGGAAGTCGAAGGTGACCTCGCCGCTGATGCCGAAGGTCTTCGCCTCCGTCCGGAAGATGTGCGACAGCTCGGCGTTCCGGAGCAGCGCCTTGGACGGGATACAGCCCACGTTCAGACAGACACCGCCCCAGTACTTCTTCTCGATGATGGCGGTCTTCAGCCCGAGCTGGGCGGCGCGGATCGCCGCGACGTACCCTCCGGGACCGGCGCCGAGGACAACAACGTCAAAGTGCGAGGCCATGCAGTGAACTTTAATGGGTGGCACCAGCCGATCCGACAGCGCCACCGGCCCCTGAGCCGCGACTGACCGGCAACTGTGGCCCGCCTCATGGTCACGGTGGGTGTAGCGGGGTTCCGTACGGACCGTACGGCGCTTACGCTGGCCTCGCGCGTGAGGCGAATTCATGGGGGACGCATGGGTCTGGGGAAACGCCGGTGGCTGCGACTCGCGGCACTCGGCACGGTGTTGGCAGTCGCCGCAGTTCCGGCGTACGCCGACGACCCCACCCCGTCGACCAGCGAGCCACCGCCCGCGTCCGTGACCGACGTGAACCGGTCGCTCGAGCAGCTCCAGGCGGAGGCCGCGGCCGTCCAGGCCGACTTCGCCAAGGCCACGATCGCCTACACCAAGGCTCTGAAGGACGCCCAGGCCGCGGAGGCCGCGGCGAAGAAGGCGGAGACCAGCGCTACCAAGTCGAAGGGCGTCGCGGACGAGCAGCGCAGGCGGCTCGGAGTGATCACCGCGCAGGCGTACCAGATGGGTGTCCCGACCGTGCTGGGGACCGAGTCGATGCTCTGGTCGCTGGCCCCGGTCGCGGAGAACCTCCAGGAGATCGCTGACCGGCAGACCGCGATCACCCAGCTCGGCAGCACCCAGGTAGCTCAGTACCGGACCGCGATGGCCGCGGAGGCCGAGTCGACCCGGCTGCGGGCGGAGGCGACCAGCAAACGCGCGGCCGCCAATGAGGCAGCGACGAAGGCGCAGGAGCTCAGCAAGCAGGTGCAGCAGAAGGCGGCCGACGCCTCCGCGGCGATGGCCGACCAGACCGCGGACCTCGATGTCGCGTCCGCGCTGTCCCAGCAGCTCCAGCAGACCAGGAACGGTCAGGCGCTGGCCCGTTGGAAGACCTATCTGACCGAGCTGGCAGCCGCGAAGGTCACTCCCCCGGCGGCCGCCGTCCTGAAGAACCCCGCGAAGCTGCCGACCGGGCTCGCCCCGCTGACCCGTCGCGGCGCGGCCGTGCCAGGTGTCGCGTCGGTCGCCGTCGCGGGACGGACCGTCCGCGTGCTGTCGGCGGAGACGATCCGCGCGGTGAACCAGGCGTTCAGCCTGCTCGGCAAGCCGTACGGCGTCGCCGCCACCGGCCCCGACAAGTACGGCTGTCTCGGCGCAGCCCGCGTCGCCTGGCAGCCATACACGACCCTGCCGAACCTGATCGGCAAGGTCTACCCCGACTACCAGGCCGTCCCGAACGCCCAGATCGAGCCCGGCGACCTGCTCGTGATGGGCAGCAAGTCGCTCGGCCTCGTGCACATCGGGATCGCGCTCGACAACGGCGAGATGATCGCCGCCGACGAGTCCAAGGGCTCGGTCGTCGTCACCACGGTCCCGGACAACCTGTACGCCGCCCTCCGTCCGACCCTCGGCGCACCGGCCAAACCCCAGGTCGCACCGGTCGCGACCTCCGAGGCGTACGCGTTCCGCTGCGGCAACACCGCTACGTCGTACGACGTCGGCTCGGGTGCCTGGACGTGGCCGCTCCCGGACGGGACCTACGAGATCGGTACGCCGTTCGGCCAGTCCGGCTCGGAGTGGTCCAGCGGCATGCACACCGGCCAGGACTTCCCCGCCCCGATCGGTACGCCGGTCCGCGCGGTGACCTCCGGGACGGTCCGGATCGAGCACCCGGCCTGGGCCGGCAACCTGGTCCGGATCGACCACGGCAACGGGCTCGAGACGCTGTACGCGCACCTCAGCCGAGTCGACGTCACGGACGGCCAGCAGGTCCAGGCGGGCCAGCAGATCGGTGCGGTCGGCAGCGAGGGCAACTCGACCGGACCGCACCTGCACTTCGAGGTCCGGCTCGGCGGCGACCCCGTCAACCCGATGCCGTTCCTGGCCACCGGTTCCGCGAGCACCGGATGGGGTGGCTACAGCAACGGCATGATCCCGGCGAGCAAACTGTGCGCCATCGGTGGCGGTCACCGGCTGCGGTGCGACGCGGCCGCGGCGTACCTGAAGCTCGGCGCGGCCTACCACGCCGCGTTCGGTACGTCGCTGTGCATCACCGACTCGTACCGCTCCTACTCCTCCCAGGTCGACCTCTACCAGCGCAAACCGTCCCTGGCCGCCCTCCCGGGTACGTCGAACCACGGGTGGGGTCTCGCGGTCGACCTGTGTGGCGGGATCGAGAAGTACAGCACCCCGCAGTACCAGTGGATGAAGACCCACGCCGCAGCGTACGGCTGGCTGCATCCCGCCTGGGCGGACCAGGGCGGGAACCGCGAGGAGCCCTGGCACTGGGAGTTCGGTAACCCGACCAGTTAGTAGCCGCCGGTAGGCTGTGATGGTGGCCGAGAAAAACAGTCCCGACCGCACGGACGACAACATCACCCTGGACGCTCAGGACGACCGGTGGGAGTGGCGCCGGCGGATTCGTGAGAACCCGCGGAAGCTGATGTTCTACCGGATCGGTGTCGGTGTCGTAGGTGGGTTGCTGATCATCGCAGCGCCGTTGACCGGCTGGCTGCCGGGACCGGGCGGGATCCCGTTGTTCATCGCGGGTCTCGCCGTGCTCGCCAGCGAGTTCGAGTGGGCGCAGCGGCTGCTGTACCGGGTCAAGGACTGGGTGAAGGCACTCACCCGCTGGACCGGCAAGCAGCCCGCCTGGCTGAAGGCACTCGGGACGCTCGCGCTGTTCCTCTGCGTCCTCGTCGCGATCTGGCTCTACATGGTCGTGCTCGGCGTGCCAGGCTGGCTCCCCGACTCGTGGGAGTCATTCCTGGACAAGCTGCCCTGGCTGCCCTGAGTACTTGAGTCCTGAGTACTCCGGCAGCTCGATCAGCTCGCTCATGTTCTCGGCCATCTTCAGCATCTGGTTCAGGAAGAACGGGATGTCGAGGATCCGGTTCCGGGCCGTGATCCCGAACCGGGTCGCCGGCGCGAGGAACGAGCCCGCGCGGCTCCCGTCCTGCGTGGTCGACACCGCCTTCCGCAGCCGGGTCTCGTACCGGTCGAACGCGATCCGGAAGTCGCGCGTCTGGGCCAACTCCCCCGCCAGGACGTAAGCGCCGACAACCGCTGTCCCGGTGCCGAGCGCACCGAATGTGGCGCCGTACCCCGCGTCGCCGAGCAGGACGATCCGGCTGGTGGACCAGCGGTCCACGCGGACGCGGCTGATCGAGTCGAAGTACAGCTCGGTTGCCGCCGGCAACGCCTCGAGCAGCGCCGGCACGTGCCAGCCCATACCGCTGAACTGCTCCCGCAGGATCGCCTTCTGCTGGTCCAGGTCCCGCCTGTTGTAGTCCAGCACCGGCGACTTGAACATGAACAGCGTCTGCGCCAGCCCCGGATCACGCGTGTCCGCACCCACGCTCGCGAGCTTCCCGGGCACGTTGTACATCAGCGAGTCCCCACTGATCCCGAGCGTGTTCGGGACCTCCCAGCCACCGACGTAGTACCCGAGGTGCTTCTCCAGGACCTGCTCGGCCGGCCACGCGAGCCGCCGTACGACGGAGTGCATCCCGTCAGCGCCGATCACCAGGTCGTACGTCTCCTCGACGCCGCTCTCGAAACGCACGTCCACGCCGTCCGCCTGTTCCTGCAGACTCGCGATCGAGTCGCCGAAGCGGTACGTCGCCTGCTCGCGACTGTGCTCGTACAGCACCCGCGACAGGTCTGCCCGCAGTACCTCGAGCTCACCGCCGGCGAACTCGGCCGGCAGCCGCATCAGCTGACGCCCCGACGCGTCGACGAACCGCATCGCGTTGCCACCGGTCTGCAGCGACCGCAGCTCCTCCAGCACGCCCATCCGCTCCAGCACGGTCGTGAACACCTGACCGCGGAAGTCCACGGCGTACCCGCCTTGCCGGAGTTTGGGCGCGATCTCGACCACCGTCACGTCGTGTCCCGACCGGCCCAGCCACAACGCCACCGACGGACCGGCCACGCTCGCACCCGACACCAGAACCTTCATCATCGCCTCCAGAGCAGTAACTGTGTCTGCCGGACACAATAATGTGTATGGTAGACACAGTTCAAGTCGATTGCGGAAGGAACCCGGAATGTCCGATCTCCTGTGGGGCAGGCAGCCGCTGCCGAGCCGCGGCCCGAAGCCCGCCGTCACGCTGACCGAGATCGCCGCGGTGGGCATCCGGATCGCCGACGCCGAAGGGTTGGACGCCGTCTCGATGCAGCGCATCGCCGGCGAGCTGCCGGTCACGAAGATGGCGCTCTACCGCTACGTCCCGGGCAAGACCGAGCTGGTCGCGGTGATGAGCGACCAGGCCATGGGCGCCCCGCCGGACCGGCCCGGCGACCTACCGTGGCGCACGGCGCTGCGCACCTGGGCATTGGACCTGTACGACGGGTTCACCCGGCACCCGTGGTTGCTCCAATCGACGATCGGGCGCCGTCCGCTCGGCCCGAACGAGCTCACCTGGATGGAGCGCGGACTCGCCGCGCTGACTGAGAGCGGTCTGACCGGCGGCGAGCAGTTGGACGCGATCCTGGTGATCACCAGCCACGTCCGCAACATCGCGCAGCAGTCGACCACTTTCCCCGGTGACACCACGGGACTCACCGAGGAGGACTGGACGCGGTCGCTCGCGGAGATCCTCACCAGCGAAGCCGACCGCTTCCCGCACCTCACCGCCGCGATGCGAACGGCGGCCGGCAGCGAGAACCAGGGCCTGGAGTTCGGTCTGCAGCGCATCCTGGACGGCCTCGAACTCCTGATCAATGGGCGGACGGACTGAGTCGCAAGCCATTGAAACGTTGTCGGTACGCCGATGCCGACAGCCCGTAGTGCGACCGGAACCGGCGCGCGAAGTAGTTCTGGTCCGGCCAGCCGACCGACTCCCCGATCCGGCTGATCGGCGCGTCGGAGTGCAGCAAGCGGTCCGCCGCGAGCTCGACGCGATGCCGCGACAGGTAGGCCATCGGGGGCAGTCCGGTCACGGACTTGAACAACCGCACCAAGTACCCCGGCGCGAGATGCAGCTCGCCGGCCAGGTCGGTCAGCGTCCAGTGCCGCGCCGGATCGGCCTCCATCATCCGCATCGCGTCGACGACCGCAGGATGCGTGTGCTCGCCGCGTTCGTTGCTCTTCGCCACCGTGCGCGCGACGCAGCTCAGGTACAGCGAGAGCCAGCCGATCACCTCGCCACGGTGCCGGCTGAGCGGCTGGTTCCGCAGCTGCCGCAACCCGTCCAGATGGCCGACAGCCTCTTTCACGGTATCCGGATCGAGATGCGTCGCGAGCATTCCGCGGCGTTGCGCGGAGAACGGTCCGGTCCACAACAAGTAACCCAGTAAGGGATCTTCGCGCGCCCAGGCGAGTTCGCGGCGTACCAGATCGGCCGAGAAGCAGCAGTTGTAGACCTCGAGCGATTCGCACTCGACGTACTCGTGCCAGACGCCGGGACGGAGCAGGATCGCGTCACCGGCCCCCAGCCGCTGCCGCCCGGCGAGGCTGTGATGGACACCCGAACCACCGGTGACGAGCAGCAGTTCGAAGAAGCTGTGCGTGTGCAACGGATGGGTCTGCTCGTGCACGTGCGTCCCGGCGTGCACGACCGTCCCTTCGACGAAGTGCAGCACCGTTCCACGAGTCCTCACCGGCTCGTCGACCATGCTTCAAGATACGGGCCGAGGTGCAGATCGTGCTAGACCGAGTGCACTGTGGGCTACTCGCCGGCGACTGCCGGCCGCAGGATCGGTGAACAGGCGAAACGCCCCGCCGACCGAATCCACCGAGCTCTCGGCGTTTCGCCGGAACACTCAATGAATCGTTTCACTCTCCGGTTGGAGTCTCATGTCGCATCTCGCCGCACCCACCTCTCTCCGCTTCGAGCATCTGCTCGCTTCCCCAGAGTCCGGGGTCCTGGGGATCGGCACCGCGAGCCCCCGAATCTCCTGGCAGGTCCCGGCCGCCGACGCCGGCTACGCGCAGACGGCGTACGAGGTCGAGATCACCACCGGCAGCACCCAGGTCTTCACCGTCCAGTCCCCCGAACAACTGCTCGTGCCGTGGCCGGCTGAGCCGCTCACCTCCCGGGAGGTCGCGCAGGTCCGGGTCCGGGTCCGCGGCAACGACGACTGGAGCGCGTGGAGCGAGCCGGTCACCGTCGAGGCCGGGCTGCTCAGCACGGACGACTGGAGCGCCCAGTTCGTCAGCCCGCGGGACAACCCGCACGGCTCCCCCGCTCCCCTGGTCGCCGGCGTCGCCGAGCTCCCCGACGGGATCGTCAAGGCTCGCCTGTACGCGACCGCGCACGGCATCTACCTGCCCGAGCTCAACGGGCAGCGGGTCGGCACCGAGGAGCTCGCGCCCGGCTGGACGGCGTACCAGTACCGGCTCCGCTACCAGATCTACGACGTGACCGCGCTTGTTCACTCTGGTGAGAACACGCTCGAGTTCCTGCTCGGCAACGCCTGGTTCCGCGGCCGCATCGGCTTCCGCGACCAGAAGGAGCTGTACGGCGATCGGCTCGCGGTCCTCGCGCAACTCGAGGTCACCACCGAGGACGGGCAACTGCACACCTTCGGCAGTGACGGCAGCTGGACCTCGCGGGAGAGCAACGTCCTCGCCGACGACCTGTACGACGGCCAGACCACCGACCTCCGCAAGCAACTTGGCGAGCCCACGCCGGTCGACGTCCTCGACGCCGACCTCGGCCTGCTCGTCGCGCCGGACGGCCCGCCCGTCCGCGTCACCGACGTACTGCCAGCGCTCGAGATCACCACCTCGCCGTCCGGCAAGACCCTCATCGACTTCGGCCAGAACCTCGTCGGTCGTATCCGGCTCACGGTTCGCGGGCAGGCCGCGGGCGACGAGATCGTCGTACGGCACGCCGAGGTCCTGGAGCACGGCGAACTCGGCGTCCGCCCGCTGCGCACCGCCAAGGCCACAGACACCTATTACCTCGCCGGCGCCGACGAGGTCGTCCTCGACTCCCCGCTCACCTTCCACGGCTTCCGGTACGCCGAGGTGACCGGCGTCAGCGACCTTCGCAAGGTGGACCTCGAGGCCGTCGTCATCGGCAGCGACCTGCAGCGCACCGGATGGTTCGAGTCGTCGAACGACCTGCTGAACAGGTTCCACGAGAACGTGGTGTGGGGTATGCGCGGCAACTTCGTCGACGTACCGACCGACTGCCCGCAGCGCGACGAGCGGCTCGGCTGGACCGGCGACATCCAGGTGTTCTCCCCGAGCGCGAACTTCCTCTTCGACGCGGCTGGGTTCCTCACGAACTGGCTGGCCGATCTCGCGGCCGAGCAGCAGAAGGACGGGTCGGTGCCGTTCGTCGTACCGGATGTGCTCCGCAACGAGTCGCCGGCCACCGCGGCATGGGGTGACGCGGCAACGATCGTGCCGTGGGTGATCTACGAGCGCACCGGTGACGCCGGCCTGCTCGCCCGCCAGCTGCCGAGCATGCGGGCCTGGGTGGACAAGATGGCCGACCTGGCCGGCGCCGACCTGCTGTGGTCGGGCGGCTTCCAGTTCGGCGACTGGCTCGACCCGACTGCGCCGCCCGAGAACGCGGCAGCCGCCAAGGCCGACCCCGACGTGGTCGCCACCGCGCACCTGGCGCGGTCCGCCGAGGTGTTCGCCAAAGCCGCGGCGGTCGTCGGGCAGGACGACCTGGCCCGCGAGTACGCCGACCTCGCCGCGCGCGTGCGGCAGGCCTTCGCGGCCGAGTACGCGACCGACGGCGGCCGGGTGCTGAGCGACGCGCCGACGACGTACGCCCTCGCGCTGCAGTGGGCGCTGCTGCCGAGCGAGACCCAGCGCAAGCGCGCCGGTGAACGGCTCGCCGACCTGGTCCGTACGGCGAGCTTCCGGATCAGCACCGGATTCGTCGGAACGCCGCTGATGGCTGACGCGCTGGCCGATACCGGACATCCTGACCTGGCCTACCGGCTCCTGCTACAGACAGGCTGCCCCTCTTGGCTGTACTCAGTGACGATGGGCGCGACGACGGTCTGGGAACGCTACGACAGCATGCTGCCCGACGGCACCATCAACCCCGGTGAGATGACGTCGTTCAACCACTACGCACTCGGTGCGGTCGCCGACTGGATGCACCGCCGCGTCGCCGGTCTGGCGGCCGCCGAACCGGCGTACCGGATGATCGACGTGCGCCCGCTCGTCACCGGTCACCTGACCAGCGCGTCCGCCAAGCACCTCACGCCGTACGGCGAGGCGGCGGTCGCGTGGACCCGTTCCGACGGGCAGGTCACGCTGACGGTCACCGTCCCGGTCGGGTCCCGCGCGAAGGTCGACGTACCGGGTCAGGACGGCATCGTCGAGGTCGGGCACGGGACGCACGAGTGGACCGCCGCCGACCCGTATGGCACGCCCGCTGAACTGCCGGCCGACGCCAGCATCCGGGCGCTGATCGACCACGAACCGACCTGGACCGCGCTCGTCGCGGCCGCCACCGAAGCCGGCGTCGTCACCGACGACGCCGACCTCGCCGCCCGCCTCAAGCGCTACCTCGACCAGCCGGCCGCCGGTGTGGTCGACGCGCTCGGCCGACAGTCCACCGAGTCCCTGAAGGCGGCGCTCGGCGCGGTACTCAACCACTAACCCGTCCACCCAGCTGACCCAACTCACCCGACCACCGCCCCGCTGCTTCGAACATCCCTTGGAGGTCAAGATGAGGTTCCGCCCAGGCGCGAGTGGACTGGCACTGCTCGCCGCCGGTTCGCTCGTACTCACCGCGTGCAGCGCGGGCAGTCTCGGATCCAGTAGTGACTCCGGCGGCGGCTCGGTCGAGATCACGTACCTGATCGGCAACCAGGATCAGGACGTGAAGGACGCCGAGCAGCTCGTCAAGGACTTCACCGCGAAGAACCCGGGCATCACGATCAAGACCGAGACCCGGCCGGCCGGCACCGAAGGCGACAACATCGTCAAGACCCGGCTGTCCACCGGCGACATGCCGGACGTGTTCAACTACAACACCGGGTCGCTGTTCCAGGCGATCGCGCCGCAGAAGAACCTGGTCTCGCTCAACGACCAGCCCTACATCGGGGACCTGGACGACAACTTCAAGAAGACCGTGACCGCCGACGGCCAGGTGTACGGTGCGCCGCTCGGCGGCTTCATGGGCGGCGCGGTGCTCTACAGCATCCCGGTCTACACCAAGCTCGGGCTGAAGATCCCGAAGACCTGGGCCGAGTTCATGGCCAACAACGCCAAGATCAAGGCGGCCGGCGGCGGCGTCGCACCGGTCATCCAGACGTACGGCGAGACCTGGACCTCGCAGCTGTTCGTCCTCGGCGACTTCCACAACGTCTCCGCGGTCGAGCCCGACTTCGCCGACAAGTACACCAAGAACCAGGCGAAGTACGCGACCTCGCCGGCCGCGCTCAAGGGGTTCGAGCACACCGAGGCCGTGCACGACGCCGGCTACGAGAACAAGGACTTCGCCTCCGCCAAGCTGCCGGACGGGCTGAAGATGCTTGCCACCGGCAAGGGCGCGCACTACCCGAACCTGTCCGGTGTGGTGGCCAACATGGTCGCGACGTACCCGGACGCGGCCAAGAACGTCGGACTGTTCGCGTTGCCTGGTGACGACGCGAGCAAGAACGGCCTGACCCTGTGGACCCCGGGCGGCCTGTACATCCCGAAGACCACCACCGGCGACAAGCTGGACGCGGCGAAGAAGTTCCTCGCGTTCGTCGCCAGCCCCGACGGGTGCGCCTCGCAGACCAAGGCCGGCGCACCGACCGGTCCGTACGCCGTCAAGGGGTGCTCGCTCGGGGACGACGTACCGCAGGCGATCAAGGACATGCAGCCGTACCTCGACAAGCCGGGGGCGTCCAGCCTGGCGCTGGAGTTCCTGTCCCCGGTCAAGGGCCCGTCGCTCGAGCAGATCACCGTCGAGGTCGGCTCGGGGATCCGGAAGGCGAAGGACGGCGCGGCCAGGTACGACGAGGACGTGAAGAAGCAGGCGCAGCAGCTCGGCCTGGCGGGCTGGTGATGCCTGATGACCGCGACCTCGGTGACACCACGTGAGCGCAGCAAGACCACCCCGGCCGCGTCGGCGGCCGGGAGCAAGGTCTACCGCCCGTACTCGAACTGGTTCTACCTGCCGACCGCCGTCATCTACGGTGTGCTGTTCCTGGTCCCGACCTTCGCCTCGCTGTACTTCAGCCTGACCCGCTGGAGCCTGTTCGAGTCGCGGTTCATCGGGCTGGACAACTTCAAGCTGTTCTTCCAGGAGCCCGCCCTGGTGAAGGGCTTCACCAACACGCTGATCTATGCGGTCGTCACGTCCGGGTCCAAGGTGGTGCTGGGGCTGCTGCTCGCGGTCCTGCTCACCTCCCAGATCGTTGCCCGCGGCTACCTCCGCTCGGTGGTGTTCTTCCCGGTGCTCGTCTCCACGATCGGCGTCGGCCTGACCTTCACCGTGCTGATGAACCCCGACCAGGGCCTGATCAACAAGTCGCTCGCGCTGGTCGGGATCACCGGACCGGGCTGGCTGACCGACCCGAAATGGGCGCTGCTGTCGGTGGCCGCGGTCGACGTCTGGAAGGGCGTCGGCCTGGCCACCCTGATCTACATCGCCGGCATCGTGTCGATCCCCCGCGAGTACATCGAGGCAGCGCGCGTCGACGGCGCCGGGTCTTGGCAGCAGTTCCGCCGGATCGTGCTGCCGCTGTCCCGGCCCGCCACCGTGACCGTCATCATCCTGTCGCTGATCGGCGGGCTGCGGTCCTTCGACCTGATCTGGGCGATGACCCGCGGCGGCCCCGGGTTCACCTCCGACGTCATCGCGTCGGTGATCTACAAGCAGTACCAGGCCGGCTTCTACGGCCTGTCCACCGCGGGAAACGTGGTGCTGTTCATCGTGGTGACGGCGATCATCCTGCCGCTCTCCTGGTTCCTGAACCGCAAGGAGGTCGACCTGTGAGCACGGCAGAACTCGTCAACCACCGCCCCGTCCGCAAGTGGGCGCTGAGCGCGGTCGCGATCCTGGTCTCGCTCGTGGTGTTCGTCATCCCGTTCGCGTTCATCGTGCTGACCGCGGTGAAGGACCGCACGCAGTCGGCGGACCTGAGCTTCTCGTGGCCGCACCAGTTCCGCTTCGTGCAAAACTTCATCGAGGTCGTCGAGGCGCGCGACTACATGCTGGTGATCGCGTTCATCAACAGCACGCTGCTGACCGTCGCCAGCGTCACCGGCATGGTGGTGCTCGCCGCGATGGCCGGCTTCGTCCTGCAACGCCGGAAGAGCCGTTGGAACGGGTTCATCAACTTCCTGGTATTAGCGGGCCTGATCATCCCGCCGGCCGTCGTACCGACGATCTGGGTCCTGCAGAAATTCGGCCTGTTCCGCACCATGCCGGGGTTGATCCTGATCGAGATCGCCTACGGGTTGTCGTTCTGCATCCTGCTCTTCCGCGCCTTCGTCGCCACCATCCCGAGAGAACTCGACGAGGCCGCGGTCATCGACGGGGCGGGCCCCTTGAAACTCTTCTTCCGGGTGGTCTTCCCGCTCCTGAGATCGGTGATCGTCACGGTCGTCGTGGTCCAGTCGGTGAACGTCTTCAACGACTTCGTGAACCCGCTGTACTTCCTCCCGGGCGACAAGAACGCCACCGTCCAGCTGACCCTCTACAACTTCTCCAGCCAGTACTCGACCCAGTACAACCTCCTCTTCATGGACATCCTCCTCATCACGATCCCCCCACTCATCATGTTCCTCTTCTTCAACCGCCAAATAGTCGCCGGCATGACCTCCGGAGCCATCAAGGGCTAACCCCACGACCACCCAGGCGTGCAGAAGAACGGGTAGAGCACCCGCTGTACGCCGTACGCGCGAACGCGGTCACGCCCAGGTGCACTAGCTACCTGTGCGACACCACCCGTCGAAACGCACACCCAGCCGTCGAAGTGCACACCCAGCCGCGCGCACGGGACAGCAGCCGCGATCCCGTGCGCGTGTCCACCACCGCCGCGGGAGTCCGTGTCGCAAGAAGCGAGCGGGGCGGAGACAGGAAAGCGTGACCGAAGACAGGCAATAGCAGGTCTCAACCCACCAGTTCCTGTCTCAGCCCCACCGCAGTCCCCCGGGTCCGCGGTCGGCGCCACAGACGCGGCGAGACGCGGGACGGGTGGGCGTCGGGCGAGTGCGGAAGGACCCGGGGAACACCCGACCTACGCGGTACGGGCGGAGGCGATCAGCGGATGACGCGGTGGGACAGCCGGGGTACGTCGTTCGCGCGGACGTGGTCGGGCTCGCTCGGTGGGTGGGGACGGGAACTGGTGGCTGGGGACACGTAATAACAGGTCTCCGCCCACCAGATCCTGTCTCCGCCTCCCACCACGTCCCGTCCCCCACCACGTCCCGCCTCGCACCAGGTCCCGCCCCCACCACGTCCCGACGCCACCACGTCCCGACGCCACCGCGTCCCGTCGCCCGCCTGGCGGGCTCGGTGGGTGGGGATTACTTGGGTTTTTGGAGGAGGTGGGCGGCTTGGGCGGGGTCTTTTTCGGTGGGGAGGGCGGTTCGGGTGAGGGTTGCCAGTTCGGTGAAGCCGGCGGTGGCTAGGAGGGCGGCGATCTCGGCGGGGTCGTGCATGTAGACCTGGAGGTCTAGGTCGTGACCGTAGGCCTGGGTGAGGTGGCGGCTGCCTTCGCCGACCTTGAAGCCGTGGATCAGGTGGCCGCCGGGGCGGAGTACGCGGTAGAGCTCGGCGAACACCGCCGGCAGCTCCTCGCGTGGCGTGTGCACGAGCGAGTACCACGCGAGCGCCCCAGCGAGCTCTCCGTCCTTGATGTCCAGGTCGAACAACGACCCCACCTCGAACCGCAGCGACGGATACTCCCGCCGCGCCACCTCGACCATCCCAGGCGTCAGATCAACCCCGAACACATCCAGCCCAAGCCCCGCCAGGTACGCCGTGATGCGCCCCGTCCCGCACCCGAGGTCACCCACCGGACCGGGCTCGACCAGCGCCGCGAAGTAGTCCAACGCACCCTTCTCGAACGGATCGGCGCGGTGGTAGTCCTTCAGGATCGCGTGATAGTCGACGGCGGCGGTGTTGTATGACCCCTGGATATCGTTCACCCGAGGACTCTAGGCAGCCGCTCCGACAGTTTCTCGTAGTCGTCGAGTGAGTTGTACGCGTGCGCCGACAACCGGATGAACTTGCGGTCCTCGAACCCGGTGAAGGTGATCTCGGCGTTCAGTTCCCGCGAGATCCGCATCTTCAGAGCGTCGCCACCGGACAGGTCGACCGACGACGGCAGCTCGACCAGCCGCATCGTCGCCGGCGGGTGCACCACCTCGGCGATGCCGGTGCCGAGCGCCTTGGCCAGGATCCGCGCGCCCTCCTCGACGAGCGCGGTCAGTTGGGGCCGGCGGGTCGGCCAGTCGAGCTCGGCCAGCACGCGCAGCGACTCCGGCGCGGCGATCCACGGCACGTAGTCGTACGTGCCCTGCATGTCGAAGCGCTCCGGCATCCGCTCGTCGTACTCCGACCAGGACACGATCAGCGGCATCGACGCCGACCGCCACCGTTCGGCGACCACCAGGCCGGCGGTTGCTCGCGGTGCGGCCGGCCACTTGTGGAAGTTGCCGGTCCAGAAGTCGGCGCCCGCGGCGGCCGGGGCGTCGATCAGCGCCGGCGCGTGGGCGCCGTCAACGACGACGGGTACGCCGCGTTCGTGGGCGGCCGCGACGAGTCCCTCGATCGGGAACACCTTGGCGGTCCCGGAGGTGATCTGGTCGACGATCAGCACGGAGGCGTTGTCCAGCTGCTCCGCGATCAGCGCGACCACGGTGGCGTCGTCGGCCTCGAGCGGGATCCCGACGTTCACCACTTCGGCGCCACGCTCCCGGGCGTACCGCTCGGCGGCGTACCGGACCGCGCCGTACGCGTGGTCGGTGAGGACGATCTTGCTGCCGGCCGGGATCGGCAGCGTGGCGAGCGCGACCGTCACGCCGGCGCTGGCGTTCGGGACCAGGGCGAACCCGGCCGGGTCCACCTGCAGGTACGCCGCGAGTTCGAGCCGGCTCGTGGTCAACCGGTCGGCGACGGTGCGGAACCAGACCATCGGGTTCGCGTCCATCTCCACCCGGAGGCCGGCCATCACCTCCTGCGTCCGGCGCGGCACGGCGCCGTACGAACCGTGGTTGAGGTGGAGGACACCGCTGTCGAGGGTCCACAGGTCAGGGCGGGGGCTGAGTACCGTCACCACCCAAACGGTACATACTTCATGACGTGTACCCCTACCTCGACCACGACGGACCGATCGCGATGGCGCATCGAGGCGGGGCCAGACACCCCGACATCATCGGGTACGAGAACTCGCTGCGCGCCTTCCAGCACGCGGTCGACCTGGGCTACACCTACGTCGAAACCGACTTGCACGCGACCAGCGACGGGGTCGTCATCGCCTTCCACGACCACCGGCTCGACCGGGTCACGGACCGGACCGGCGTGATCGCCGAGCTCCCCTGGTCGGAGGTCTCGAAGGCGAGGATCAACGGCCACGAGCCGATCCCCCGGCTCGACGAGCTGCTGGAACACTTCCCCGACATCCGGTTCAACCTGGACATCAAGGCCGAGGGTGGCCTGGAGCCCGCCGCGCAGGTCCTCACGGCGGCGAACGCGATCGACCGGGTCTGCGTCTCGTCGTTCTCCCAGTCCCGGGTACGCCGGATCCGCAAACGGCTCGGCCCGCGACTGTGCACCGGGTACGGCGACCGCGAGACCGCGCTGCTTCGGCTCCTGCCGTTCGCACTCCCGTCGAACGGCGCGTGCCTGCAGATCCCCGAGCACTACGGCCGGCTGCACGTACTCACCCCCGGTCTGATCAAGCGCGCCCACTCCCGCGGCAAGCAGGTGCACGTCTGGACGGTCGACGACGCGCCCACGATCCACCGGATGCTCGACGCCGGAGTCGACGGCATCATCACGGACCGCACCGACGTACTGCGGGATGTCCTGATAGAGCGGGGCCAGTGGCACTGAAGTGTTATCGCCGGGTACGTCGCGACGTACCCCGGACCTGACAGACTTCCGCGCATGGGACTTCTCTCCGCCCCCGACGGTGTGGACAAGCGTGAGTACTGGGGGTTCAGCCTCTTCGACTGGGCGAACTCCGGGTACGTCACCACGGTCGCGACGGTACTGTTCGCGCCGTACCTGACCTCCGTCGCCGAGACCGACGCCTGTGGGTACGTCGGGACCACGGACCACCCGTGCAACACCGACCTGCACGTCCTCGGGCTCGGGATCTCCCCCGGCTCGCTCGCGTTCTACGTGGTCACGGTCGCGACGCTGGCCTCCGCACTGTTCCTGCCGGTGGTCGGGGCGATCGCGGACCGGATGGCCCGCAAGAAGCTCCTGATGTGCGCGTTCGCCTGGGCCGGTGCGCTGTCCGCCTGCTGCATGGTGTTCGTCGGCGGCGGCCGCTGGGAGCTCGGCGCGTTGCTGCTCTTCATCGGCAACGTCTGTCTGGGCTCGGCGCTGGTCGTGTACGACTCGATCCTGATCGACATCGCTCCCCCGGACCAGCGCGACGCCGTCTCGTCACGCGCCTGGGCCTTCGGGTACGCCGGTGGCTTCATCCTGCTCGCGATCAACCTGGCGGTGGTCACCGCGCACGACGCGCTCGGGATCAGCCAGGGCACCGCCGTCCGGCTCAGCCTGCTCAGTGCCGGTGTGTGGTGGGGCCTGTTCACGATCATCCCGTTCGTCCGGCTGCGGGACCGGCCGCCGGTGAGCGTCGAGCCGGTCCGCAGCCGCGGTCTGGTCCGGCAGAGCTTCGGGCAGCTGTCGGCGACCCTGAAGCACATCCGGACCTACCCGATGACGCTGCTGTTCCTGGTCGCGTACCTGTTCTTCAACGACGGCATCCAGACCGTGATCTCGGTGTCGTCGACGTACGGCGAGAAGCAGCTCGGGTTCCAGACCCAGGTGCTGATCGCGACCATCCTGATGGTGCAGTTCGTGGCGTTCTTCGGCGCGATCGTGTTCGGCCGGGTCGCCCAGCGGTACGGCGCCCACCGGACCATCACCGCCGGTCTGGTGATCTGGATGCTGATCGTGATCGCCGGCTTCCTGCTGCCCGCCCACCAGATCGCGCCGTTCCTCGCGATGGGCGTCGCGATCGGGATCGTGCTCGGCGGCACGCAGGCGCTGTCCCGGTCGGCGTTCAGTCAGCTGATCCCGAAGGGCCGCGAGGCGGAGTACTTCTCGCTCTACCAGGCCGGCGAACGCGGTACGTCGTGGCTCGGCACGCTGGTGTTCGGTCTGGTCCACCAGATCACCGGCTCGTACCGTCCCGCGATCGTCGCCCTTGGCATCTTCTTCGTGATCGGTCTGGCCCTGCTGACCCGCGTCGACATGCGCCGCGGCATCCGGGAGGCGGGCAACAGCCAGCCGAGCGTCGTCTAGGCGGCGCCTGGTCCGACCTCGGACGCGGCCAGCGGGTGCCGGACCGTCGCCGCGGTCGAGTACTCGTCGGCGCCCACGTCGTACGGCGCTGTCCGGGCCTGACCGTCGACGTCGTCGGTGACCTGGCTCGCGTGGTTCAAGGCGGCCGCGTTCGCGGCGGCGCTGCCCGCACCGAGCCGGTAGACGCCGTCACTGCCGGCTGCGAGCTTCGGGTCGGCGCGGGTGAAGCCGGATGACGGGATGTTGCCGTCGGTCGCGCCGCCCCAGGTGATGTTGCCCGACCAGGTGATGCCGTCCAGGTACGGCATGTCGACGAGCTGACCGGAGTCGCCGACCAGGAGGTTGTCGGCGATCACGCAAGCCAGCGGCGGGACGGTCCGCTGGCTCTCACCGGCCACTGCCTGGCCGTTGTTCCGGAGCGTGTTCAGCACGATCGTGACCCGGTCCGGGGCGTCGTTGCCGCGCCGTGAGTCGGACGGCTCCCCCTCGTAGTGGTCCCGCTCCGTACCGCTCCCGAGTACGACGCCCGCGCTCGCGACCCCGCCGACGTAGTTGTTCACGATCAGGTGGTCGTTGCCGTAGATCCGGATGCCGTTGCTGCCGGACAGCAGATAGTTGCTCTCCACCCGGTTGTCGTTGCCGTGCCGGAGCACGATGCCGCCGAGCGACGAGCGGACCGTGTTGTACCGGATGGTGTTGCCGGACGATTTCACCGAGATCGCCTCGGGGTCGCCGTTGCACCGCTCGAACAGGTTGTACTCGACGGTCGCATCGGCGGTACTGAGCGCGCGGCCGCTGACCCCCAGGCGGATCGGTTCGCCGCCGTTCGCCCCGCTGAACGTGTGGTCGCGGAAGTAGTTGCGCAGGATGTACGTGCGCTGTGCCATCGCTTCCGTGCCCGGGCCGTCGATCACCAGGTAGACGCCGAGCGTGGACTTGTCGTGGAAGACGTTGCGGTCGACCTTCACGTCGTCACCGCGGACGACCACCCAGTGCTCGGCCGCGCTCGCGAGCTGGAAGTCGTTGCGCGTGAGCCGGATCCGCGGGCAGTCCGCCGGGATCTCCAGCGTCGCACTCTGCCGGAACGCGAACCCGCTGATCGTGATGTCCGAGGAACCGGAGAACACGAAACTCTGCGCACCGGTGAGCGTCACGCCACCGCGGCTCGCGGCGACGATCGTGATCGGTGCGGTACTGCTGCCGTGCCGGTTGCTGATCGTGATCGGCGAGCCCGACGGTACGGCGTACGAGCCGTTCGCCATCGTGATCGTGGTGCCGGCGGTGGCGCTGTTGACGGCCTGCTGAAGCTCGGCGAGCGATGTCACGGTGGCCTGTTGCGCGGCCAGTGCGGGACGAACGTTCGCGAGGGAGAACGCGGCGGCTGCGATGCCGACGCCACTACTGGTCAAGAAGGTACGACGATCCATGACGAGACTCCTAGTGTCCTGGGTCGGACGTTCGGCGAGTGATTTCGGTGTTCAGGTGCGTGCATCGCGGTGCGTGGTCAGTGGCCTCGATGCGGAGCATCGTGGGCGCTGGGCACGTGCCGTGAGGTGCGTGCCTGGG
>NZ_JBSHBJ010000054.1:446-35655 GCF_053611945.1 Kribbella sp. NPDC054772 | reverse complement strand
TCCGCCCGCCCGCCAAGCCCCCCCACCCCCCCCCCCCCGCCCCACCCCACCACCACCCCCCCCCCGGGCTTTGGGGGCCCCCCCCCCCCCCGCGGGGGCGCCCCGGCGCGGGAGAAGAGGCGAAGCCGACCCGGCCGGTGGGCCGAGAGGGCGGCGGGGCCCGCCCGGCCCGCCGCCGTGTCCGGCTGCCGTGCTTCGGTCAACGCTGCCTCGAGAGCAGGTCGTTGGCCTGCTTGGCGGCGTCGTCCAGGGCCTGCTGCGGCTGCTTCTTGCCGGTCAGCACAGCCTGGATCTCGGTGCTCAGCAGCGACATGATCTGCCGCGCCGACGCGTTCGCCTCACCCGGTACGGCGTACTGCAGGGCGTCGTGGAACTTCGCCGCGGTCGGGTCCGTCTGCTCGGACTTGGCGTCGCTGCGCGGCGAGTAGAAGCCGGACGCCTTGCTGAGCGCGTCGAGCTGGGCCGGCTGGGTCATGAACGACAGGAACTTCTTCGCCTCGTCGGTGTTCGCGGAGGCCGCGTTCAGAACCAGGCCACCCGGGATGCCGTACCCGACCTGCTTCTCGCCGGTCAGCGGCGTACCGATCTCGACGTTCGCCGCGCCCCAGGTCTTGGCCACCGTGGCGGCGTCGGCCGGCACGCTGGTCATCGCCATCGCGACCTGGCCCTTGCCGAACGGCGAGTCCGCGACCACGTTGCCCGCGGTGAGCGCGGTCTTCGGGATCGCACCCTCGTCCCACAGGCTCTTCAGGAAGGTCAGCGCCTCCAGGCCCGGGGCCTGGTTGAACGTGACGCTCTTGCCGTCGTCGGCGAACACCTTGCCGCCGGCCTGCCAGAGCAGCGGGTAGAAGTTCAGGTTCAGCGTCGCCTCCGGCGAGGCCGAGTAGTCCAGCGTGGAGAACCCGGCGGCCTTGAGCTTCGGTGCCGCGGCCTTGATCTCGTCCCAGGTCTCCGGCGGCTTGGCGATCCCGGCCTTGGTCAGGACCGTCTTGTTGTACATCGTGGTCGTGACGGTGTGATAGATCGGTACGCCGTACACCTTGCCGTCGACGGTCAGGCCCGGGATCGCGGCCGGCAGGAACTTGTCCTTGTCCGGGGCGACCACGTCGTCGACCGGCTCCAGCGAGCCGCTGTTCACGTACTGCGGGATCTGGTCCGGGATCATCAGCAGCACGTCCGGGCCCTTCTTGCCCGAGAACGCGGCCGCGACCTTCTCCTCACGGTTCGCCCACGGCTGCGCCTCGACCTTCAGGTCGATCCCGGAGTTCGCCGCCTCGAAGTCGGTCTCGACCTTCTTCCAGTAGGCGTCGCTGGCCGCCTGGTCGGCGATCACCGGGTACATCCAGAGCGTGACGCTCTTCTTCGAGTCCGACGAGCCCGAGTCGCCACCGCCGCAGGAGCTGAGCGCGGCGGCGAGAACGAGTGCCGTGAGTGGTGCCGCGATGCGGCGGACGGTGGTTTTCATCGCACCCCCTGGGTGTCCGGAAGTCAGGGCCGGAAGTAGGTAAACCGAATAACGGTCAGGGCCGAAAGTAGCCGGGATGAATTTCGGCTGTCAACGGCTGATATCAACTCGGAACAGCTGAGAGCCGCTCGTCATCAGCAGTTGGTGATCTCCCCGGACGCCGAGCCGCCGGTGCGCGTGCTCGACGAACAGCGTCGGAGTGGCCTTGCTCCCCGGCGCGATCCGGAAGATCTTGTTCAGGTCGATGCTCACGTAGACGGCCTCCGAGGTGGCGACGATGTCGCCGCTGGAGGTCGTCGTCCCGAGCGTGAAGGACTTCTTCAACTTGCCGCTGTCCGGGGCGACGGCGAAGACGGTCTTGCCGGCCACACCCCACAGCAGCCCGTCCGGTCCGATCGTGACCGACGAGACGGTGGCCGCGCCGGGCACCGGCACGGATTCCCACAGCTTCTTCTTCTTGGCCACGTCCCACGCGAACACTGTGCCCGCTGTGCGGGTCGGGGGCGTGGTGGTCAGACCACCGGCGATCGACGTTCCGCCGTACACGATGCCGCAGTGGCTGGTGAGGCCGAAGACGGACTCGTCCTGGACCACGTTCCGGTACTTCTCCGCGGTGTTCGTCGTCGGGTCGTAGATCACCAGTGCGCCGCCGAGCCGGTCGCCGTCGGGGACGGTTCCGACCGCGATCTTGCCGTTCACCTCGGTCAGCGCCCGCGCGCGGGTCTGCAACAGGTCGGGTTTCAGGTTCAGCAGCTGCTTCGGGTTGTCCGGCGTACCGGGCGGGCCGGGGGAGTACTCCGGGCTGCTCCAGGGCTGGGTCGGGGCGTACGAGTACAGGCGGGCCTCCGGGTAGGCGCCGACGTAGACGGTGCCGTTCGAGGCCTCCATCAAGGCCTCTACCTGCGAGAACCGGTTGAACTTCGTCTCGCCGGTGGTCGGGTTGACGACCGACACGCCGCCGTTCAGGAAGCCGCCGGCGTAGATGTTGTCCTTGCCCCCGGCCACCGACAGGATCTCGATCGGCTCCCGGCGGACCTTGGTCTGGAAGATCTCCGACTTGCCGGTCTGCGGGTTGTACCGGAACTCCTCGCCGCGCCACAGCGTGCCGACCACGCTGGTCCCGGGGTAGTCGGGCAGGTTCAGGTCGGCGTACCCGATCGAGCGGGCGTTCTGGATCCGGCCGGTGAAGGTCAGGCCGGTGCCGGTCAGCGTCTTGGTCGCCGGGTCGTACTTCTTCAGCTCGCTCGCCTGGATCATGTACAGCGACCCGTCGGCGCCGAGCGGGGAGATGTCCAGACCGTGCTCGTTCGGGATCTCGTCGACCCAGGTCCGGGACGCGATGTCCCAGACGTACATCGGGCCCGGGAACGCCGTGCTGACCCGGGTGTACACGCGGCCGCCGCGGACGTTCAGGTCGTAGACGACCTTGTCCTTCGGGTCGCCCATCGTCGGCGGGGCCGGGATCTCGGTGACCGCGCCCGTGGCGACGTCGATCTCCTGGAAGTATGCGTCCGGCTCGGTGCCGGTGTACAGCTTTCCGTTGGCGTAGTCGATGCTCTTCACGTAGCCCTGGCCGGCCTTGACCGTGCCGTAGTCGCGGACCGCGCCGGTCTGGTGGTCGTACCGGAACACGCGGCCGTGCGGGTACGTGCCGCCGTACACGTTGCCCTGCTCGTCGACGGTGATCCGCAGGATGAACGACTCGGCGGCGAGCGGCCGGCCGAGGTCCTCCGCGGTGGTCGCGCCCGGCTTGAGCCGGTACAGGTGGCCGTTGTTGTAGGTGCCGGCATAGATGGTGCCGTCCGGCGCGGCGGCGACCGCGTAGCTCCCGTCGGCGCCGGTCAGCGCCGTGGACAGCAGGCTGTCGCCGGTCGCCGGGTCGATGGCGTTCAGGTACGCCGGGCTGCCGCTCGACACGTTCCAGATCGCGGTCTTGCCGTTCGGTCCGGGTGCGACGGTGCCTCCGATCAGCAGTACGTCGGACAGCGGCGTACCGAGGGAGGTGACCGTGGCGGTGGGTGGCTCAGGGGTTGCGCGGGCGGGCGTGGAGAGGGTGCTGACGAGGACGGCGGCGAGTGCCACCGCGACGAGCGAGCGGGCTGATCGCATGCGAATGCCTCCGGGGTGCCGTATTTACGGTCCTGTCCGAAAGTGAAGCCCTCGCGGCGTCACGAAGTCAACGGCTCGGGAAAATTTGCCACTACTGACAGCAACTGCCCCGGTTACGGCCCCAGCCGTTAAGGCTGGATCATGTCTGGGGGATCCGGCCGAGCAGCTTCTGCAGCATCTCGCGGGTGGCGGCGAAGTAGCTGTTCTCGCGGTGCAGGGCCCGGTGGAAGCCGGCCAGTTCGGCCGCCGAGATGGTGTTCGAGAACGTGCTGATCTCGGTCAGGTCGAGCCGCCGGTTGAACAGGTGCACGGTGTCCCGCCAGCGGTGCAGCAGCCCGACCAGGTCCGCGTCCTTGTGCAGCCCGAGTACGCCGGACACCAGCGCGAGGTCGACCGCGGACACCACCAGCCGCGGGTACACCTGCCGGCTGGTCGGCGCGTCCGGCGAGAACCGGTCGTCGTTCAGCAGCCGGGTGTTCTCCTGCAGCTCGTCCGCGACGGCCCGCAGTACCTCGGTACGGCGTTCCGCCTCGGCCGTGAGCCGCTCGACGAAGATGCCGGTCAGCCCGGCGACCAGCGTCAGCGAGTTGACCGCCGGCTCCCAGCGGGAGTTCCCCGGCCAGAGGAACCAGATCACGCCGAGTACAAATGCGACCGCGAGCAGGCCGTACGTCACCCAACTGACGACGGTCCGCCGATTCATGTGGACCAGATGTCGTCGGCGAGGCTGTGCGCGGCCTCGCCGGCCGTCTCCGGTGCGAGCAGCAGCAACTCCAGGCCGAACGGGTTCGGCCGGCGGGTGTACCGGAACTGGGACTGGATCGCCTCGACCGGCGTCAGCTTGCACGCCTCGGTGAGCCGCTTCAGCCGCGCGGTGGAGTACTTCCGGGTGGTGTAGAGCCGGATCGTGTCGCCGGTCGACAGCGGCACCTCGGTGTGGTCCGGCAGCTCCATCCGGATCTCGTCGTCGGTGTCGTTCTGCCAGAGGATCTTGACCAGCAGCGCGTCCTCGTCCTCGACCTCGCCGACGAACTTCACCAGCTCGTGGTTGATCTTGAGATCGGTGTTGTACCGCAGGGCGCTGGTGACGAACTCGGCGAACGCCCGCGTCTGGTGGTACTCGTCGGCTGCTGCGTCCGCGGCCTCCTGGTCCAGCCGGGTGGTGCTGGCGACCTCGAGCAACAGCCGGTCCTGCGACCGGAGCACCCGGGTGAGAGTGCGGAGCAGTTCTTCGTCGTTCTCGAAGTTCGCCAGCGTGTTGCCGGTCAGCGTGAACAGGATCGGCTCCTCGCCGACCAGCCGGGCGAGCATCTGGGCCAGCTCGTCCATGTTGTCGGCGATGGAGAAGTCCAGCTGCACCGGCAGCACCTGGGACACCGGGAACCGGGCGCCGCGGACGGGCTCCAGCGTGCCCATCCGCAGCATCTCCGAGCTCATGTCGACCGGGATGTAGTACATGTCCGCGTTGTGCCGGCGCATGTCGCTGAGGATCGTGCGGTCCTTGACGCCGGTGCCGACTCCGAGGCTGACCAGGTGGAAGCCGCCGTTCTCGACATGCGGCCGGAGCGTGCGCCAGTGCCGCAGGAACGACTCCGCACCGGCCTTCATCACCAGGTAGAACGGGTCGTTCGTCGCGTTCGCCCAGGCGATCGTCGGACCGATCCCCCAGTAGGAGAAGCCGGACGTGATCTGCTTGCCGTCGCCGGACGTCGAGAACGGCCCGCGCAGGTCGCCGGTCAGCGTCGCGAGCTTGTCCGTCTGGTCCTCGCCGACCAGCAGCAGTGACCAGGCGAAGTCGTCGTCGTTCAGCGCATGCTCGAGCTTCCGGACCACGGGTACCGGCTCTGCCACGTCTCACCCCTCACACGATGAGACGACAGGTTATCGGTTGCCGGACCAGACCGCTGGTCAGACCGGAGTGACGGCGTCCGCCTCGCGGCCCTTGGGCCCGTCGACGATCTGGAACTCGACCCGCTGGCCGTCCTCGAGGGTCCTGTACCCGTCGGACACGATCTTGCTCCAGTGCACGAACACGTCGTCCACGTCGCCGCCTTCGACGGCCAGAAAGCCGTAGCCCTTGTCGGCGTTGAACCACTTCACGGTGCCGCGCACCATTGAGACTCCTCGACCACGGGACCCGCTTCACCAGGGTCCCTCCGGTACTTCGCAGTCCACAAGACTAACCGAGGCGGCTCCGAGACAGAGCGCCGTACCCACCAGGACCGCGCTTGCCCAGAGTGGTCCGGAGAAGCCGGCGGCCCCGATCGCGAGGCCTCCCAGGAGCGGTCCGGTGGCGGCTCCGACGTTGAGTGCGGCGGTGGCCAGGCCGCCCGTCAGGACGGGGGACGCGGAGCCGGCGTACAGGGCGTAGGAGATCAGTGTGGAGCCGACGGCGAAGGAAAGGGCGCCCTGGACGAAGACCAGGACGACCGTCGGCGCGGCGTGGCCGGCGGTCAGCGCGAAGGCGCACCAGCCGATCAGCAAGATGCCCCCGGCAACGAATGTGAGCCGGTGGTCGCGGCGATCGGCGAAGCGACCGGCGACGGTCACGCCGGCGAACGAACCGAGCCCGAACAGCGCGAGCATCGCCGGTACCCACCCCACCCCGAACCCGGTCACCTCGGTCAGCACCGGCGAGAGGTAGGTGAACGAGCAGAACGTCGCTCCGTTCACGAGCGCCCCGAGCAGCAGCAGTACGGCGAGTCGCGGCCGGATCCCGAACCGCAGTACCCCGGCCGCGCTGGGGACGCCGCGGGACGGGATCGAGCGCAGGATCGCGACGAGCGCCGGGAGCGAGATGATCGCGACCGCCCAGAACGCGGACCGCCAGCCGAACGAGCGGCCGAGGACGGCCCCCGCCGGTACGCCGACGATGCACGCGAGCGTCGTACCGCCGAGGAGGACGGAGGTGGCGCGGCCCTTGGCGTCCGGACGGACGAGGGTGGTGGCGGTGGCGAGTGCGATGGCCAGGAAGCCCGCGTTCGCGAGCGCGGCCAGGATCCGGGTGACCAGCAGCACGGTGAAGCTGCTGGTCAGCGCACCGGCCACATGCGCGGCGAGGAAGACGGTCAGCGTTACCAGCAGCGTCCGGCGGCGCGGCCAGCGGGCGCCGAGGACGGCGATCGCCGGCGCGCCGACGATCATGCCGAGCGCGAACGCCGAGGTCAGCCAGCCGGCGGTGGGAAGGGAAACGCCCAGGTCCTGGGCGATGTCCGGGCCGAGCCCGGCGAGCATGAATTCAGAGGTCGCCTGGGCGAAAACGGCCAGGCCGAGCAGGTACAGCACGAAAGGCATGGAGGCACTCCGCAACCATGAGAGAACGGCGGCAGACGGGATCGCCTGCCGTTGAGTCGTCTCTGGTTACGGTCTGTCCGCCTCCGGGCTGCTCACGGCGTGGAGCTTAGGGAACGGCGTACCCGCCGTCCACCGGATTAGCCGCGGTGTGACGCGGCGAGACCGAGGAGCCCGGCGGTGACCAGCAGGAGGGCGCTGGTGACGCCCAGGTCGTCGGACTGCAGTACGCCGTTCTCGGTCAGCATCCAGATCGTGGCGCCCCCGGCCAGCACGGTCCCGGCCACAACACCGGGAACGTCCGGCTTGGTCTTCCGTCGCTGCTGGCTCATCTGCGCTCCACCTTGATGCTGCCCAGCCTGAGGTCCAGGTCCAGGGTGACCTGCTGCGGGCCGGCCTTGCCGTCCGCGCCGAGGTCGTCGAGGTTCAGCTGAGCATTATGGCCCTCGTGCTGCTGGTTGAGGAAGGCAACGTCTCCCATCTCGGTCGACAGCTGGCCCTTCACGTCGACGTTCGCCGGCACCTTGACGACGACCTCGCCGACGCCGCCGTGGACGTCGACCTTGGCGCCCGGGGCGAAGGTGGCCTTGGTCAGGTCCAAAGTCACCGACCCGGCGTCGAACTGGTAGCTCGTGCCGGTCGCGGTGATCGTCTGCCCGGCCGGCGCGACGTAGTTGGTGTCGGCGAAGTTCCGCGGTACGCCGGGGAACACCGTGCTCGCCACGGCTCCGACGGCGAGCAGGATGCCCAGCGGAAGCAGGGCCAGCGTGCGCCCGACGAAACCGCCGATCAGCATGCCGCCGCCGAGCGTGGCCAGACCGATGACCAGCATGGTCGCGGTCGAGGCCCCCGCCAGCGCCGCGATCCCGATCGCGAGACCGGTCAGCACGACGATGATCGACTTGATACCGCGCATGCCCTTCGCGGGCGGTTCGGCGCGCTTGGTCGTCGCGACCGGACGGGTGGCGCCGGCCGGCTCGTCGACGTACAGGCCCAGGGGGTCGTCCTCGGTCCACACAGGCTGGACCGGTTCGACGGTGCGGTCCTGGGGTCGCTGTGTGGCCGAGGACGACAGGCCCGTCGGAGGAACGGACGGGCCGGTCTGCGGGGGCGTGTACGCCGAGTTCTGCTGGCCGGTGTTCTGCGGGCCTGGGTACTGATGCGAGGTGAACTGCTGGCCGGCGCTCGCCGGGGACGTGGTGTCCTGCGGGCGCTGCGGCTGGTTCTGCTGCGGCTGGTACTGCGAGGGCTGGTTCTGCTGCTGGTTCTGGGACGACTGCTTGCCGGCCTTGCGGTGCTTGGCGAGCAGCCAGATCACCGCCAGCACGATCACCGGACCGGGGACGAAGTGGCCGAACTTGAACGACGACATCGTCGCGATCGCGGCGAAGATGCAGATCCCGATCACCACCGGCCAGAACCACGGGTGGTCGGTCCGGATCCGGTCGCCGAGCACGCCCTGCACCGGTGCGCGGTCACTGCCCTCGTCGGGCATCAGGACCCAGGCGGCGATGTAGAAGATGATGCCCGGACCGCTGAGGATCAGGACGGCCATCACCACGCGGACCAGCACGGGGTCGATGTTCAGCGCGCGACCGATGCCGCCGCAGACACCCGCGACCCAGCGGTCCGACCTGCTGCGCCGCCAGCTCTGGGGGTTCTGCAGGCGGTCGCGGTCGAACCCGGCGGGTCCACTCTGGTTCTGCTCCATGCCATCGATACTCCCGCGCCGGCACCCCGGATCACATCGGGGATGGCCCCTGATGGCCCCCGGAGTGCCCGGAATTCGGGGTTCTCCCCGAGCGCACCCTGAGCGGGCCGGGCGGCGGCTGAGGAGCGGGCCCGGGACAAGCCTGCTGGTGTCGGGCCGGTCCACATGTGACGATCGTGGTGATGAGCCAGCCAGCAGCCGCGCCGACGGGCGGATCCTCGACGAACGAGGACCGACCCGAGTCGACGCCTGCGCAGAACCAGTGGCGGTACAAGGGCTGGGGCCCGAAGGGACCAGGCCAGTACCAAGGCCCGTACGCCGCCTACGCCGCGCGGATGGGTCAGCAGCAGCACGGCGCCCCAGGTGGGCCGCCCACCGGTCCGGGCCAGCCGGGGCCGGGACCGCAGGCACCGGGACAGCAGGGGCCTGGGCAGCCTGCTCCGCCGCCGCGACCGGCGTCCGACCCGCCGCGCCGGGCGTACCGGCGTACCGAGGGACGGGTGATCGCCGGTGTGGCCGGTGGTGTCGCGGACCACCTCGGCGTGTCCGACACCGTCGTGCGGTTGGTCCTGATCGCGACCACGGTGTTCGGCGGATTCGGCGTACTGATCTATGCGGCGCTGTGGTTCCTGATGCCGTTGGCGCCGGAGACGGTGCCGAACGCGCCCGGCCTGGCCGCGCACACCCGCAGCGGGCTGCGCTCGGACGAGCCGCCGGCGCCGGTGACCGAGGCGAAGCAGCGGAAGCGGGAGAAGAGCCGCGGCCAGCTGCCGGCGTTGGTGGCGATCGGCATCGGTGTGTTGCTGCTGCTCCAGGTCGCCGGGTTCGGCGTCGCCGGCAAGCTGTTCTGGCCGCTGGTGTTCGCCGCGGCCGGTCTGGCGCTGATCTGGCGGCAGGCGGACGAGAACCAGAAGGACAAGTGGGCGCAGGACATCCGGGTCCCGATCCTCGGGCTGGTGCTCGGCAAGGGCGGCTGGAAGTCGCTGGTCCGGATCGCCGTCGGGCTGATCCTGATCGGTACGGCGGTCACCCTGTTCCTGGTCCAGAACGGCCGGCTCTCGATGGTCGGCGACGTACTGATCGCGCTGCTGCTCGCGGTGGTCGGGATCGGCGTCATCGCCGGGCCCTGGGTGCACCGGCTGACCCGCGACCTGAACGCCGAGCGCGCCGAACGGGTCCGCTCGCAGGAGCGCGCCGACATGGCCGCGCACCTGCACGACTCGGTGCTGCAGACGCTCGCGCTGATCCAGAAGCAGTCCGACGACCCGAAGGCGGTCGCCCGGCTGGCGCGCTCCCAGGAACGTGAACTGCGGTCCTGGCTGTACGACGAGGACGACAACGCGGACCAGACACTGGCCAGCGCCGCGAAGCGGGCCGCCGCCGAGGTCGAGGACTCGCACGGCGTACCGATCGAGGTGATCACGGTCGGTGACTGTGACCTGACCGAGCCGCTGTCGTCGATGGTCCGGGCCGCCCGGGAGTCGATGGTGAACGCCGCCAAGCACTCCGGCGCTGCGAAGATCGACGTGTTCGTCGAGGTGGACGGGGACCGTGTGGAGATGTTCGTCCGGGACCGCGGCAAGGGGTTCGTCGTCGACGAGGTCCCGGACGATCGGCTCGGCTTGCGGCACAGTGTGATGGGCAGGATGGAACGGCACGGCGGCCGCGCGACGGTGCGGTCCGATCCGGAGACAGGGACCGAAGTGCGACTGGAGATGGACAGATGAGCAGCAGGCGGGTTGTCGTCGTCGACGATCACGATATGTTCCGGGCCGGGGTACGCAGCGAGATCGGCGCCTCGGTCGACATCGTCGGGGAGGGTTCCGACGTCGACACCGCGGTGAAGGCGATCGTCGGCACCGAGCCCGACGTCGTTCTCCTCGACGTGCACCTGCCCGGCGGCGGTGGCACCGAGGTGATGAAGCAGGTCCACCAGCGGCACCCGGACATCAAGTTCCTGGCGCTGTCGGTGTCGGACGCAGCCGAGGACGTGATCGGCGTGATCCGGGCCGGCGCCCGCGGGTACGTCACCAAGAACATCTCCGGCGCCGAGCTGGTGGACGCGATCAACCGGGTCGCCGACGGTGACGCCGTGTTCTCGCCGCGGCTGGCCGGGTTCGTGCTGGACGCGTTCTCGGGCGCCATCGACATCGCGTCGGTGGACGAGGACCTCGATCGGCTGTCGCAGCGCGAGCGCGAGGTACTGCGCCTGATCGCCCGCGGCTACGCCTACAAAGAGGTCGCCCGCGAGCTCTTCATCTCGGTGAAGACCGTCGAGACCCACGTCTCCTCGGTCCTGCGCAAACTCCAGCTCTCGAACCGCCACGAACTCACCCGCTGGGCAACAGACCGCCGCTTGGTCTGACTACAGCACACGAGAACGCCCCGGCCGCGCGACGGCCGGGGCGTTCTGCTGTGATCAGCTGATCGTGACGATCTTGTTCGCGGAGTACGCCGGGGCGTGGTCCGCGTCACCCGGGAAGAAGACCCGGTACGCGATCTGGCCGCGGACGGCGGGCTTGATGCCGAACGCGTACTTGCCCGAGGTGCTGAGCTTCACCGAGGCGATCGACTTCCAGACCTTGTTCCCGTACTGCTGCAGGTACACGGGCTGACCGGCGTGCGCAGGAGCGACGTACCCGCTCAACGCGGTCGCCTGCCCGAGCCGGATCGACGCCGGCGCCAGCGTGGCCGAGATCGTCGGCGCCACCTGCACGGTGATGTCGGCGCTCCGGGTGCCCATCAGGTCCGCGTCTCCGGGGAACGTCAGCATGTACACCGACGACACCAGGGGCTTGTGCGCCACCGCGAGGGTCCCGGTCGACGACGTCTTCAACGCCGCCAGCAGGGCGAACTTCGTGGAGTTCTTCGGCCGCACGTAGACGTTGACCGGCAGACCGGCGTACACCTTGTTGTCGATCCGCAGGGTGCTGCCCTTGATCGTGATCGAGCCGCCGTAGTTGACCAGCGTCGAGGTCGTGCTGATCCCGGACTTCATCCCGAGCAACTGGGTCACCGAGGCCGGGCCGACCCGCCCTTCACGGTCCTTGATCCAGGCCGCGAAGGTGTACGTCGTTCCTTGCGCCAGCCCGGTCGCCTTGACCGAGGACGCCGTACCGGCGTAGACGAGCGTGCCGGTGTCCAGGGCCGGCGCCTTGGTCCCGGCGGCGACCCGGACCACAACCTGCCCGAAGTCGGTCATCTCCGGCAGCGTCCAGTTCAGGGTCGCGGCGAGGTACGCGCCGCTCGCGTCGAACGCCTTCAGCTGGCTCGGGTACCAGTCGATCGTGCTGAAACTGGTCAGCACCGGAGCCAGCGCAGTCCCGTCCGCCTCGTGCACGCCGGAGACCGAGACCTTGTACGGCGCGTTGTCGACGAGCTGTGCCGCCGGCGTGATCGTCGCCTTCAGCGTCGCGGCGTCGTAGCTGACCGTGGCGGGGATCGTCGCCAGGGTCTTGCCGTTCAGCAGTTTCACCGTGCTGCCGTCGACCGTGGTCGCGTCGACGGGTCGTGCGAAGGTCACCGACGGCTTCGACGTCAGCGCGGCGTCGTCGGACAGGTCACCGGGGAGGACGTCGCGGACCGGGTACGCCTCGCCGGTCGTCGTCGCGCCCGCGCTGACCAGTGAGATGTTCAAGCCGTAGGAGCGATCCACGCGGGAACCGTTGTAGTTGCGGACCTGGATGTACGAGACCCCGGAATCGATGGGGACATCGAGGGTTGCTGTCAGCGGAGCGTTCGTGGACCAGTCCGCCGGGTAGGGGTTCTGGGCGAACCCGATGCGGTGCAGGTCCTTGTCGTAGACCGTCACCACCGGAGCGAAGTTCTGCGGGAGGTCCGCTGTGTAGGCGGGACCCGAGACGGTGACCCGCATCGTGCGGGCGCCCGTCGGGTGCACGAAGTACCAATCGACCTCGCCCTCGGTGTTCGTCACGCCGCCGGTGCTCAGACCGAACCCGATCGGCAGGTCGCCGAGGTTGCGGGCGCGAGCCGGCTCGTCGTCGGCTGCCTTGAGCGGAGGCCCCGGGAAGTCCGCGGCCCAGCTGCCGCCGAGTGCGGCGTACGCGTCGAGGACGCCGGCGCCGTAGTACGGGTCGGTGCCGCGCGGGCCCGCGTCGCGGGCCACGGTCTCGAGTCGCGCCGCCACCTGGGTGGGCGTGAGGGTCGGCCACTTGTTCTTCATCAAGGCGGCGACACCCGCGACGATCGGCGCGGAGCAGGAGGTGCCGGTGCAGAGCCAGTACGGGTCGTAACCGGGCTCGGTCAGGCTGCGCGCGCCGGTGCTGACGATGTCCCAGCCGGGCGCCGCGATATCGACCCAGTCGCCGTACGAGCTGAAGTCGGTCAGCCGGCCGGTGGCGTCGGTCGCCGCGACCGCGATCACCTCGGGGTACGACGCCGGGAACTGCACCGCGTCGCTGCCGTCGTTCCCGGCCGCGACGACGACCACAGCGCCCTTGGCGACGGCGTACTTCACGGCGTCGTGGAGGACCTGGTCGTCGCCCGGTCCGCCGAGCGACAGGTTGATCACACTGGCGCCGTGGTCGGCCGCCCAGGTGATCCCGTTGGCGACGTCGGCGTCGTACCCCTCGCCGTTCGCGTCGAGGACCTTGACCGGCATCGCCTTCGCGGACCAGCCGACCCCGGCCACGCCGGCGCCGTTGTTGGCCGACGCCGCGATGATGCCCAGCGTCATCGTGCCGTGACCGTTGTCGTCGTTCGGAGCGGTCGTCGGCGCGAGCACGTTGTAGCCGGCGACCAGATGGCCGGCGAGGTCCGGGTGACCCGCGTCGACACCGGTGTCGACGACCGCGATCACCTGGTTGCCGGTCGACTTCGACACGTCCCACGCCTGCGGCATGCGGACGGTGTTCAGGTACGACGCCTGGCCGACACCGCCGCTGACCGGGTAATAGGTGTCGTTCGGGACCGCCGTGGTGTGGCGCTTGTAGTTCAGTGAGGCCAGCTCGACGGCAGGGTCGGCCTTGGCCTTCTTCAGAAGCTCCGGCGCGGACAGCGTGCCGCTGAGCCTGACGATGCTCGAGGTGACCGGTTGCTTCGCGGTGGCACCGAGCTTCGAGACCGCGGCCCGGCGGGCGGACGCGGTGGCCTTGCTCTTGAACTTCACCAGCACGGAGTTCGGCTCGAACTCGGGCTTCGCGTCGTGGTGCGCGCTGACCGCCGGGCGGTACGGGCGCAGTTCGGCGGCCGACCCGGACGAACCGGTGACGACGATCACGCCGGCGGCGACCAGGGCCGCGGGCACGACCAGGCGCAGCAGATGAGTAGGACGGGACAGCACAGGGACCCCCAGAGCGCCGCGAGCGGCGGATCGCCGAACCCGCTGCCGTGGTTCGGGCGCTGTCCGGTGGGTCGCGAGCGCGACCCGAGTCCTAGATCGGAGAAGTCCCTGGTGTCGTTACACGGTCAGCGGTTCGCGGAGGTGTAGGGGAGCAGGGCCATCTCGCGGGCGTTCTTGATCGCGCGGGCGACCTGTTTCTGCTGCTGGACGGACAGGCCGGTGACGCGGCGGGAGCGGATCTTGCCGCGGTCGGAGATGAACCTGCGCAGCAGCGCGGTGTCCTTGTAGTCGATGTAGGTGATGCCGTCGCGGTCCAGCGGGTTCTGCTTCGGCTTGCGCTTGCCGGTCGGGGCCGGGCGTCGGGCCATGGCGCCGCTCCTTTGTTGAATGTCGTTTTCAACTAGCGTAGCGCAAGTGGTCACCGGTGGCGCGTTTCGGCCAGGGCATGGATTCGCCACTCCGATCCGGCCGTCCGGGCTTGGTGGCTGTTATACCGTCGACATCATGGAGCGGAATCTCACTGCCGATCAGCTGGCGCTCTTCGAGAAGGAGTTCGCGTCGAACCCGCAGTACCGGGTGATGCAGAACGCCGTCACGCAGACCCCGGTCAACAGCATCGCCCTGGATCGCCAGGTCGTCACGTCGATGGACCATTCGGTGTCCCATCTGCTGGACGACTGGAAGGTGACCAACCAGAAGAAGAGTGGGCGGTGCTGGCTGTTCGCCGGGCTGAACCTGCTCCGCGTCGGTGCGGCCGAGAAGCTGGGTGTCAAGGACTTCGAGTTCTCCCAGAACTACCTGCTGTTCTGGGACAAGTTCGAGCGGTCGAACTTCTTCCTCGAGGCGATCATCGACACCGCGGACCGGGACGCCGACGACCGCACGGTCGCGCACCTGCTGTCCGACCCGATCGGTGACGGCGGCCAGTGGAACATGTTCGTCGCGCTGGTGCAGAAGCACGGTCTGGTGCCGAAGTCGGCGATGCCGGAGACCGAGAGCTCGTCCGCGACCGCGCAGCTGAACGACGCCCTCCGCAAGCTGCTCCGCCAGGGTGCGCGCGACCTGCGGGCGCTCGACGGCGACGAGACCCGCCGCGACCGCAAGCGCGAGATCCTGACCACCGTGCACCGGGTGCTGAGCATCCACCTCGGCACGCCGCCGCAGAAGTTCCTGTGGCAGTGGAAGGACAGCGACAAGGGCTTCCACCGCGACGGCTGGACCACTCCGACCGAGTTCGCGGCGGCGTACGTGCAGCTGCCGGTCGACGAGTACGTCTGCCTGGTGCACGACCCGCGCTCGACCAGCCCGGTCGGCAAGACCTTCACCGTGGACTTCCTCGGCAACATCGTGGACGCCCCGCCGGTGGTGTACCTGAACGTCGAGATCGACCTGATCAAGAAGCTCACCCAGGACGCGATCGTCGGCGGCGAGCCGGTCTGGTTCGGCTGCGACGTCGGCAAGCAGATGAACGCCGACCTCGGCTTCTGGGACGCCAAGCTGTACGACTACAGCGCGATCTACGACACCGAGTTCACGCTGGACAAGGCCGAGCGCCTGGTGCACCACGAGACCCTGATGACGCACGCGATGCTGTTCACCGGCGTCGACGTGGTCGACGGCGAGCCGCGCCGCTGGCGGGTCGAGAACAGCTGGGGCGACGAGAAGGCCGACAGCGGCTTCTGGACCATGAACGACTCGTGGTTCGGCGAGCACGTCTTCGAGGTCGCCGTACGGCGCTCCGCGCTGCCGGCCGAGCTCCAGGCGCGCCTCGACGACGAGCCGATCGTCCTCCCGGCCTGGGACCCGATGGGCGCCCTCGCCGACTGACCGCACTCCGTACACCAAGGACCCTGGCCCCCTGCGGGCCGGGGTCCTTCTACGTTGAGAGCCCGATTTCAGGGCCCGATTTCAGGGCCAGTTTCAGAGGCCGGTTTCAGAGGCCGCGGAGGGCGGCGCCGAGACGGTGCAGGCGTCGGCGGCGCGGGCGGATGCTGAGGGTGCGGCCTTGCGGGCGGGCGGCAGCGACGGTCGCGGCGCGCGCCGCCAGGTCGTCGTCGAGCGGCTCGAGTACGTCGACGGCGTACCGGCGCCGGACGGCCTGGAGCAGCAGGTGGTCGGCGAGTGCGGGATTCTTCGGCAGGACCGGCCCGTGCAGATAGGTGCCGATCGTGTTGCCGGTCACCGCGCCCTCGTCACCGGTCCGGCCGTTGTTGCCGAAGCCCTGCCGCACCGTGCCGAGCGGCTGCTGGCCGGGATCGAGGACGGTCCGGCCGGAGTGGTTCTCGAAGCCGACCAACTGCCCGAACCGGCTGTCCACGACGATGTTCCCGATCATCCGCTGCCGCCGGACGGTGGTGGTCGCGCCGAAGATCCCGAGGCCTGGGTACCGCCGGCCGTCGGCGTCGACGAATTCCCGGCCGAACAGCTGGTAGCTTCCGCAGATCAACAGCATCGGGACCCCAGCGGCGGAAATTCTGCGCAATTCGCTGCCGCGCTCCAGCAAATCGTCGGCCAGTGCCGATTGACCGGAATTCTGCCCGCCGCCACCGAAGAGCAGGTCGACCGCGCAGAAGTCGAAAGGAATACCCGGTTCCACGGCCGTCACCTCGGTCCGGAATCCGCGCCATTCCAGCCGTTTCCGCAACGTGATGACATTCCCCAGGTCGCCGTACACGTTCAGGTCCCGGGGATACAGATGGGCGATCCGCAGGGGTTTCATGCCGCGGCCCGCCGGCCGAGCGTGCGGCGGATCTGCAGCATCGCGGTGTACGTCGGCAGCACGAACGCGTCGCCGCCGGGTGGCAGGCCGGACAGCAAGCGGGTGAGCCCGTCGTCGAGGCTGCGCGCCACCGTCGCCTCCGTCCCGGCGTAGTGCAGTCGCAGCGCGATCTCCGCGGCCCGCGTGCCGGCCACGACGACCTCCGGCCGGGTCGGCGCCAGCGCCTCGAGGGCGACGTCCCACAGCCACGACACGTCCCGTCCGTCGGCCGGCAGGTCGTTGACGGCGATCAGCACCCGGAGCGGTGCCCGCCCGACCAGGAAGGTGTCCAGCACCTGCGCGAACCCGGTCGGGTTCTTGATCAGCAGCAGCCACAACGTCCGGCCGTCGATCTCCGTCTTCTCGACGCGCCCGAACGCGGCCTCGGTGGTCCGCACTGCCTGCGCGCTCAACGCCGGCGCGAGGCCCAGCCCTGTCGTCAGGCCGACGGCCGCCAGGGCGTTGTAGAGGTTGTACGTGCCGGACAGGCCGTACCGCATCCGCTGCGGTACGCCGTGCGCGGACAGGGAGAACGTGGTGCCGTCCAGGTCCGCCTGCTCGACCCCAGTGACCGCGACGTCCGGCGTGGGCCGGTCGAAGTCGCCGTTCGGGCAGCGGTAGTGGCCGAGATGGCTGTAGAAGACCTGGCTGAACACCAGCCGTGCGCCACAGCGCGGGCAACGATCCGAGTCGGCCGCGGACATCGAACCGGCCGAGCGGATCGGGAGGTGCTCGATGCCGAAGTAGCTGACCAGGTCCGGTGCTGCCGCGGCGTCGGCGAGACTCGCGACGCGGGCGTCGTCGGCGTTCAGGTACAGCCGTGCGTTGGTGGCCGCGATGCCTTCTGCCAGCAGCTCGGCGGTCGTGTCGACCTCGCCGTACCGGTCGAGCTGGTCGCGGAACAGGTTCAGTACGACGATGTGCCGCGGCCGCAGCTCCGGTACGACGAGGCGCAGGCTGGCCTCGTCGACCTCGAAGACGCCGATCGTCGCGCCGGTGCGACCGCGCAGGTCGGCCGCCGTGACCAGGGCCGAAACGATCCCGCTGCGCAGGTTCGCGCCGCTGGCGTTGGTGAGCACGGTCTCGCCGCCGAGCCGCAGCGCGGCGACGATCAGCTTGGTGGTCGTGGTCTTTCCGTTGGTCCCGGTCACCAGAATGCTGCCGTGCGGTAATTCAGCCGCCAATTTCCCGGCCAAATCCGGAGCGATCTTCCCGGCGATCGCACCAGGGATCACCTGGCCGCCGCGGCCGAGCCGACGGCTGAGGCCGGCGGCGGTCCGGGCGACAGCGATCGCGGCCTTTTCTCGCATAGGAAAAGTCTAGATCCGCCGGTCAACAGAAACTCAGCGTCCGCTCAGCTCAGGAAATGCTCAGGAAAAGGCTCAGGGAATGCTCAGCGAATCAGTGATAATGCCTCGGCGGGGCGTTCCAGGGTGGGCAGGTGGCCGGCCCACGGGAGGTGGATGCGGTCCGCGTTCGGCAGGCGTTCGGCCAGGTAGTCCGCGGAGTCCGTGAAGAACTTGAAGTCGTGGGCGCCGGTGATCAGGCGGACCGGCATCGTCATCTTCTCCGGTTCGACCGGGTACTCCTCGTTGTCCACGTCGTCACCCGCGGCGAGCTGTACGTCGTACGCGCGCTTCTGCATCACCCGCAGCAGTTCCCGGGCCTCGTCGTCGGCGTCCGGCCCGATCCAGCGCCGTACCGTCAGATCCGTCGCGCCGTCGACGTCGCCCGCCTCCAGCAGCTTGTTCTCTGCGCCCCACAACGCCCGCAGCTCGTCGTCCGGCTCCACGTTGTCGGTCGGCGCACACAGCAACACCAGCCGCCCGAACCGCGCCGGCTCCCGACTCGCCATCTGCTGCACCACATACCCGCCGTACGACGCTCCGACCGCGGTCACCGCCGACGCACCGACCTCGTCGAGCACCGCGAGCAAGTCACCGGCATCGGAGTACTTCGCTCCCGCCTCCAACGGCGTCTCGCCGTACCCCCGCAAGTCCACCGTGATCACCCGATGGTCCACAGCCAGCGCGCTGACCTCGCGCTCCCACATCCGCGAGTCAGCAACCCCCGCATGCACCAGCAAAACATCCGGGCCCACCCCGGCAACCCCAAAAGAAATCGTCATGCGTGAACCCTCACCCCAATCACCCCCACCCGCAAAACATTAACCAGCAGATAGCCTGCGCAGGTGTTCACGCTTTCCGAACCACCCGTGTTCACCCGGTTACGTGACGCCCGGCGGGTCCTCGTCGCCGGTGCGGGTGGCGGCTTCGACGTGTACGCCGGAGTACCCCTCGCGCTCGCCTTGGTTGCGCAGGGGAAAGAGGTTGAGTTCGCGAACCTGTCGTTCGCCGAGCTCGGTGAAGTGCAGGAGTGGCTGACGCCGGGTGTGGCAGTGGTTCGGCCGGACAGCCGCGGTCGTCCGGAGTACTTCCCGGAGCGGGTGTTGTCGCGTTGGCTCGAGTCGAAGGACCTTTCGTCGACGGTGTACGCGTTCCCGCGGACGGGCGTCGCGCCGCTGCGCGCGGCGTACGAAGCTCTGGTCGGGCATCTCGGGATCGACGCGGTCGTGCTGGTCGACGGTGGCACCGACATCCTGATGCGCGGAGACGAAGCCGGTCTGGGTACGCCGGAGGAGGACATGGCGAGCCTCGGCGCGTTGTCCCGGATCTCCGGGATCGAGCGGCTCGTCGTCTGCCTCGGCTTCGGGATCGATGCGTACCACGGCGTCAACCACGTGGATGTGCTCGAGAATCTCGCCGCGCTGAGCCGGACCGGTGACTACCTGGGCGCGGTGTCGATCCCACCGGCGTCGGCCGAGGCAGCGGCGTACCTGGACCTCGTCGACTACGCGCAGCTCGTGACGCCCGTCAGGCCGAGCATCGTCAACGGCCAGATCGCCGCCGCGCTGCGTGGTGACTTCGGCGACGTCCAGTTCACCGCCCGGACGGCAGGTGGTGAGCTCCTCGTGAATCCCCTGATGGCCCTGTACTTCGCGGTCGACCTCGACGGCCTCGCACGTTCAGTCGGCTACCTGGACGAGCTCGAAGGAACCGAGCATCCTGCGCAGATCTCGCGGGTGATCGAGAGGCATCGCGAAGGGACGAGATTGCGCCCGCGCCGGGTGTTTCCGCACTAGGGGAGGCGGATGACGGTGAAGGCTTCGGCTTGGTGGTTTGGGGGGAAGCCGGCGGTTTGGGCGAGGCGGGTGGAGTTGGTGCGGATGTGGGTGCGGAGGGCTTCGGGGTTGCGGTGCTGGCTGGTGTGGGACATCAGGGCGGACATCTTCTGGTCGAAGGTGTCGGTGATGTCGACGTAGTGGTTGCGTTCGGGGTGTTCCATCATCCAGAGCTCGCCCACGTCCCACGCTTCCTCGTCGAGGTCGGGATACGCGTAGGGGTTGCCGGCCGCGGGGTAGAAGGCGCGGACGGTGGCTTCGGCGGCGGAGAGGTGGTCGGGGTGGGAGACCGGGAGGCGTGCCCACCAGCGTTCGGGGGACTGGCTGAGCAAGCGTTGCGGGCGGACCTTGCGGATCACCTGGCTGATGTCGCGGACCAGCTGTGGTGTCGGCTCGACCTCGCCGTCGGAGTAGCCGAGGAAGTGCAGGTCGTGGACGCCGACGTGCTGCGCGGCGGTGGTCTGTTCGGCCCGGCGTACGGCGGGGATCTCGGCGCGATCGCGGTCGGGTTCGAAACCACCGGCCTGGCCGTCGGTGACGATGCAGTAGTGCACCTCGATGCCGGCCTTGGTCCACAGGGCGACCGAGCCGGCGCCGCCGAAGTCGATGTCGTCCGGGTGCGCGACCACCGCCAGGATCCGCTCGATCTCGCTGTCCGGTCGGGGATTCGCCTCAGGCACGGTCACCCGACGACCCTAGCCGCTTGCCTCGGCGTGCACAGTGGAAAACATGGAGTTCGGTGGTGTGTGCGACCCGCGCGAGGCCGGGCTCGACCCCGACCGGCTGGGGGAAGCGGTCGGGCTGATCGAGGCCCGGGGGCTGGTCGCGCAGCTGTGTGTCGTGCGGCACGGGCGCATCGTCGTGGACCGTTCGTTCGGCTGTGCACCGAACGCGTTGTTCTGGCTCTTCTCCGCGAGCAAGCCGTACCTCGCCGTAGCGATCCACCAGCTCGTCGAGGCCCGCCGGTTGCACCTCGACGACGCGATCGCGGCGTACTGGCCGGAGTTCGCCCACAACGGCAAGCGGGAGATCACGGTTCGCGAGGTGCTGCGGCACCGCTCCGGGTTGTCCAACGCCGGGTCGTACGTCGGCGAGGTCCGCGCCATGACCGACTGGAACCGTTCCTTGCACCGGATCGCGGAGGCCAAGCCCCGCTGGCCGCTCGGCACCGTCGCCTACAGCCCACTGGCCTTCGGCTTCATCCTCGGCGAGGTCGCCAATCGTTGCAGCGGCACCCCGATCGACGAGCTGGTACGCCGTTCCGTCATTGCACCGCTCGGCGTCCACGACACGTACCTCGGCCTGCCCGGCGAGCTCTGGGGCTGGCACGTCCCGATCCACGCGACCGGTCCGATCGGGCCGTTCATCCAGTCCGTCGTGAACCGGCGCAGTACCCGGGAGGCCGTCGTACCGGCGGCCGGCATCTCGACGACCGCGCGGGACCTCGCGGTGCTCTATCAAGCGTTGCTGAACGGCGGGACGGCGCCGCGGGGACAGTTGCTGCGGCCGGAGACGCTCGCTGTCGCGGTCGAGCCGTCCAGCGAGGGCGAGATGGACCGGACTGCTCGAGCTCCGATCCGCTGGTCGCAAGGGTTCCAGCTCGGCGGACCGCGCTGGGTGGAAGGCGCGGTGTCGTCGCTCGGATCGTTGAGCAGCCCGCGGGCGTTCGGCCACAACGGCAGCAACTGCTGCATCGGCTGGGCCGACCCGGACCGGCAGATCGCCTACGCGTACCTGACCAACCGCGTCGGCCGGCCGAACACCGACCAACTGCACCACGCCGCCGTCGCCGACAAGGTCCTCGAAGCGGCGAGCTAGGTATCTGCAGGCCATCACAATCGCCGGATCGCGCCGCGGCCCCGCGTGGGCGGCCGCCTTTCGAGCGATTGTGATGGCCTGGCGGTCCGGGTCACACCAGGGCGGAGGCGAGCGGGACGCGTTCGTTGATCACGTGGTCGACGATGCCGTACTCCTTGGCGCCGTCCGCGGTCAGTACGTGGTCGCGGTCGGTGTCGTGGCGGAGCTGCTCGATCGTCTGCCCGGTGTGCTTCGCGAGGATCGTCTCGACCTGGCTCCGGACCCGCACCACCTCGTCGGCCTGCAGGATCAGGTCCGGGATCGTGCCCTGACCGCGGCCGGCGGGCTGGTGCAGGACGACCCGCGCGTGCGGCAGTACGGCGCGACGTCCCGCCGTACCGCCCGCCAGCAGGACCGCGCCGGCGGAGATCGCCTGGCCGACGCAGAAGGTCGCGACCGGGGACTGGATGTACTGCATGGTGTCGTAGATCGCGAGCATCGCGGTCATGTCGCCGCCCTCGCAGTTGATGTACAGGTTGATCTCCTGCTCGGGTTTGTCGACCTCGAGGTGCAGGAGCTGGGCGATCAGCGCGTTCGCGACGCCGGCGTCGATCGCCGTACCCAGGTAGATGATCCGCTCGCTGAGCAGGTGCGAATAGACGTCCATGATCCGCTCACCGCGCGGATGCTGGGCGATGACGTTGGGGATCGTGTACGAGCTCATGCGGCAGCCTTCTTTCGGGGCATGACCTGGTCGAAGGACTCGACGATGTGGTCGATGAAGCCGTAGTCGCGGGCCTGGTCGGCGGTGTACCAGTGGTCGTGCAGCGAGTCCTCGTGCACGGTGTCGAACGGCTGGCCGGTGTCCTCGGCGATCAGTCCGAGTACGGTGTCGCGGATGTGCCGCAGGTCGTTCGCCTGGATCTCGATCTCGACGGCCGACCCGCCGATCCCGGCCGAGCCCTGGTGCATCAGCACCCGCGCGTGCCGCAGTGCGTAGCGTTTGCCCGGCGTCCCGGCCGACAGCAGGAACTGCCCGGCGCTGCAGGCCAGCCCGATCGCCAGCGTCGACACGTCGCACGGCACGGTCTGCATCACGTCGCGGATCGCGAGCATCGACGGCACCGAGCCGCCGGGCGAGTGGATCCAGAACGCGATGTCGGTGTCCGGGTCTTCGGCCGCCAGCGTCAGGATCTGCGTGACCAGCAGGGTCCCGAGGTCGTCGTCGAGGGCTCGGTCGAGTACGACGATCCGCTGCGCCAGCAACCGTTGCCGGGCGGTCTCGTTGAACAGCGGCGGTTTGATGTCTTCTGCCATGCCATCCACCTTGACCGCGCCGGTCGCGCCGTCCCAGCTTTTCTGCTGACGGCAAGTCTGCCCAGAGCAAACCTGCCCTTAGAGGGCTTTCGCGAGCCGGTCGTCGAAGCCGGACGGGACCGTGTGACCGAGGCCCGGGATCCGCTCGATCGTGCAACCGAGTGCGGTGAGCTGCTCGCCCAGATCATCCACGACCTCGAGCAGGTCGTCGTCGGCCCCGATCCAGATAGTTGCTGGCGACAACGGATCCGGCAGTTCCGCGAGCCCGCGCGCGATGTCTGCTGCGGCCTGCTCGGGGTCGGGCCAGGTCCTGTAGTTGGGCGACATTCGTCGGGACGACTGCACGCAGACCAACGCGTACCCGCGGTCCAGCACTCCTTCCCAGTCCGCCGGTGCCCGCGCCACCGTCTGCCCGGCGCCGTGCAGCGCAACCACCACGCCAACCGCCTCATCAGAGCACTCTAAGGTATGATGCTGTCCATGCGGACAGTAAAAAGTCCAGTCGGACAGCGACTGCAGTACCTCGACCGCCTGAAGCTCGCGCTGGTGGTGCTCGTGGTGCTGCACCACGCCGCCCAGCCGTACGGGCCGCCGGACTGGTGGTACGTGCACGGGACCGGCCGCTGGGAGCCGCTCGAACGGTTCACGGTCGTGAACGGCTCCTTCTTCATGGCCCTGTTCTTCGCGATCTCGGCGTACCTGCTGCCCCCGTCGTACGAACGCAAGGGCGCCCGCCGTTTCCTGCACGACCGGTTCCGCCGGATCGGCGCACCGTTCGTGTTCGGAGTCCTCGTGGTCGTCCCGGCGCTGATGTTCCTGCACCACCACACGTACGGCGACTTCCCGGAGTTCTCGTTCGCCCACCTGTGGTTCCTCCAGCACCTCCTGGTCTACGCGATCCTGTACGCCGTTTGGCGCCTCGCGATCCACCGCCGCCCGGTCGCCCAAGAGCCGCGCGCCCTGACCGGCCGAGCGATCGCAGCCTTCACGCTGCTCATCGGCCTGGGCACGTACGCGATCCGGATCAAGTGGCCCGTCGACACCTGGATCGGGATCCTCGAGTTCATCCAGGCCGAACCGTCCGACCTGATCCAGTACGGCGGTCTGTTCGTCGCCGGACTGCTCGCGTACAGGTACTACTGGCTGACCGGGATCACGCGGCGGGTCGGATACACCTGCCTCGCAATCGGCGCCGCGCTCGCGGTCGCGCACCTCGCGGCGCTGCCCGCACTGTCCCGGTTCTATGCGCCGGGCGGCGCGACCTTTCCGTCGTTCACCTGGTCGATGGTCGAGAGCACGATGTGCGTGACCTTGTGCGTCGGCCTCGTGGTGCTGTTCCGCGAGTACGCCGGCCGCCCGAACGCCGTCCTGGCCCGTTGGGGTGCGGCGTCGTTCACCGTGTATATCGTGCATGTGCCGGTGGTCGTCGTACTGCAGTTGCTCGTCCGCGATCTCGCAGCGGCACCGCCGGCGAAGTTCCTGCTGGTCGGTGCGGTCGCACTGCCGGTCAGTTTCGTACTGGCGGCCGGGTTGCGCCGCGTCCCCTACCTGCGCGCCTGGGTCGGGGCCTGACGACGGAGGCACGATGACCGACGCACGATCCTCGGACCTGACGGCGCGGGCGCGGTTGCGGCTCGCGGCGCTGAAGCTGTTCGCCGAGCACGGGTTCGAGGCGACGTCGACGCGGGCGATCGCGACCGAGGCCGGCGTGTCGCATGCGCTGCTGCGGCACCACTACGGCTCGAAGGACGGCCTGCGGGCGGCCGTCGACGAGGACGTGCTGAACACGTTCGACGAGGGGCTGGCGAAGCTCGACGCGAGCGATCTGGCCGCGCTCGGCCAGGTGACGGCGCAACTGTTCGGGGCGGACGAACTGCGGAGGAACTACCTGCGCCGGGTCCTGCTCGAGGGAGGTCCGGCCGGGATCGCCGTGTTCCATGGGCTGCTCGACGGGGCACGCCGGCACCTCGGCGCCTTGCGGACCGTCCCGCTGGACGAGGCCGACGCGCGCTGGGCGCCGTACCAGGCCCTGTTCCTGATCCTCGGGCCGATGCTGCTGGAGCCGGTGATGGCGCCGACCCTGGACACGCCGGTCTTCGCGGCCGGTCCGCTGGCCGAACGCAGCGCCGCCAACCAGCGATTCATCACCAAGGGCCTGCTCGACTGACCGCGTTTTCGGTAACTGTCGGCGGGAGCGCCTAAGGTGTTTGGTGATGACTACGCTGTTCTCGCCTGACGAGCTCCCGGTGCCACTCGAAGAGCCGAAGAAGTCCCGGACCGATCCGGACTCGCTGCTCGAGGGGCTGAATCCGCAGCAGCGCGCGGCCGTGGTGCACGCCGGCAAGCCGCTGCTGGTGGTCGCCGGTGCGGGCTCGGGCAAGACCCGGGTGCTGACCCGCCGGATCGCCTACCTGCTGGCGGCCCGGGACGCGCATCCCGGGTCGATCCTGGCGATCACGTTCACCAACAAGGCCGCCGCGGAGATGCGCGAGCGGGTCGTGGACCTGGTCGGCCCGCGGGCGAAGCTGATGTGGGTCTCGACGTTCCACTCGTCCTGTGTGCGGATCCTCCGCCGCGACATCAAGCGGTTCGGGATCAACTCGACGTTCTCGATCTACGACGACACCGACTCGCGCCGGCTGATGACGCTGGTCTGCCGCGAGCTCGACCTGGACGTCAAGCGGTACAACCCGCGCGCCGTACTGAACTGGATCAGCACCCAGAAGAACGAGCTGATCGACCACGAGACGTCCGCGGCGAAGGCGGAGAACCACCTCGAGCAGACGTACGCCGAGTGCTACAAGATCTACCAGGAGCGGCTCGCGCAGGCGAACGCACTGGACTTCGACGACCTGCTGATGACCACGGTCAACCTGCTGCAAGCCTTCCCCGAGGTCCGTGAGTACTACCGGCGTCGTTTCCGCCACGTGCTCGTCGACGAGTACCAGGACACCAACCACGCGCAGTACACGCTGATCCGTGAGCTCTGCGGTGAGGATCCGGCCGCCAGCAACGATCCAAATGGCAACGGCCCGACCGCGCCGCCGGCCGAGCTGATGGTCGTGGGTGACTCCGACCAGTCGATCTACGCCTTCCGGGGCGCGACGATCCGGAACATCCTCGCCTTCGAGGAGGACTTCACCGGCGCCGAGACGATCCTGCTGGAGCAGAACTACCGCTCCACGCAGACGATCCTGACCGCGGCCAACGCGGTGATCTCGCGCAACGAGGGCCGGATGGCGAAGAACCTCTGGTCCGACCAGGGCCAGGGCGAGCAGATCGCGGTGTATGTCGCCGACAACGAGCACGACGAGGCGCAGTTCGTCGCGGACGAGATCGACCGGTTGTCCGACGCCGACGGGGTGAAACCGTCCGACGTCGCGGTGTTCTACCGCACCAACGCGCAGTCCCGGGTGTTCGAAGAAGTCTTCATCCGCACCGGCCATCCGTACAAGGTGGTCGGTGGCGTCCGGTTCTACGAGCGCAAGGAGGTCCGCGACGCGCTCGCGTACCTGCGGGTGCTGGTGAACCCGGAGGACACCGTCTCGCTGCGCCGGATCATGAACGAGCCGAAGCGTGGGATCGGCGATCGTGCCGAGGCGGCGATCGAGTCGCTGGCGGCCCGGGACCGGATCTCGTTCGCGGCCGCGATGCGCCGCGCCCAGGACGCGCCGGCCATGGCGTCGCGCTCGGTGAACGCCGTCCAGGCCTTCGTGGACATCCTCGACGAGCTGACCGCGATGGTCGACTCGGGCGCGCCGCCGGACGACATCCTCGACGTCGCACTGCACCGCTCGGGGTACTACGAGGCGCTGCAGAAGTCCCCGGACCCGCAGGACGAGACCCGCCTGGAGAACCTGGACGAGTTCATCTCGGTCGCCCGCGAGTTCGTCGAGGAGCGGACGCAGGCCGGCGAGCCCGCCGACCTGCAGGCGTTCCTCGAGCGGGTCGCGCTGGTCGCCGACGCCGACCAGATCCCGGACGCCGCCGACGACGGTGGTGTGGTCACGCTGATGACACTGCACACCGCGAAGGGCCTGGAGTTCCCGGTGGTCTTCCTGACCGGCATGGAGGACGGGGTCTTCCCGCACTCCCGCTCGCTCACCGACCTCAAGGAGCTCGAGGAAGAGCGCCGGCTCGCGTACGTCGGGATCACCCGCGCCCGCCAGCGGCTGTCGATCTCCCGCGCCGCGGTGCGATCGGCGTACGGCGCTCCGCAGCACAACCCGCCGTCGCGGTTCCTGGAGGAGATCCCGGCCGAACTGCTCGACTGGCGGCGCGACGAGTCCGCGATCACCCGCTGGTCCGGCACCGGGACAACCCGCGGCAGCGGCATCCCGAGCAGGTACGAGCCGACCCGCAAGTCGGCCTCCGACAAGCCCGTGATCAGCCTGAACCCGGGGGACCGGGTGGTGCACGACAGCTTCGGGATGGGCACCGTCGTGGTGGTCCGCGGCGAGGGTCAACAGGCCCAGGCGGACATCGATTTCGGGTCGGAAGGCGTCAAGCGACTCCTCCTGCGCTACGCGCCGGTGGAGAAGATCTGAGTCAACTTCTTGGACTGATGCGTTGCATCTGGCCCGGAGATTGAGACAATCAAGCATCTTCGGCCCCTCTAAGGGAAGCGCCCGCTCATGTCCAAGTCGTCGGCCAGCAACCGCCGGATCATCCTGGCGGGAGCGAATCCTGGCCTCCGGCTGTTCGACGAGCGGGGCAAAGTCACGGCGTACGCCTCGATCTGGATGGTCGACTGGTCGATCCGGGGCTCCGGGACCGCGGTCGTGCTCTGGTTCGACGGGATCGTCCGGGTGGTGTCCGAGGACGTCGACCTGGCGTCCTGGCTGGAGCGGTACTTCGTGCGCTCGTTCCTCGAGGTCCAGGGGCTGCCGTGGCACGAGCCGGCCGTCGAGCGGGACCTGGTGCAGGTCTCGATGAACCTCGCCAACGGGCTGACCGCGAAGGCCGCCGACATCCAGATCGAGATGAGCGGAGTGCTGGACCGGCGGTTGTTCGCGACCGACAACTTCCAGCTCGCCGACGGCAACCACAGTTTGAGCCTGGTGATCGCGCCGGTCCGGTCCGCGACGGTCTCGATCGGCGGCGCCTCGGTGCCGGGCTTCGTCCAGGTCGACGGCTCACCCGACAAACCCGGCTCATCCGCGTTCCTCACCACCGCCGAGGTCTGGCAGCGCTGAGCGCTCCGCGATGGCTGTTATGGCCTGGCGTTGCGGAGGCGGATGCCGCTCCACTCGAGGCTGCTGGCGACGGTCTCGGCCCAGAAGTCGTGGAGCCGCGGTAGGACCCGCAACTGGATTCCGGCCTCGTCGTGCAACGCGAACAGGTCGCCGACACGCTCCGGCGGGCCGAGCGGCCGCACCTCGGTAGTAGCGACGTACGCCGCGTCGTGCTCGACGAAGTCGGCGGCCGGCAGCCGGTAGGCGTACAGCTCGACCGAGCGCATCGCGCCCAACCAGCCGTACTCGACGGCGTGGACGCGGGTGCCGGAGCCGACGCCGATGATCCGCTCGCGGTCCTCGGGAGTCGTCGAGGGGCCCACCCACGCCATCGCGCGGGGGCACTGCCTCGGGAACCAGTAGTCCGGGGCCCGGTCGTAGCCGACGGCCCAGACGTACGCCGTTGCCTGCAGCGCCGTCTTCGCGACGTGCGGCCGGAAGATCTCGATGGTCGGGTCTTCGGAGAAGTGCAGAACCTCACCAGTTGCCGGACGCATGCGCCGCAGCTTAGCCGCGCAGGTGTGTGGTGCTGAAAGGGTTTTGGGTCAGCCCGCGGTGTACGGGTCCAAGCCGCAGTGGTTGCGCAGCCAGGGCGCCGGGTCGATCGGCTCGCCGCCGTCCGGCCGGACCTCGAAGTGCAGGTGCGGGCCGGTGGTGTTGCCGGTCATCCCGACGGCGCCGACCTGGTCACCGGCGTACACGGTCTCGCCGACCGACACGCTGAACTTCGACATGTGGTTGTACCAGGTGACGGTGCCGTCCTCGTGCCGGACCTGAACCTGGCGGCCGTACGGGCCGGCCCAGTCGGCGAAGATCACGACGCCCTTCTGTACGGCGCCGATCTTGGTGCCGATCGGGGCGGCGAAGTCGAGGCCGGTGTGGTTGTGCGCCCAGCGGTTGCCGCCCTGACCGAAGGTCGCGGTGATGTGGTACCCGGTCAGCATGATTTCGCAGCGGGTGGCCGACTCACGGGCCTTCTTCTCGGCCAGTTCGGCCTTGGCCTTCGCGACGGCCAGCGCGTTCGCGCGCTTCGCGGTGAGGGCCTGGGTGGCGGTCAGCTTCGCGGCGCGGGCCTTGGCCAGCTGTGCGGCAGCGGACTGCTTCTTGGTGGTGCTCGCCGGGTCGGCCAGCTGGACCCGGGAGGAGTCCCGGGTGGCGAGCTGGCGCGCCTGGATCCGTGCCGTGGTGATGCCGGACAGCTGTTGCCCACTGTCCAGGCTGAGCGCGGCGAGGTTCACCGCGGAGTTCGCCTGGGTCGGTGACGACAGGGCACTGTGGCTGAAGCCGACAGCTCCGGCGGCTGCGGCGAGCGCAGCGGTCAGTCCGACGATCTGGGTGCTGCTGGGGGTATTACGCCTGGCAACGCGATGCTTGGCACTGCGACGTCCTGCGCCGGTCTTGCGCGCAGCATTGCCGGGCGTGACGCGGTCTCCCGCGGCACGGTGCTGGGACACAACGTGGCCTTTCGGTCACAGGGGAGGGGCTTGAGGAAGAGCTAGGGAGGCTCGTCCCGTCCCCTCGGAGGGTTTATTCCCCGGGAGGACTCACAGACCATAACGGAAGGGTCACGGGGTGACAAACCCATCTGGGTAGTTTTCCGGCGCGCCTTCACGAAACTTTTGCATGAGCGGCTGCACGTGCATCGGCCGCGAGCGCCGAGAAGCCTGCGCAGTCAGGCAGTTTTGGGCTGTTCGTCCCAATCCGCCAGGACGCCGGTGATCTTGTGCACGACCTCGCCATGGAAGGGCAACGACAGGTGGCCCACGCCGTGGATGCGGACGTTGTTCGCGAGCAGGTCCGGGTGCCGGATCCGGGCGCGCCGCTGCGGAACGATCAACTGGTCGACATCGCTGTAGAACGCGAGGAAGCGGGTCCGGCAGTCCGGCGCCGGCTCAGCCAGCTCGGTCATCAGATCGCTGTCCGGCCGGACCTGCTTGACCAGGGGCCAGGGCAACAACTTGGCCGCGACCGTCCCCTGGTGCGGCGTCCCGAGGGTCACGCAGGTGTGCACCCGCGCGTCGCCGCCGAGCCGCTGGACGTAGTACCGCGCGATCAACCCACCGAGGCTGTGCCCGATGACGTGGATCTGGTCCGACCCTGACGCCTCACAGATCGCTTCGATCTCCTCTCCCATCCGCTCGGCGGTACGGCGTACGTCCAGCGTCAACGGTGAGTACGAGAAGGTGTGGATGCTGCTGAAGCCGCGACGGACGAGGTGGCGGCGCATCAACGTGAAGATCGTGTGGTTGTCGATGATCCCGTGCGCGAGCAGGATCGGCGTACCGGCGGCGCGGACGTCGCTGACCAGCAGGCCGCGCTGGGCCGGACCGAGGCCGGCCAGGTTCAGGCGGGGCAGTGCGCCGGAGTCGGGGGCCTTGCCGAGGACGCCGAGCGGGTACATCGCCAGGTGGGTCGTCAGCCAGCCGATCTCGACGGCTGCCCCGTGCAACACGCTGGGTGAGAGCGCGGAGCGGGCGCCGTACGCGAGTCCGTCCAGCGCGCCGCGGACTTCGTCCTGCCAGGAACTCATGGCGGCTCCTCACCAAACCAGACCCCCCGGTGGTCCGATCTCCTTCCAAAGTAACCGCTTCCGGTTCCGCGTGTCGGGGAACACACGCCTCCGTGTCTTATCCGTGAGGTTCGCAGCGGTTAGCCTGCCCACATGCCTGCTACGAGTCCGCTGCGCGTTGTCGTCGCCAAACCCGGTCTGGACGGACACGACCGCGGTGCCAAGGTCGTCGCCCGTGCCCTGCGGGACGCCGGCATGGAGGTCATCTACACCGGGCTGCACCAGACGCCGGAGCAGATCGTCGAGACCGCGATCGCCGAGGACGCCGACGCGATCGGCCTGTCGGTGCTGTCCGGCGCGCACATGACGCTGTTCAAGCGGGTGCGCGAGCTGCTGGTGGAGCGGGACGCGGAGGACATCGTGGTGTTCGGCGGCGGGATTATCCCGGACGCCGACCTGCAGCCGCTGGCCGAGTTGGGCGTGCACAAGATCTTCACTCCGGGTGCCACCACGACCGAGATCGTCGAGTGGGTCCGGGGCCACGTCGGCGACGCCTCGGCCTCACCTGCCTGACCCGTTAGGGCGTGTCTCCCAATCCCCCGCCTACTGCGCGGCACTCGGCACGGCACCTCGCCGCACGGGATCAAAGGCCACGATGCTCCGCATCGAGACCTTCGCTCCCGCGCGCCGAGCTACCGCACCGAGCACCTGCTCGCTACGGCGCGGGATTGGGAGACACGCCCTAGCGGAGTCCCGGATCCGCTCCGGAGCGTGATGGCGACTGCCCGGAGTCGATCTGAACAGTCCTGCCCATTTCAGTCAGGTTACTAATCGGTAATACCGAATCGTTAGGAAATGCCCGGTTGTGCGGGCTTCCCAAACGCGGTCGCATACAGCCATGCGGTTGTCCGTTTCAGAGACCGTCGAGCTGGGGTGTGTGTGGCTCAGAACACATCACCCCGTTCTCGGTTACTGTCCGGACAGGGCGGATCGCAGTGCGGTGGGGGTCTGCGAACTGCTGGCGCAGGACCCAAGCGATGTCCCAAATCGGGAGAGGGCAGGTAAACGATGAGGTTTGAACGATCACACGCACGCAGGACGGCTTTCGTAGCCGTCGCAGGCAGCTTGGCGCTGCTCGCCACCGCGTGTGGTAGTGGCGACAGCGGAAGCAGCAGCGGCGGGGGCAGCAGCGCGGCAGGGGCACTCGAGGGCCGGGGGCCGATCACCTTCGCCACCGGTAAGGACACGTCGGGCTTCCTGCCGAAGCAGCTTGCTGCCTGGAACTCGTCACACCCGAACGAGAAGGTCGAGCTGAAGGAACTGCCCGAGGACGCTGACGCGCAGCGCCAGCAGATGGTTCAGAACGCGCAGGCCAAGTCCGACGCGTTCACGGTGCTGAACATGGACGTCGTCTGGACGTCGGAGTTCGCCGCGAACCAGTGGATCACCCAGATCCCCGAGGACAAGGTGCCCGACCTGGGCAAGCTGATCCCGGCGACCGTCGAGACCGCGAAGTACCGCGACAAGCTCTACGGTGTCCCGATCACCTCCGACGGCGGTCTGCTCTACTACCGCAAGGACCTGCTGACCAAGGCCGGCGTCACCGAGCCGCCGAAGACCTGGGACGAGATGCTCGCCGCCTGCCAGAAGGTGGCCGCGCTGCCCGAGGCCAAGGGCATGAGCTGCTACTCGGGCCAGTTCGAGAAGTACGAGGGCCTCACGGTCAACTTCTCCGAGGCCGTCAACTCCGCCGGCGGCGAGATCGTCGGCAAGGACGGCAAGCCGAACGTCAACACCCCGGAGGCCAAGGCCGGTCTCGAGGAGCTGGTGAACGGGTTCAAGACCGGCGCCATCCCGAAGGCCGCGATCACCTACAAGGAGGAGGAGTCCCGCCGCGCGTTCCAGGACGGCAAGCTGCTCTTCCTGCGCAACTGGCCGTACGTGTACTCCCTGGCGAACAAGACCGACGGCTCGTCGAAGATCGCCGGCAAGTTCGCGGTCGCGCCGCTGCCGGGTAAGTCCGGTCCGGGCGTCTCCTCGCTCGGTGGTCACGACTACGCGATCAGCTCGTACGCCAAGAACAAGGCGACTGCGATCGACTTCATCAACTTCATGGCGAGCGAGGCCCGCCAGAAGGCGAATATCGAGGCGACCTCGCAGGCTCCGACCTGGCAGTCGCTGTACGACGACCCGACGCTGTCCAAGCAGTTCCCGTACCTCGCGCCGCTGAAGGCGTCGATCCTCGGTGCGCAGCCGCGCCCGAAGGTGGTCAAGTACGGCGACGTCACGGCTGCCATTCAGGCCGCGGCGTACGACTCGCTGAACGGCACGGTGGCGCCGGACAAGGCGCTGGCCGACCTGCAGACCAAGCTGCAGTCGATCATCACGCAATGACCGTCGTGCCGGGGCCGGTGAGTGGAGAAGTACTGACCACGCACCGGCCCCGGCCAGTCCCTGCCCGGGTTCCTGCTCGGGAAGTCAAAAGGAGTCTCAGGTGACTGCAAATGCGCCGGTCGTCGATCGACCGGCCAAGAAAGAGAAGCACCCGACGAGTTTCAACGAGGGCACCGGCCGGCTGGCCGCGATCCTGCTCTCGCCGACGTTGCTCGTGCTCGCCGTGGTGGTGCTGTTCCCGATCATCGCGGCATTGCGCGAATCTCTGTTCCAGAGCGGCCAGCACCTCGACGCGAACGGGTTCGTCGTCCAGGGATCGACGTTCGTCGGTCTGCAGAACTACACCGACATCTTCAAGGGCGATACCGGACACCGGTTCTGGAACGCCTTCTGGAACACGACGTTCTTCACGGTCGTCTGCGTCATCCTGGAAACCATCCTCGGCGTCGCGATGGCGCTGATCATGCACAAGGCCTTCAAGGGCCGCGGCATCGTCCGGGCCAGCATCCTGGTCCCGTGGGCGATTCCGACCGTCATCTCGGCGCTGCTGTGGAAGTGGATCTTCCAGGCCGACGGTATCGCCAACGCCCTGCTCGGCACTCAGGTGCTGTGGTCGACGGAGGGCTGGCAGTCGAAGTTCTCCGTGGTGATCGCGGACACCTGGAAGACCGCACCGTTCATCGGCCTTCTGGTCCTGGCCGGGCTGCAGACCATCCCGGCCGAGGTCTACGAGGCCGCCAAGGTGGACGGGGCGAACGCATGGCAGGCCTTCCTGCGGATCACGATGCCGCTGGTGAAGCCGGCGCTGCTGGTGGCAGTGTTGTTCCGGATCCTCGACACGCTGCGGATCTTCGACCTTCCGTTCGTGCTCGTGGGCGCGCACAAGGACTCGGTCGAGACGCTCTCGATGCTCGCCTACGACGAAGCGTCCAATGTCAGATACGGACCAGCGGCCGCCTACGCGACAGTGCTGTTCGTGTACGTCGCGGTGGTGGCTTACCTCTTCGTGAAGATCCTCGGCGCCGACGTGATCGGTGAGGCCCGGGCCAGGAAGAGCGGAGGCCGCCGGAAGAAGGGTGGCGGCTCGGGGACCAAGGCCGCGCGGGCCGCGGTCGCCGTGGGTGCCGCTCCCGGTACAGGAGGAAACGTCTGATGGCCACCGACATCCCGCAGGTGCGGGCCGGCGAGAACGCCGCGCTCAAGCGCTGGCTGCCGCTGCTCGGCGTCGCGATCATCGTGATCTACTGCCTGGCGCCGTTCTACTGGATGGTCGTGTCGGCGTTCCGCCGGCCGTCCGACCAGTTCTCGAACAAGTTGATCCCGGCACCGTTCTCGATGCAGAACTTCAAGGACGTGTTCAGCGGTGACAACGGCTTCGGGCGGGGTCTGCTGAACAGCCTGATCGTGGCCGGGTCGGTGACGATCCTGACGCTGATCATCGGCATGGTAGCGGCGTACACGCTGGCGCGGCTGGACTTCAAGTTCAAGAATGTCGTGCTGGCGATCATCATCACCACGTCGATGTTCCCGGGCATCTCGCTGGTGGTGCCGCTGCTGAAGCTGTTCGTCAACATCGGCTGGATCAACACCTACCAGGCGATGATCGTGCCCAGCCTGTCGTTCGCACTGCCGCTGGCGGTGTGGAACCTGACCGCGTTCTTCCGGCAGATGCCGCAGGAGCTCGAGCAGGCGGCGATGGTGGACGGCTGTACGCCGGCCCAGGCGTTCCGCAAGATCATCATCCCGTTGGCGGCGCCCGGTGTGTTCACCACCGCGATCATCACGTTCATCGCGGCCTGGAACGAGTTCCTGATCGCGCTGAGCATGACCAACAAGAAGTCGATCCAGACGGCGAACGTGATCATCTCGCAGTTCACCGGTACGACGGGCCGTGACCAACCCTTCGGCAGCCAGATGGCCGCCGGTGTGATCGTCACGATCCCGCTCGTGATCGCCGTCCTGCTGTTCCAGCGCCGGATCGTCGCAGGCCTCACGGCAGGTGGCGTGAAGTGAGCCTGTTCCGCCGCCAGCAGGAGGACCGCGACCGGCGCGACCGGGACCGGGGGGGGGGGGGGCGGCGCGCGCGCCCCCGCCCGGCCGCGCGCGCGCCCCGCGCGCCCCCGCCGCGCGGGCGCGCCGGG
>NZ_JBSHBJ010000054.1:0-436 GCF_053611945.1 Kribbella sp. NPDC054772 | reverse complement strand
GCCCCGCCCCGCCTCCCCCACCGCCGCGCGCGGCGGGCCGTCCGACAACCCCCCCAACCGTCCGCGCACACAACAACCCCGGGCCCCCGACAAACACAAAAAAGTCCCCCCCCACCCCCCCCCCGGGCCACCCCCCCCCCCCCGGGGGGCGCCCGCCCCGGGCGGCCCCGGCCCCGGGGGCCCCCGCCCCCCCGGCGCCGGCGGGCCCGGGGACCGCCGCGACCAGGACGACCGCGACCGGCGGGACCAGGCGGACCGCGATCGTCGCGACCGCGAGGATCGCTTGCGGTACCGCTAGAAACACCGCAGTACAAGGAAACGGGGGGTGGCCACGGAGCCGGCCGGTGGGGGTGGGGGGGGGGGGGGGATGTCACGCCGGGGCGGGGCGCGTGGGTTTTGGTGCCCGCGGGGGGGGCGCGGGGGGCCCCGAGGGCGC
>NZ_JBSHBJ010000053.1:0-36530 GCF_053611945.1 Kribbella sp. NPDC054772 | reverse complement strand
CGCAACCCCTCGACCACATCCCCCGTCAGCTCCGCCTTGCCGACCTCCTCCCACCCCCCCCCCCGCCCCCCCCGCCGCCCGGCCCCCGCCCCGCCCCCGCTGCGTTTGAGGGGCCGCCCCCACACACGGTGGGTCAGCACCTGATATTTCGGGGTGCTAACCCACCGCTTCAGGGGCCGGCCCCTCAAACGCTGCGTGGGGCGGGCGGGCTGGGGTGGGCGGGTGGTGGGCGGGGAACCGAGGGCGGGGGGGGGCCCCCCCTCGGCGGGTTCTACGGGTTGCAGGTGATCTTTGCGTTGGCCCAGTCGGCGTGGTCGCTGGTGTTGCCGTCGCCGCCGTCGGTGACCTGGAGGGTCAACGTTTGAGCACCGGTGATGTCGACCGTCGTGCTGGCTGTGGGCGAGGTGCCCGTCAGCTGGTCCGACGTGTACTTGGCGACTCCGTCGGTGAGGACCTTGAAGGTGACCTTGCCGCGGTCCTCCATCTCGTCGTCGATGCCCAGTTGGCTGGTGAACGTGGTGCAGTTGCCGCCCAGGCGGACGGATACCGAGGAGGCGGCGTGGGTGCCGAGTCCCTTGGCGTACTGGACGCCGTCGAGGGTGATCGGGCCGCCGTCGCCGGCCGCGTCCTCGCCGTTGCTGTGGTCGCGTTCCACCGGACCCCAGCCGTTGGTGGAGTCCAGGAACTCCAGGTCACTGACCCAGTTCTCCCCGGTGGGTGCCGGAGGCAACGGCTTGTTCGCGATCGTCGCGGCGAAGAACCCGAGCCCGCCGCCGGGCAACTGGATCGCCTTCACCGTCTTCCCCGGATCCAGCGGTACGGCGGTGTAGAACACCCGATAGTCCGTCGTCGTGTTCCCGAGACCCGCCGGTGTGTACCGGCCCTTCACCGAGACCGCCAGCTTCGCACCACCGGTCGTCGGGTCCTGACAACACCAGTTCGGCAACTGGAACGTGCCGTCCGACGTGGAACCGTCGGTGTAGATGATCTTGACGGTTCCGCGCGCATTGAGACTCGCGCCGGCGCCCAGCAGGGCGAGATGCGATCCGGTCCCCGACACGAGGATCGGTGCGGACTGGTTCTTCACGAGGTTCGGCGTACCGGGAGCTCCGGTCGGCCAGGTGAAGTCGGCGCCCTGCACCGTCACCTTCGCGCCCGGTGTGTACCCGGCGGCCGCCAGCGCCTCGCCGTTGTAGCTGTCGCCGGATCCGTCGAAGTTGCCCTGCTTGTACGTCGCCGAATCGCTGACCCCGACGACGTTCGCAGCCTGCGACAGTGAGGCGTACGGCAACTGCGCCGTCGCCGAGGCCGTGTTCGCATAACTCTTGCCCTGAGCAACGTACGACGCCTTGAGCTGCAACGTGAAGCTCGCCGGCTTCACGTCCGCGCCGGGTGTCACCTGGAGCTTGGTCGTGACGGTCTGGCCCGGCGCCACGGTCGCGAACGTGTTGGCACCAAAAGCGGACCACCCGGTCGGAAGCTGCATGTCGAGCTTCACGTCGCGCACGGTCGTCGGGGTGCCGTTGCGGAACGTCGCGGTCACCTCGGTCGCCTGGCCCGGAGCGTTCCACAGCGACGGTGTGCTGAGCTCGGGAGTCCCCAAGGTGTTGGTGACCTCCGGACCGCCGACCGCGGACGTGCCGGTGAGCAGAACCGTTGCAGACTTTGACATCGACACCGAAGGCGTCTGCACCGTGACCACGCCGTCGGCGTACTTCCACGCGACCTTCTTGCCGTCGACGAAGACGTTCGTCGGAGCCGCGCCGGTGTGCAGCATCAGGGTGTACGGGCGAGCCGTCGGCTTGCCGTCGTACGTGCCGACACTCGCACCGATGTTCACCGTCACGTCGCCGCGCCCGCTGGTCGGAGCGTCGACGGCGAAGGTCTGCGTCGCGGACTTCGGCGACCGCGTCACCCGGTCGTCCTCGTACAGCGAGAACGACGACTTGCCCGACGGGTAGATGTCGACCGTCACCGGGTCGCCCGGCTTCTGCTCGACCGCGTTGTTGATCCCGGACTTCCACATCGGCACCACGGCGCCGGCCTTGACGAACAGCGGCAGGGTGTCGAGCGGAGCGGAGTACCCGTTGATCGTCGTCGGACCCTGGTAGACCCGTCCGGTCCAGTAGTCGACCCAGCGTCCGGCGGGCAGGTAGATCCCGTTCTTCACCGCGTCGGCGCCGTACATCGGCGCGACCAGGAACTCCTTGCCGGCCAGGAACTCGTACTTCGTGGTGTCGTCCCACGTCTTGGGGTCGTTCGGGTACTCGAGCACCAGCGACCGGTTCAGCGGTGCGCCGGTGCGGTGCGCCTCGGCGGCGTACGTGTAGAAGTACGGCAGCAGCCGCTCGCGCAGCTTCAGGTACTTCCGGTTGATCGAGGTGTACGGATCGCCGTACGCCCACGGCTGCTTGTACGCCGGCGTGGACCAGCCCGACATGCTCATGAAGGCCGGGTTGAACACCTTCCACTGCAGGTCCCGCACGTACGACGTGGCGCTGCCGCCGAAGATGCCGTCGATGTCACCCGCGCTGTACGCGATGCCCGAGTTGCCGGAACCGGTGATCGCCGGGATCTGCCACTTGATCGCGTCCAGCGAGCCACTGTGGTCACCCGTCCACTGCACCGCGCACCGCTGCGCGCCGGCCCAGCCCTCCACCATCCACGCGAAGCCCCGAGCGTTGCTGTACTGCTCGATCCCGTTGTGTGCGGTGTCGCAGGCACTCAGCGCGTACCGGTACCCCGGACCGACCCACGCCACGTCCAGCTTCCGCACCCGGACACCGGCGTCACCGACCTCGGCCGGCTGCCGGTCCAGGTTCGACTGCGTCCACAGGCCCATCTGGATGTTCCGCGCCCGCAGTTCGTCACCGGTCTGCTTCAGCGCCGGGATGTCCCGCTTGCCCCACCAGGTGCCGTCAACCTGCTCGGAGTCGGTGTTGGCGGAGTAGCCGCAGCCGTAGTCGTCATTGACGAGCATCCAGCCGCCTGGCATGTCCTCGTCGTGGAACTTCTGCGCGATCTTCACCGCGTCCAGCGTGGTCACCTTGTCCGGGTTGACCTTCCAGTCGTTGCTGGGGTCCGGGTCCGTCCCGTAGTGACCGCGGTTGTAGCAGTCCGAGTCGCCGTACTCGAGCCCGTAGATCGGCGGCATGAACGGCCGGCCGGTGAGCTCGGTGTAGCGGTCGAGCGAGGTCTTCAGGTCGCCGACGAAGTAGTACGCGTCGAAGCGCTTCTCGTCGTGAGTAGTGACAACGGGACTAGTGAAGTTGTAACTACCCGGGCTGAACGTGTTCCGCAGTACGCCGTATCCCGCGGTGCTCATGTAGTACGGCGACGCGTTCGGGTTGCCGCCGTCCTCCCAGTTGAAGTCCTTGGAGATCTTGATCGTCTGATCGCGGTGCGAGAAGCGGCCGTTCTGCATGCCGCCGCCGAAGAACTGCTCGTTCGCGCCGCGGCCGAGTGTCTGGGTGGTCGACGTGTCGGTCCACGACAGCGGTGCGGCCTCGGACCACACCAGCTGGCCGTTCGACCGGTACAGCGAGAACTTCAGCGGCTTCTTCTGCGCCCGCACCTCGATCTTCCCGGTGCTCAGCGAGTAGTAGGTGCCGGGGTCCGTCCAGGTCGTCCGAGGCGTCCCGTAGTCGGTCTTGGTGACGATGTTCGACGCCGGGGCGTTCGGATCGGTGGGCGGTGTGTTCGCCGGGTCCGTGAAGTTCCCGTCCGGCGCCATCCACAGCCGGAACACGTCGTCTTTCAGGAACACCACCCGGACCTTCGAGGTCCCCGCGCTGAGCGTGTACGTCGCCTGCTCGGCGGAGAAGCCGGTGACGTCACCCAGCGTGTTGCCGGCGGCCCGGGCGGGACCGGCGGTAGCCACGAGTGCACCGGCGAGTAACGCCAACGCGACTACTGAACGTTTCATGCGGACAAAGATGCTCACGAGTGCCTCACTTCACGCATCAATGAACAAGATGGCGACATTGAAGCTCACCGGCCCCGGATTGTCATCAGGTCAGCTTCATGAAGTTGAGACAGTGTCGCTATCACGGAGTGAAACGCCGCCATGACGATGAGCGCATGACCATCTGGCGTCCCAGCAGCCCCAGCAGTCCCGTCTTCACCAGGCGTCACGTCCTGACGGCCGGTCTGGCAGCGGGCGTCACGCTGGCCGCGCCGAGCCTGGCGCAGGCTTCCCCGCTCGACCCGGGCGGCCGGCTCGCCACGCAGGGTGACCCGAACTTCCATCCGGTGAGGTTCCGGCTCCCGGCCCCGACCGGGCGGAAAGCGCTCGGCACGACCACACTGCATCTCATCGACCGGTCCCGCGAGGACCCGAGCATGCCGAGCGGGCAGCGCGAGTTGATGATCAGCATCTGGTACCCGGCGTCGGCGCTCGCGTCGGCGCCGCTCGCGAAGTACATGCCGGAGCGCACCGCGGTCGCGGTGGACGACTCCTGGACTGGCGACTACGGGCTGGCCCTGCCGACCGGGTCGTTCGACTTCGCGAACACCGAGACGCACGCGCGGGTCGACGTACCGGTGCAGCGGCTGCGGCATCCCGTCGTCCTGTTCTCGCCCGGGTATCAGTACTCCCGGTTCGTGAACACGGCGCAGGTGGAGGACCTGGCCAGTCGTGGGTACGTCGTGGTGACGATGGACCACTCGCACGAGACGCCGGTGGAGTTCCCGGGCGGACGGTTCCTGCCAGGTGCCCAGCAGTCCGAACCGACCGGTCCGGACGACATCCGGAAGGCGCTCGCGACCCGCACCGCGGACGCGCGGTTCGTGCTGAACCAGCTCGAGCGGATCGCCGACGGCCAGCAGGTCGATGCCAACGGCAAACAACTGCCGGACGGGCTGGCCGGCACCCTGGACCTGCGCGCGATCGGCATGTTCGGCTTCGCGCTCGGCGGCTACACGACCGCGAACACGATGCTCGAGGACCGGCGGATCACGGCCGGTCTCGACCTGGACGGCACGCTCCAGGACGACCGGGCCAAGGGTCCGCTCGGTGAGGTCGCGGAGAAAGGTCTGGACCGGCCGTTCCTGCTGTTCGGGTCGGCCGAGACGCAGCGAACCGATCCGGCCAAGGACGGCTACGACAAGTCGTGGGCCCGTTTCTGGGCCGCGCAACGCGGCGGCAAGCTCGACCTCGCGCTGGCCCGCACCAAGCAGAAGGCGTTCACCGACTACCAGTTCGTCTTCTCCCAGTTGTTCCACGACATCTATGGCAACGACCCGATCATCACGTCGGTGATGACGGCGCTGGTGGGCAGCGCCAAACCGGCCCGCAGCGTGCTCGCGCAGCGGGAGTACGTCGCCGCGTTCTTCGACCTGACACTGCGCGGGAGGCCGTCGGTGCTGCTCCGCGGCGACTCCCCGAAATTCCCCGAGGTCCGTTTCCGGCGCTGAGACGGCGTACTCTCGTAAGCGTGCCTGGGGGCTCGGTGTGGCGCTACCGCCACGCGCGGTGACGATGGGTTGTTCGACACTATCTGAAACCCTGGGGAGCGCGACCGGGCCCGGAGCGGTTACGGTGCGTGGAGAAATGCGTTGCCGTCGGCCGTACCCTGTCCTCGGGCGGGGTCGGTCTGTGTTCGGGGGAACAGGCGTCGGGGCAGAGGCGTTGTCGCAGGACGAGAGTAGGGAGCACAGTGGCAGGGGCAGCAGGGACGAAGACAGCGGCAGGCTCTGTTGAATCTGTCGGTAGGCGCCTGGTGATCGTCGAGTCGCCGAAGAAGGCGCGGATGATCGCCGGCTTCCTCGGGTCCGGGTACGTGGTGGAGTCCAGCTTCGGCCACATCCGCGACCTGCCGAGCGGGGCGGACGAGATCCCCGCCAAGTACAAGGGCCTCCCGTGGGCCCGGCTCGGCGTCAACGTCGAGGACCACTTCGACCCGCTGTACGTCGTGCCCGCCGACAAGAAGGCGCAGATCCGCAAGCTCAAGGACCTGCTCAAGGGTGCCGACGAACTCTTCCTCGCCACCGATGAGGACCGCGAGGGCGAGGCGATCGCCTGGCACCTGCTCGAGGAGCTGAAGCCGAAGGTCCCGGTCCGCCGGATGGTCTTCCACGAGATCACCCCGAAGGCGATCCAGGACGCGGTCGGCAACGCCCGGGACATCGACGAGGCGCTCGTCGACGCCCAGGAGGCGCGCCGGATCCTCGACCGGCTGTACGGGTACGAGGTCTCCCCGGTGCTCTGGAAGAAGGTCATGCCGAAGCTCTCGGCGGGCCGGGTCCAGTCGGTCGCGATCCGGATGGTGGTCGACCGCGAGCGCGAGCGGATCGCGTTCCGCAGCGCGTCGTACTGGGATCTCGACGCCACCCTGGACGCCGGTGAGAGCCGGACGCCGCGGCAGTTCCCTTCCCGCCTGGTCTCGGTGGACAGCAAGCGGGTGGCCCAGGGCCGCGACTTCAGCTCGACCGGTGAGCTCAAGGGCGCCAACACGGTGCACCTGAACGAGGCCACCGCGACCGCCCTGGCCGGCGCGCTGCGCGAGTCGCAGTTCACCGTCCGCTCGATCGAGTCCAAGCCGTACACCCGCAAGCCGTACGCGCCGTTCCGGACCACCACGCTGCAGCAGGAGGCCGGCCGCAAGCTCGGCATGTCCGCCTCGCAGACGATGCAGGTCGCCCAGCGGCTCTACGAGAACGGCAACATCACCTATATGCGTACCGACAGCGTCACGCTGTCGGACACCGCGATCACCGCCGCCCGGGCCCAGGTCCGGGAGTTGTACGGCGCGTCGTACCTGCCGGACAAGCCGCGGGTCTACACCTCCAAGGTGAAGAACGCGCAGGAGGCGCACGAGGCGATCCGGCCGGCCGGTGAGACCTTCCAGACTCCGGCGCAGACCGGTCTGAGCGGCGCCGAGTTCCGGCTGTACGAGCTGATCTGGATGCGCACCATCGCGTCCCAGATGAGGGACGCCGTCGGGAACAGCGTGTCGATCAAGATCGACGCGACCGCCTCGACCGGCGAGCAGTGCGAGTTCACCTCGTCCGGCCGGGTGATCACCTTCCACGGCTTCCTCAAGGCGTACGTCGAGGGCGCGGACGACCCGTCCGCGGGAACGGACGACCAGGAGACCCGCCTGCCGGACGTGGCCGAGGGCGACGTCCTGCCCGCGATCGAGGTGCTGGCCTCGGGGCACGAGACCAAACCGCCGGCGCGCTACACCGAAGCGACGCTGATCCGGGAGCTGGAAGAGCGGGAGATCGGGCGGCCGTCGACGTACGCGTCGATCATCGGCACGATCCAGGCCCGCAAGTACATCTACAAGAAGGGCCAGGCGCTGGTTCCGGCCTGGCTGGCGTTCGCGGTGGTCCGGCTGCTCGAGGAGCACTTCACCCGGCTGGTGGACTACACCTTCACCGCGTCGATGGAGGACATCCTCGACGAGGTCGCGGCCGGTGACCTGCAGCGCGAGGGCGTGCTGGACCGCTTCTACTTCGGTGACTCCGACCTCGAGGGTCTGAAGTCGATGGTGACCGACCTCGGCGACATCGACGCCCGCGAGATGTCCACCTTCCCGGTGGGCGGGGACGACAGCGGGATCGTCGTCCGCGTCGGACGCTACGGGCCGTACGTCGAGGACAAGGACGAGCGCCGCGCGAACGTCCCGGAGGACCTGCCGCCGGACGAGCTGACCGTCGACAAGGCGCAGGAGCTGCTCGAGCAGCCGTCGGGCGTCGAGCACGAGCTGGGCAACGCGCCGGACACCGGCCTCAAGGTGGTCGCGAAGGCTGGTCGCTTCGGTCCGTACGTGACCGAGGTGCTGCCGGAGGACGCGCCGAAGGGCGCGAAGCCGCGGACCGGGTCGCTGCTGAAGTCGATGGCGCTGGACAGCATCGGGCTCGACGACGCGATGAAGCTGCTGTCGCTGCCGCGGGTGGTCGGTAAGGATCCGGAGTCCGGTGACGAGATCACCGCGCAGAACGGGCGCTACGGGCCGTACCTGAAGAAGGGCACCGACTCGCGGTCGCTGGCGACCGAGGAGCAGATGTTCGACATCACGCTCGACGAGGCGCTGAAGATCTACTCCGAGCCGAAGCAGCGGGGCCGGCGAGCTGCCGCGCCGCCGCTGAAGGAGCTGGGCGAGGACCCGGAGTCCAAGAAGCCGGTGGTGGTGAAGGAGGGCCGCTTCGGTCCGTACGTCACCGACGGGGAGACCAACGCGACGCTCCGCAAGGACGACTCGGTGGAGACGATCTCGCTGCTGCGGGCGGCCGAGCTGCTCGCGGAGAAGCGGGCCCGCGGTCCGGTGAAGCGGCCGGCGAAGAAGACCGCCGCCAAGAAGACAGCCGCGAAGAAGACCGCGGCCAAGAAGACGACGGCCACCAAGAAGACTGCCGCGAAGAAGACGACGGCGAAGAAGACGGCGGCGAAGAAGACGGCGGCGAAGAAGTCCTGAGGGAGCGGCGCAGATGACGAGTGCGGTCGAGGTCAGCGCGCAGCGGTTGCGGGACCGGGGTGAGCGGGTGACCCCGGCTCGGCTCGCGGTGGTCGAGGTGCTGGCCGGAACCGAGGAGCACCTGAGTGCGGAGCAGATCGGTGAACGGGCCGAGCAGCTCCGCCCGGGGATCCACCGCGCGACGGTGTACCGCGCCCTCGACGCGCTCGGTGAGTTCGGGCTCGTGACCCACGTGCATCTCGGTCGCGCCGGGACGACGTACCACCTGGCGGGTGATCTGGCGCCGCGGCACCTGCACCTGCGCTGCTCCGAGTGCGGCACGGTGTACGACGCCCCGGGCGACATCCTCGAGTCCGCGCGCAAGAAGGTCGCCCGCGAGCTCGGCTTCCACCTCGCCCCCGAGCAGGTCGCGCTGGTCGGGATCTGTAAGGACTGCCAGCAGTAATCGGCTGGCCCGTGACGGTCATAACTGTCCATATCTGTTCATCGGTGTGGATTCGTGAACAGGTTGGCCGTAGGCTCGACTTCCGTGACTGACTACGTCGAGGACTTTGCCTCCGGGCTGAACGTGCTGCCGCCGCGCGCGTGGATGGATGACGACTCGGGCCGCGTGCCGCTGACCGGCGACTGGAGCTTCCGGCTGTCGCCGACCGTCGCGGACGCGCCCGACGACCTCAAGGACCCGGACACGTCCGGCTGGGACACGATCGTGGTCCCGGGCCACTGGCAGCTGAGCGGGTACGGCGCCCCGGCGTACACGAATGTGGTCTACCCGTTCCCGCTCGAGCCGCCGTTCGTGCCGACCGACAACCCGACCGGTGACTACGTCCGGACCGTGACGGTCCCGGCGGACTTCGCCGGCGCCCGGATCGTGCTCCGGTTCGAGGGCGTCGACTCGCGGTTCGCGGTGTTCGTGAACGGCGAGCAGGTCGGCTGGTCGTCCGGGTCCCGGCTGGTCAGCGAGTTCGACGTCACCGACCTGGTTGCCCCGGGCAAGGACGCGCGGATCGCGGTCCGCGTCCACCAGTGGTCGACCGGCAGCTACGTCGAGGACCAGGACATGTGGTGGTTGTCCGGGATCTTCCGCGAGGTGAACCTGCTCGCGCTCCGCCCGGACGCCCCGACCGACGTGTTCGTGAAGGCCGCGTGGGACCACATCGACGGCGCCGGCACGCTGCTCGTCGAGTCCGACGTACCGGGCACTGTCAGCATCGCCGAGCTCGGGCTGGAGCTGCCGACCGGCGAGCACACCCGGGTCGAGGGCGTGCAGCCCTGGAGCGCCGAGGTGCCGCGGCTGTACGACGCCGTACTGCGGACCGCGGGTGGCGAGGTGCGGCTGCGGATCGGGTTCCGGACGGTCGCGATCGTCGACGGCATCTTCACCGTCAACGGCAACCGGGTGCTGTTCAACGGGGTGAACCGGCACGAGTTCAACCCGGACCGCGGGCGTGCGGTGACCGAGCAGGACATGCTGGACGACGTCCTGATCATGAAGCGGGCCGGGATGAACGCGGTCCGCACCAGCCACTACCCGCCGCACCCGCACTTCCTCTCGCTGTGCGACGAGTACGGCCTGTACGTGATCGACGAGTGCGACCTGGAGTCGCACGGGTTCGGGTACGAGCCGCAGCCGCCGAAGCTGCCGAACCCGGTGATGGACGAGCGCTTCCGCGACGACCTGGTCGACCGGATGCGCCGTACCGTGCACCGCGACAAGAACCACCCGTCGATCGTGATCTGGTCGCTCGGCAACGAGTGCGGCATGGGCGACAACCTGAAGGCTATGTACGACCTGGTCAAGGAGCTCGACCCGTCGCGGCCGGTGCACTACGAGCGCGACACCGAGGCCGAGTTCGTCGACATCTACTCGCGGATGTACACCTCGCCCGAGGGCTGCGCGGAGATCGGTGCCGACCCCGAGCTGTACCGGAACCTGCCGTTCATCCTCTGCGAGTACGGGCACGCGATGGGCAACGGGCCGGGCGGGCTGCTCGACTACCGCGAGGTCTTCGACAAGTACCCGCGCTGCCAGGGCGGCTTCATCTGGGAGTTCATCGACCACGGCCTGCGGACCACGATCGACGGCAAGGAGGTCTACGCGTACGGCGGCGACTTCGGTGAGTCGATCCACGACGGGAACTTCGTCTGCGACGGTCTGCTGTTCCCGGACCGGACGCCGTCGCCCGGTATGCACGAGTACACCAAGGTGATCGAGCCTCTGCGCATCGTTGCTGACGGCAACGGCGGGGTCACGGTCACGAACCGCTACGAGGTGCTGGACACCAGCCACCTGACGTTCCTGGCTCGGGTCGAGGCGGCGGGAGAGCTCGTCGCCGACGGAAACCTTCCGGCACCGGTGATCGCGCCCGGCGAGACGGCCACGCTCGAGCTGCCGCCCGGGATCCTCAAGCAGAGCGAGCGTGCAGAGGCGTGGTTGACGATCACGGCAGAGCTCACCGAGGCGACGTCGTGGGCGGAGGCCGGTCACCGGATCGCCTGGGGTCAGATCCGGCTGGACGAGCCGGTCGAGGCCACGCCCGCGATCAGCGGTTCGCCGGCCGAAGGTACGGCGGGTGTCGCGGGCATCAGCGTTGCGGGTCTGCAGAACGCTCGCCTCGACGTCTGGCGTGCGCCGATCGACAACGACGCGATTCCGGGTGTCGCAGCGGCCTGGCGCGAGGAGGGTCTGCACCGCGTGCAGCACCGGATCGTGTCGCAGGGCGAGCGGGAAGGTGCCTGGGAGGTCGTCACCCGGACCGCACCGCCGCAGCTCCAGTGGGGCCTGCGCAGCACATGGCGCTGGACCGCTGTGGACAACGGTGTGGTGCTGGAGCTGAGCGTCGTACCGGAGGGGCTGTTCCCGGAGGTGCTGCCGCGGTTGGGCATCACGTTCGAGCTGCCGAAGGTGCAGCAGGTCGAGTGGTTCGGCACCGGCCCGAACGAGGCGTACGTCGACACTCGCGAAGCGGCCGCGGTCGGGAAGTACTCCGGAACGGTTGCCGAGCTGCAGACGCCGTACGTCCGCCCGCAGGAGAACGGTCACCGCATCGACACCCGCTGGGCCACGCTGGACGGCCTGCGGATCGAGGCGCTCGACCAGCTCTTCGGCTTCACGGTCCGCGACTGGACCTCGCAGGACCTGGAGACCGCTTCGCACACGGCCGATCTGGTGGCGGGTGACAGGACGTACGTGACCCTCGACCTCGGCCAGACCGGAGTGGGTACCGCGGCCTGCGGCCCGGCCCTCCCGGACCGCGACAAGCTGAAGACCGCCCCCGCCACCATCACCCTCCGCTTCACCACCGCTTAGGTGGACGTGAGCCACTCACCAAGCCGACGGCTGGTGAGTGGCTCACGCTCAGGGCAGCCGGCCGAACACCTCGCCCACGAGGTTGGTGAGTGGTGGCGGTCTGCCCTCAGATCGCAATGCTCGGTCGGGGATGCACGCGCTCGGCGGGTGGGTGGTAGGCGTCCCATACCTTGGTCAGGCGGCGGACGGCTTCGGTGAGGTCGTCCGGTCGCGCACGGAAGTGCAGGCGGACGTAGGAGTCGCTCAAGCCAGTGACGTCCAGGCCGGCGCCCGGGAGGATCGCCAGACCATGGCGGAGGGCGGTCTGGGCGAATGAGGTGCCGTCGCCGTATGGGAGGCGGGCCCAGAGGCACTGGCCGCCTCTGACGGTCGGGATCTCCCATGTGGGGAGTGCGCGGGTCAGCTGCGTGTGCAGGTGGTCGTGACGGGCTTTGAGGGTCTCGTGCAGATCTGGAGAGTCCAGGAGCGGTAGTAGGTGCACCGCGGCCAGCTGAGTGGGGACGTTGCCGCCCAGATCGTGTACTGCGCGCAGCCTGGCCAGCCGATTGACCAGTGGTGGCGTCGCGCGGATCCAGCCGATCCGGAGACCGCCCCAGATGCTCTTGCTGAGTGAACCGATCGAGATCACCGACTCGCCGTACGCCGCCATCGGCGTGGGAACTGCCTCACCCGGGAACGACAGGTCACCCGGTACTTCGTCCTCGATCACCGGCACACCCGCGCTCGCGAACCGCTGCCGAGCCAGTCCGGACAGCACCGAGCCGGTCGGGTTCTGGTACGTCGGGACCACGTACGCGACCGCAGGACGCCGCTCCTGGACCGCTGCCTCGAACCCCTCCAGCCCCACGGGCAGCCCGCGCAGCACAGCACCCTCCTCCCGGAACACCTCCAGCGCACCCGGGTACGTCGGCGCCTCGACCAGCACCTGGTCGCCTGGCGACACCAACGCATGCGCCAGCAACGACAGCGCCTGCTGACCGCCGTTCGTGACGAGAACCTGCTCCATGCGCGTCGGCACACCACGTGCGGTGTACCGGTCCGCCAGCGCCTGCCGCAGCGACGGATGACCGTACGGGTAGTACCCGATGTCGTCGGTGACGCGACTCAGCTCCGGCGCGATCCGTACGAAGGCCTCCGCCAACTGCGGCGGCGGATCACCGGGCGCCGCGCAGATCGCCAGCAGTACGTCGTCGTCGCGGGCCTCCAGCGAGTCCAGGAAGATCGGGTCGACCGGGGCCGGGTCCTCGACGTTCCGGGGTACGCCGGCCACGCGCGTCCCACTGCCCTGGCGCCGGGTGATCCGTCCCTCGGCCCGGAGCAGGTCGTACGCCGCGACCACCGTCGTCCGCCCGACCGCCAGGGCGCCGGCGAGCGCGCGGTCCGGAGGCAGGAGGACGCCGGGTGGGAGTTCGCCGTCGTCGATGAGCTGCCGGAGCCGGGACGCGAGCAGCAGGTAGAGCGGGCCGCGGCCGGACGACCAGCGGCCCAACCGGTCAACCATCTCGATTGGTCTCATCTGCGAACCAATTCTGCCGGATTGGCTCTGCAGCGACCAGCGCCGCCGCAGAACGATGGTGGGTATGCCGACCTTCCCGCGGAATCCGATCATGTCCCTGACCGCCGAGCAGCCCCAGCACGAGCTGGGTGAGAGCTACGGGCCTGACCTCCGGCTCGCGGACCTGCTGACCCCAGAGCTGGCCGATCTCGAGCTCGGTTACGGCACCGCAGCCGGTACTCCACCGTTGCGTAGCGCGATTGCCGCGCGGCACGGCGTACGGCCGGAGCAGGTCGTCGTCACGATCGGCGGGATGCACGGGATCTTCCTGCTCGCCTATCTGCTCACTGAGCGCGGCGCTCAGGTCGTCACCACTGCTCCGCTGTTCCCAATGACGCGGTCGGCGTACGAGTCGCTTGGTGCGGATGTCCGCGTCGTCCCGGTGAGCTTCGACGAGGGGTACCGGCTGACCGCTGACTCTGTGCGCGCGCAGCTGACGCCGGACACGAAGCTGGTCAGCCTGACGACGCCGCAGAACCCGTCCGGGGTCGCCGTACCCAGGTCTGTCCTTCGGGAGATCGTCGACGCGATGGCTGCGGTGTGTCCGGATGCCTACTTGATGATCGACGAGACCTACCGCGTCGCGGCGTACGGTGACGATCCGGTCGTGGAGACGGCGGTCGACCTCGGCCCGCGGGTGGTGTCCGTCGCGTCGCTGTCGAAGTGTCACGGCGCGGCCGGGCTGCGGATCGGGTGGGTGATCAGCACCGACGCCGAGCTGATCGACCAGCTCGTCACCGCGAAGTTCAACACGGTCGTCTCCGCGTCTCCGGTCACCGAGGCGCTCGCGGTCCGGGTGTTCGAGCGGGAGGACGAGATCCTCGCCGTACGCCGGTCCTGGCTCGCGGAGAATCTCGCGATCACCGCGGACTGGGTGCGTGCGAACAGTGACGTCGTGGAGTGGATCCGGCCGGACGCCGGGGCGCTGTGCGTGATCCGGCTGAAGCCCTCGGTGGACCTGGAGCGGTTCCGCGCGGAGGCCGCGGCGGTGGGCGTCCGGCTGGCGGACGGCGACTGGTTCGGGGACGAGCCGCGGGTGTTCCGCCTGGGCTTCGGCTTCCTCCCGGCCCCGGACCTGAAGGCCGCACTGGATGCACTGCGTCAGGCTGTCCATGCGGCCCACTAGTCTTGCGGTGTGCCGGAGGCTTATGACCCGCTGACTGATCCCGCACCGGCGCACGACGTGCGCGCGGTGTTGCGGATCCGGGCGTTCCGGCGGCTGTGGATCGGCTTCGGGCTGTCCAGCCTGGGTGACTGGATCGGGCTGCTCGCGCTGACCGCGATGGCGAAGTCGTTCGCCGGTGACGACTACCAGGCGGCGAACTTCGCGATCGGTGGCGTGCTGTTCCTGCGGGTGCTGCCCGCGCTGGTGATGGGTCCGGTGGCCGGCTGGGTCGCGGACCGGCTCAACCGGCGCTCGACGATGATCGTCGGCGACCTGATCCGGGCCGCGTTCTTCGTCACGATCCCGATCGTCGGCACCCTCACCTGGCTGTTGGTCGCGACCGTGCTGATCGAGATCGTCAGCCTGATCTGGGGCCCGGCCAAGGACGCCAGCGTGCCGAACCTGATTCCCCGGCACCGGCTCGAGGCCGCCAACCAGATCAGCCTGATCACGACGTACGGCACCGCGCTGCCGGCCGCGGTGATCTTCACCGCGATCACCCTGGTCACCCGCTGGGCCGGCAACTTCTCCATCGACCTGGCCGTCTACGTGAACGCCGCGACGTTCGTGGTCTCCGCGTTCGCGATCATGTCGGTCCGCGAGATCGGCCGCGCGGTGCACGACCACGAGGAACACCCGACGCTCTGGCGGACGATGGTCGAGGGCTGGTCCTACGTCACCGGTACTCCCGTCGTGCGCGGTCTCGTGGTCGGCATCTCCGGCGCGTTCGCGGCCGGCGCCGTCGTGATCGGCCTGGGCCGCACGTACGTCGACCAGCTCGGCGCCGGCGATCCCGGGTACGGCGTGTTGTTCGGTGCCGTGTTCGGCGGGCTCGCGCTCGGGATGGGGTTCGCGCCGCGGATCTTCTCCGGGTTGTCCCGGCGCCGGCTGTTCGCGGCCGGGCTGGTCGGCTCGGGGATCTGCCTGGCCGGGCTGGCGCTGATCCAGCAGATCGAGATCGCCACGATGATCGCGATCCTGCTCGGGTTCTGCGCCGGCGGTTCCTGGGTCTCCGGGTACACGCTGCTCGGCCTCGAGGTGCCGGACGCGGTGCGCGGCCGGACGTTCGCGTTCGTGCAGTCCGCGGTCCGCACGGTGCTCGCGGTCACGCTGGCGATCGCGCCGTTCGCCGCGGGCGCGATCGGGCGGCACACGTGGACGATCGCCGGCCACTCGGCGACGTACAACGGCGCTTCGATGACGATGCTCGCCGCCGCGATCCTGGCCGGCGTGATCGGGCTGCTCGCGTGGCGGCAGATGGACGACCGGCCGGGCGTACCGTTCTGGCGCGACGTCCGGCGAAGCTTCGGCAAGACCCGCGGTGACTACCCGACGACCGGCCTGTTCATCGCGCTGGAAGGCGGCGACGGGGCCGGGAAGTCGACGCAGTCCGCGCTGCTGGTGAAGTGGCTCGAGGAACAGGGTCAGCAGGTGCTGTTGACGCGCGAGCCCGGCGCGACGGACCTCGGCAAGACGCTGCGCGAGATCGTCCTCGACCCGGCGACCGGCGACATCTCGCACCGCACCGAGGCCTTGCTGTACGCCGCCGACAAGGCCGAGCACGTCGACTCGGTGATCAAACCCGCGCTGAAGGCCGGCGCGGTCGTGATCACCGACCGGTACGTCGACTCCGCGCTGGCGTACCAGGGCTCGGGCAGGGACCTTGACCTGACCGACGTCGAGCGGGTGAACCGCTGGGCCACCGACGACCTCCGGCCGAACCTGACCATCCTGCTCGACCTGGCACCGAAGAGCGGCCTCGGCCGGTTCGCCGAGCGGGACCGGATCGAGGCCCAGTCGGCCGAGTTCCACGAGCGGGTCCGGAACGCGTTCCTCGAGCTCGCGGCCGCCGAGCCGCAGCACTACCTGGTACTCGACGCCACCCTGGATCGCGAAGAGATCGCCCAGCAGATCCGCGCCCGCCTCCAGCCGCTGCTCCCGAAGGTGGGTCTATGAGTGTTTGGGACGACCTCGTCGGCCAGGAGCCCGCGGTCGCCGTACTGCGGAAGGCTGTGTCCGGCGCGGCGGGTGTGTTGCGCGGGGAGACCGGCGCCGCGGTCGCAGGCATGACGCATGCGTGGCTGATCACCGGCCCGCCCGGGTCCGGCCGGTCGAACGCGGGGCGTGCGTTCGCGGCCGCGCTGCAATGCTCGAACGAGGGCTGTGGCGAGTGCAACGACTGCCGTACGGCGCTCAGCGGCGCGCACCCCGACGTGTCCCTGATCCGCACCGAGCTGCTCTCGATCCGGGTCAGCGAGGTGCGTGAACTGGTGCGCCGGGCCGCGATGAGCCCGACCCAGGGCCGCTGGCAGGTGATGGTCGTCGAAGACGCGGACCGGCTGACCGAGCAGGCCGCCGACGCGTTGCTGAAGAGCATCGAGGAGCCGGCGCCGCGGACCGTGTGGGTGCTGTGCGCGCCGACGGTCGAGGACGTCGTACCGACGATCCGGTCGCGCTGCCGGCTGCTGGTGCTGCGGACGCCGCCGGTCGCCGCGGTCGCGGAGATGCTGGCCACGAAGCTCGAGATCGATCAGGACCTGGCCTGGTTCGCGGCGCGGGCCGCGCAAGGGCACATCGGTCGGGCGCGGGCGCTCGCGCGGGACGAAGCGGTGCGGGAGCGGCGCAGCAAGGTGCTCGAGGTCCCGTTCGCGTTACGTGACCTCGGTGCCTGTCTGAAGGCAGCGCAGCAGTTGGTCGACGCGGCCAAGGTAGAGGCGAAGGCCAGCGCCGAGAAGGTCGACGAGAAGGAGCGGGCCGCGCTCGAGCAGGCCCTCGGCGTCGGCACGAAGGGCGCCAAGCCGCGCGAGGCGAACGCAGCGCTGAAGGAGCTCGAGGACCAGCAGAAGGCCCGCGCGAAGCGGTGGGAGCGGGACGTACTGGACCGCTCGCTGGTCGACCTGATGGCGCTGTACCGCGACGTGCTGGTGCTGCAGACCCGGTCCGGCAGCGAGCTGGTGAATGCCGAGCTGGGCCGGAACATCGAGCAGCTCGCGGGCCGGACGACGCCCGAGCAGACCGTCCGCCGGATCGACGCGATCGCGATGTGCCGGGAGGCGATCGAGGCGAACGTCGCACCGCTGGTCGCACTGGAGGCGATGACCGTCTCGTTGTTCGAGGGCCGCAGTGAGGGATTCAGCATTCCCCGCCGCGTACTGCGCTGAACACGGTGCGCGGTGAGGCATGTGTCACGCACGTCCGATAACTGGGCGGGTGGTGTAACACGAGGACCGGTGGGTCCGATGACTGGGTGTCGAGGCGAAGTGGACCGCTCGGCGTCACAGTGCCGAACGGACCCCGATGAACCAGCCGCCCTCCCCGATCCAGCCGGCACGGCGGCCACTGCCGTCGGCTGAGTCGTGGTTGGAAGGCATTCCCAACCCCGCACAACAGCGGCAGGACGGGTACGCCGTCGCGGCGCTCGCGACCAGCCTGCCCGGACTGGTGCCGATCGCCGTGCCGCTCGCCGTGGTCGCGCTGCGCCGGATCAAGCGCACCGGCGGGCGGGGGAGGCGGCTCGCGCACGCGGCGTTGGCGATCTCGCTCGGGTGGGTGATCGCGATCGGTGTCGCGGTCACGCTCAACCTGATCGGGGAGCACCGGAGCGGGATCGGGCGCACCGTTCCGATCTCGCGGGTGGACGTCGGGCGCTGCTTCGACGCGGACCTGGACGCCGAGGCACTGCGCCTGGTGCGGATCGCGGACTGCGCGGCGCCGCACACCGGAGAGGCCTACGCGCAGGTGCAGGCGAGTCTGGTCGGGCTGGGCGCCGCGCAGACCGGGACGGTGGCCACGCAGCAGTGCGCCGGGGCGTTCCGTGAGTTCGTGGGGGCGCCGTACGAACAATCCGAGCTGGACATGTATTACGTCGTACTGGAGGATCGTGCTGTTGCTGACGGCAACGTCCTGTGTCTGGTCGGAATGCCGGGGACCCGGCTGACCGGTACGATGCGCGGATCGCAGCGATAGGGTCCCCGGGGGAGTAGTGGGGGTAGCGTGAGTCAACCACCGTACGGATCGGATCCGGAGCGGCCGCAGGACGACCGTCCACAGGACCGGCCGCACGATCCGACACGGCCGTTCCCGACGTACGGGCGACCGGAGCAGCCGCACGCCCAGCAGGCGGGATCGCAGGGCACGTCATGGGCAGCCCCGGGCCAGCCGCCGCCGGCGCAGGCGCCGTACGGGGCTGGGCAGCCGGGTGGTTATGGGCAGCAGGTACCGTACGGGCAGCAGGCTGGTTACGGGCAGCCGGGGCAGGCGCAGTACGGGGCCGGCTATGGGTCCGGGTACGCGCCGGGGCAGTATCCGCCGGCCTACGGGCAGGCGCCGGCGCCGTACGGCTACGGGTACGGCTACCAGGCCTCCGGTGGGACGAACGGGCTGGCGACCGCGGCGCTCGTGACCGGGCTCGGCGGGATCTTCGTCGGTCTGTCGGCGCCGGTGGCGATCGGCCTCGGGATCGCGGCGCTGGTGCAGATCAAGCGCCGCGGGCAGGCCGGCAAGGGGATGGCGATCGCCGGTCTGGTGATCGGTTCACTGGTGACGCTCGGGTACGCGCTGCTGTTCGGGCTGGTGATCGCCTACGGCTCCAGCAGCGACGACGACTACGGTTCGCCGGAACCGGTCTCGTCGTACTCGACCGGTCCGACCACCGAGGTCGACAGCCTGGCGGTCGGCGAGTGTTTCGACGACACCGGCCAGGACTCCGAAGTGATTCGGCAACCCTGCACCGAGCCGCACGACGGCGAGATCATCTCCGACGTCAGGCTCGCCGCCGGCGCCTGGCCCGGTGACAACGCCGTCGACAAGGCCGCCGAGCAGGCCTGCAGTCCCACGTTCACCAGCTACGTCGGCAAGTCCACGGCCGACTCCGAGCTGGAGCTCATGTACTGGACTCCGACGAAGCGCCTCTGGAACCAGGGCGACCGCCTGACGGTCTGCGCCGCCTACGGGCCCGACGGCGATCAACTCACCAGCTCAGTGAAGAACAGCCACCGCTAGTCAGGCGGGGATGCGGCCTGGTGCCCAGAGTGCCGTCACGTCCTCTCCGGCGGTTTCGCGGCGCTGCAGGTCGGCGAGGAACTCGACGAAGTCGTGCTGCGGACGCCAGCCGAGCAGGTCCGCCGCCTCGCTGAGGTCGTGCTGCTCGACGCTCTCCGGCAGCGTGAGCCCGTGCCGCTGGATCAGCTCCGCCGCGCCCGGCAGCCGCGACTCGGCCCACTCCGTACCGCGGGTGGCGAAGTCGGCCCGGACCTCCTCGGGCATCCCGTGGTTGCTGTGCACTATCGTCCGGAACAGATCGAAGCGCTTCGCGAGCGCGGCCTCGGTCGCGGCAGCCGTCGCGGTCGCGATATCGCGTACGTCGACCCCGTTCCGCAGCAGCCGCTCGCCCCAGCGCAGGTACGGCTCAGGCACGAAACCGTGGTACCGCAGGAGGGCCACCGAGGCGCCGCTGACCTCCTGGTACATCCGCCACAGGTCCTCGCCGAGCACCTTGGTGACGCTGTAGACGCTGCCCCAGCCGTACGCCATCGAGGAGGCGAAGACGACGCTCTGGATGCCGGCCGCGCGACAGGCCTGGACGACGTTGAAAGTGCCGTCGACGTTGACCGCGAAGATCGTCTCGTCGCTGACACCCGGCCGGTGCGCGTTGTGCCAGGCCGCGAGGTGCACCACCGCGTCACAGCCCTGCACCGCCTCGAGTACGTCGGTCGGCGTCCGCGTGTCGCAGCGCACGAACTCCCCGATCGCGGCGTCGGCAGGATCCGGCGACGGCGCGACATCCGCCCGCCGTACCTGATGCCCCGCCTTGGCGAGCACCCGAGAAACCTCCCGCCCGGCAACCCCCGACGCACCGGTCACCAGCACTGTGCTCATCCAAAACCTCCACGCCAAGACCCCAGCCACCCCGGGATCGCCTGCTGACGCGTACCCAGGTCTCGCCCGACCTATACCTGGCAACCCACCGCAGATCCGCGAGCCCGCGACGCAGCGCGCCGCGGTACCGGACACCGCTGCGACAACCCACGTCTCGAAACAAGCGGAGCCCCCCGAGCAAGCTCGAGGGGCTCCGAAATACCGGAACCTTGGCGGTTTAGCCTGCCCGCGGATGCTGAGCTACTAGGGACCGTTCCAAGGTCTTCGCCGAGAAGTGTACACACCCATAGTGCGTTTAAACACCTTTGGATCCTGGATACACACCATCATGGCTGAGGCATGTTGATCGGGCATCTTGCCAGCAGCGCGGGCACCCGGCTGCGATCTGAGACCCACTCGGCCAGGGAGGGGTCGATGTATCCGAGGACCAAGAGCGCATCGTCGTGACGTTGCCTGATCGGCTCGGTCCAGATGCGCTCGTTGTGAGCGATGCGGTTGCGGATCTCCCAGAGTCTGAGTACCGGCGCCTCGAGCGTCACCAGTTGGCGATCTGGTGCGTAGGGAAAGGCGTAGCTGAGGTCTGGCCAAATCGTCGTCATGTATCGGTGAGCGAGCAGAAACCGCCAGAAGCCAAAGCTGAGCTCGGCGATGATTTGCCCGTCGGTCAGTTGCTTGTTCTTCCGCCGCACCTGGAGGCGAGCCTTAGCGATGTCCTCGTGCGCTTTCGCGGTGAGGTCGTTTCCTGGATCGTCGAGCCAGGATCCTCGTAGCCGACGACGCTGGTGTCGTTCCGAGAGCTTGGCCACCATGGCGTTCCTCAGCGTCACCTCGACGTGTCCGAGGACCTCCCACAGGGCCGCAGAGATGGTCGCGTTCCAGTCGTAGAGGTCGAGCGCGGTCGAGGTCTTATTGGCTGCTGCTCGCAGGTAGCCGACAAACCGGGGTTGGCCGAACAGTTTGCGCGCTCGGCGTGCGACGGCTGCCTTGGCTGGATCCGGCATTGGATCCAGCGCCATGGACTGAGCGATCATCCGAGCGGTCAACTCGGGTGGCAGCGTTGCGGTGTTGACAGTCATGTCGAACGTGTCTGCACCAGCCGTCAGGAGCTCAGCCGCTGCCTCATCCCAGGCCTGCAAACGGGTCATCGGATCCGGATCCGCACGATTGCACAGGCGCAGCGCTGCCTCGGCCCTGGAACACCAGAGACAGACGGATGTCCAGGACACGTTGGGCGTTGCCGCACGGATTGCGTCGAGCGCGTCCAGTTGGCCAACGTGCACGATCGGCACGGCGGTATCCGTGCAAACATCAACGAGGCTTGCGCGATCGATGCCGTACAGCGCGCCGTACCGTGAGTAGGTGTGAATGAACTCGTCGGCTTCTTCCGCCCTGACGAATTCGTCAAGATCAACGATCCGGTAGCCGTCGGATTGCCCGTTTCCTACCTTCACCCGTTGGTGTAAGACGAACCGAGAATCCAGTGCCGGGAGAATGGCCGTGATCGTGTCCAGCCCTCCCGTCGGCGGGCCGAACAGCAGGAGACCGCGACCAGACGACACCTCTGGCGCCCCCACGAATACTTCCCTTCTCCGCCAGTCGATGCACTGGACTCACCCCAATCGCTCAGCGTAGTCGAGCATGTGCCATCCAGCAGAATCAGCCGACCGATCTTCGTTACCGGGTGCCGCTGCAGAGGGGCATGATCAGCATGAGCTGACGGCGATCTCGAGCGGTGCCTGGTTGTCTTCCGCTCCGGGCTGTCGAGGGTGCGTGCAGGCCGGAGCGACGCTGCTGGGCTTTCGGTCGCGCGGTAGCGCGCCAGCCGGCGGCAGCCGGGAGCTGATGTGCCGGCGCTGAGCCGGAGGGTGGGTGGGAGCGCGCGGAGCGGGCGCCGTGAGGAGCGGAGCGACGAAGGGAGCGGCTGCGTAGCACGCGGGGGAGGTCTGCTGCCAGTACTCTGGCGCCGTGGGTATGGTGATGGCGGTGTCGTTCGAGCGGTACGGGCGGCTTTACTACCTCGACCCGGGTGAGTTTCGGCCCCGGGTGGGGGACAAGGTGCTGGTGCCGACCGATGACGGGCCCGAGGTGGCGGAGTGTGTGTGGGCGCCGCAGTACGTCACCGAGGAGATCGGCGGGCTGCCGCTGTGCGCGGGGATCGCGACGGACGCGGATCTGGACCGGGACGAGCAGAACCGGCAGCGGCGGGCCGATGCGCGGGTGATCGCCAAGCGCACGATTCGCCAGCACGACCTGCCGATGAAGGTGGTCGGGATCGACTTCGTCGACCGGCGCGCGGACGTGGATCAGCTGGTGATCGTGTACTTCTCCGCCCCGCACCGGGTGGACTTCCGCGAGCTGGTACGGGATCTCGCCCGGGCGCTGCGGGCCCGGATCGAGCTGCGCCAGGTGGGCGCGCGGGACGAGGCGCGGCTGCAGGGCGGGATCGGGCCCTGCGGACGGGACCTGTGCTGCGCGACGTTCCTGAAGGACTTCGAGCCGGTCAGCGTGCGGATGGCGAAGGACCAGGACCTGCCGCTGAACCCGCTGAAGATCTCCGGCGCGTGCGGCCGGCTGATGTGCTGCCTGAAGTACGAGCACCCGCTGTACCAGGAGTTCACCGCGAAGGCTCCGGCGACCGGGACCGCGGTGGAGACCCCCGCGGGTGATGGAGTGGTGGTCGGGCACAACGTTCCGAGCGACACCGTGGTCGTTCGGTTGGCGGCCTCCGGGCGCCGGTGCGCGTGCAGCCGGGCGGACGTGTGCTCGCCGCGGCAGCAGTACGAGGCGTCCAGTACGACGACCCCGGACGCGGTACCGGTCGAGGGACCAGCACCGGTCGAGGACGCCGTACCGGACCAGCCGGCCGAGCAGCCTGCAGAGCCAGCCACAGAGCCGTCCACCGAGCCGGCCACCGAGCCGGTCGCGGAGCCGGCCGCGGAGACTCGCGAGGAGCGGCGGGCCCGGAAACCACGCCGGCGCCGCCGCCTGCACCACGACGACGAGGGAGAAACCCCGCAGTGAGATTCCGCAGGTCGACCGTACTGGTGGCAACCCTTGCGGTCCTGGCGAGCGGCTGTGGGGTGGCCGGTCGCGCCCAGGACGCGGGGGACGGTACGGCGGCCGGCGTCGGGAGCAACCCGCCCAGCGGGCCGGTGGGGCCGATCCCGGCGGGGCTGGAGAAGTTCTACCAGCAGCAGCCGGACTGGGAGCGCTGCGGCTCGAACCAGCAGTGCGCGACCATCGAGGTCCCGCTGGACTACACCAAGCCCACCGGGCAAACGATTGAGCTGCGGGCCCGGAAGGTGCTCGCGCGGGATCGCGGCGGCCGGATCGGCACGCTGTTCATCAACCCGGGCGGGCCCGGCGCCTCGGGGCAGGAATTCGCGCAGCAGGCGCCGATGCTGTTCGGGTCGTCGCTGCTGCGGAAGTTCGACATCATCGGCTGGGACCCGCGCGGTGTCGGCGAGTCCACCCCGGTGAAGTGTCTGGACACCGCCCAGCTCGACGCGATGATCGCCGCGGACGGCAGTCCGGACAACGCTGCCGAGATCAACGACCTGGACAAGCAGTCGAAGACGCTGGCCGCGGGCTGCGAGCAGCGTTCCGGACAGCTGCTCCCGCACGTGTCCACGAAGGACGCGGCCCGCGACATCGACGTACTGCGCGGTGTCGTCGGCGACCCGCAGCTGTACTACATGGGGATGTCGTACGGCACGTTCCTCGGCGCGACGTATGCCGAGCTGTTCCCGAAGAACGTCGGCCGGATGGTCCTGGACGGTGCCGTCGATCCGTCGATCACGTCCGAGCAGATGGCGATCGCGCAGGCGAAGGGGTTCGACAAGGCGCTGGACGCGTTCGCGGAGGACTGCGCGCAGCGGTCCTGCAAGCTCGGCAGCAGCAAGAACGAGGTGCTGGGCAAGATCGACCAGCTGATCAAGGACAGCGACGCGAACCCGCTGCCGGGGGCCGGGAACCGCAAGGTCACGCAGGCGCTGGTGATCCTCGGGATGATCTACCCGCTGTACCTGAAGGACTTCTGGCCGCGGCTCGAGGACGCCGTCGCCGACGGGCTGGCCGGTAACGGTGCCCGCCTGCTCGCGCTGGCCGACGAGTACACCGATCGCCAGCAGACCGGGTACGCCGACAACTCCAACGAGGTCCAGATCGCGATCAACTGTCTCGACCACCCGGACTTCACGTCGATCGCCCAGATCGAGGCGAAGGCCCCGGAGTACAAGGCGGCGTCACCGCGGTTCGGTGAGTTCCTGGCCTGGTCGTCGGTGTCGTGCGTGAACTGGCCGGTGAAGCCGGTCGACAAGCCGCACAAGATCAAGGCGGCCGGTGCGAAGCCGATCATGGTCGTCGGTACGACGCGCGACCCGGCGACCCCGTACGAGTGGGCGGTCGGACTGGCGCACCAGTTGGAAAGCGGTGTCCTGGTCAGCCGCGACGGCGACGGGCACACGGCGTACCTGTCGGGCAACGCCTGCGTGAAGAACGTCGTCGAGAGCTATCTGGTGCAGGGCAACACGCCGGCTGCCGACATCAAGTGTTAGCGCCCGGCCCGCGCTAGTTGGGCCGGTTGTCGCCCGGTTCGACCGGCAGCTTGATGGTGTCGGTGGCGTGTTGCAGGATCGCGCGCAGGCCGGCTTCGTCCTGCGGGCGGCCGCCGACGGTGATCTCGGCGGCTGAGGACTTGCCCCCGTCGAGCGAGATCCAGCGCGACAGGCCCATCCGCGGACCGCGGCTCTGGTCGGTGTAGGTGTAGACCAGCGTGCCGCCGTCCCGGCTGAGCACCTTCAGGTCGTGCTCGTCGATGCTGCGCACGCGGTTCGCGACCAGATCGTCCGGGGCCTGCTTGCTGCCGCGGGTGTCGAACCGGATCTGCCAGACGCCGGTCGGGTCCAGGAACTTCGGTCGAGTGCCCGCCTGGGCGCTCTTCCAGCCGGTCGGCACCTCTGCGGAGACCGGGTCGCCGCTGGAACCGAAGTTCTGCACGACGTACTGCACCGAGTCGGCCTGGAGCCCGTCGGTCCGGGTCGGGGAACTGCTCGGGGGAGGACTGTTCACGATCCCGGCCGGCGTTTCGTGCGCCGCGAACGGGTTTCCGCCGTTGATGACGAGCACCGTGCCGAACACGGCCACACCGACGGTCATTCCCGCCAGCGTCATCAGCAGCGCCTGGTGCCTGGGCGTGAGCATCCCGACCTCGCTTCCCTCTCTCCCGCCCGATTATCGCCGACGAGAGGGGCGTCTCCGCAAACCGCCGCGTACGCTGACACGTCGTGAAGATGTCCGACCCCGCGCTCCAGCAGGCTTTACAGCGTTATGACGACGGTGCGGCGGAACGCGCGGATCTGAAGTTGCTCACCAAGGAGTTGCTCAAGCTCCTGGTCGCGAAAGCACCTGGTCACGCGGTCGAGGTCCGAGTCCCGCCGTACGGCGCCGTGCAGTGCATCGAGGGGCCGCGACACACCCGGGGGACGCCCGGCGCGGTGATCGAGATGCCCCCGGAACTGTGGATCGACGTCGCCCTCGGACGCGTCACCTGGGCCGACGCCCGCGTCAGCGGAAAACTCCGGGCGAGCGGCGAGCGCACCGACCTGACCGGCCTGCTCCCGCTCGCCTGAGTCCCGGCATCCGCCTGGCCGACCTCGCGCATCGGTCAGCCAGGCGGATGGATCAGTGGGCCGGTCCGGGCCGGTGGGATTGACGCCCACGGCAACCAATCGGCCTCACGCTAGGCGCGTCCGAGGTCCCCGCCGGAGCCTTTCGACGGTGGTGGAAACGAGGTCCGGAAATCAGGCTCGTCCCGGCCGGTCGGACCTGTCACCATGGTCCGGTGGCAACCCCTTTCCGCGCCCGCCTGGCCCGCTTGCGCGTCGATCTGACCCCGTGGCGTGGTTCCCGTGACTTCCGCATCCTGCTGGTCGCCGGATCGGTCTTCTTCCTCGGCGGCATGGTCGGGTACGTCGCCCTGCCGTACCAGCTGTACCAACTGACCGGATCGAACTTCGCGGTCGGCGCGATGGGCCTGGTGACGATCGTCCCGCTGGTCGTCTTCGGCCTGTACGGCGGCGCGCTGGCCGACCACGTGGAGCGCCGGAAACTGCTCGTCGGCACCGGCCTGGCCCAGGTCGTGATCTCCGCGCTGATGGTCGTCAACACCCTGCTCCCGAACCCGCAGGTCTGGCTGATCTACGTCTGCGGCGCGCTGAACGCGATCGCGTCCTCGCTGCAGCGGCCGAGCCGCGAGGCGCTGCTGCCCCGTGTGGTCAAGCACGCGGAGATCCCCGCCGCGGTCGCGTTGAGCTCACTGACCTCGCAGATCGGTCAGCTCGCCGGCCCGGCGCTGGGCGGCGTCCTCGTCGGCTCGGTCGGCGTGACCTGGGCGTTCTCGGTCGAGCTGGTCGGGATCGTGTTCGCGACGCTGATGTACACCCGCCTCGGTGCCTACCGCGCGGGTGATGGCGCGAGCGCGCCGAGTCTGCGGGCGATCGGTGGCGGGATCGTCTACGCGTTCCGGCGCAAGGACCTGCTGGCGACGTACCTCGTCGACATGGTCGGGATGTTCCTGGCGATGCCGATCGTGCTGTTCCCGGCGTTCGCGACCGACATCCTGAAGGAGCCGAGGTTGCTCGGTCTGCTGTACAGCGCCGAGGCGATCGGGGCGATGTGCGCAAGCCTGACCAGCGGCTGGGCCAAACACGTGCACCACCAGGGCCGGGCGGTGGTGCTGGCCACGATCGGCTGGGGTGCCGCGGTCGGGCTCGCCGGGCTGGCGCCGAACATCTGGATCGCGATCGCCTTCTTCGCGCTGGCGGGCGCGGCCGACATGGTCTCGGTGCTGTTCCGCTCGGTGATCTGGAACCAGACGATCCCGGACGAGATGCGCGGTCGGCTGGCCGGGATCGAGATGCTCGGGTACTCGCTCGGCCCGCTCGGTGGACAGGCCCGGTCCGGTCTCGTTGCCGACCTGACCGGCGTCCGGACCGCGATCGTCAGCGGCGGTGTCATGTGCGTCGCCGGCGTGATCGGGACCGCTGTCTGGCTGCGTGAGTTCTGGCGGTACGACGCCCGTACCGACGAACACGCCGTCCGCGAAAGGGAGCTCCGGACCGCCGGTTAGAGTTCCAGGCATCATGCGTATCCGCCGTGGAATGACCGCTGGCCTGGCCGTCGTACTGCTCGCGGGCTGTAGCGGTCCCGGGCAGGAGACCGCCCCGAGCGCACCGCCACTGGTGTCGACGAGCGCTGTGGATACCCCATCGGCGACGCCCTCCGATACGCCGAGCCCGAGCGTGCCGGCCTCGGCGGCACCCGCGCAGTCCGTATGCCTGCGGATGAACCAGGAATTGGTCCGGACGACGCTTGCGGTGCCTGCTGTGGATATCCAGACCAAGACGGTGCCGACCGACTTCGGCCCTCCGACGTACGACGTCTGCCAGCTGACCCTGAGCAACTTTCCGAACGGTCCGGTGCTGAGCATCGAGACATCGGTGCTCCCGGCGACCGCGGCGACGTTGGCCGCGAGCCAGAAGGCGTCCAAGGGTGAGCCGGTGAAGCCTGCGGTGGTGGGCCAAGGCGGCTACGGGGCGAGCACGTTCGTGGTGTTCCTGCTGGGCGGCAAGCTCTACAAGGTCGCCGGTCCGAAGGCGACGCTCGCGAAGTACGTCGTCCTCGCGCAGGAGGTCGCCCGGCAAGCGGCAGGCGTTCCGACGGCGGATCCGGTGATCACGCGCCCGGAGTGCGACCGCGGGTCGTCCGGGGCCGAGAAGGTGCTGGGCGCGCGGCCGACGGCCCGCCGCGACAGCGAGACGACGCCCGGCGACCCGGTCTGCGGCTGGGTGACCGCGACGAGCGTGCTGACCACCTCGGTACGGCGTACTCCGCAGGCAAAGGCGTTGATCGCTCCGCTCGCCAAGGCCGCGACCTCGCAGTCGATCCCGCTCGGCGACGAGGGGTACGTCGACACCGCCACCGGCCGGACCACGATCCGCGTCGGCGACGACAAGCTGGTGGACTTCGTCCCGCTGCCGGCCCGGGCGATCGACCCGGACCTGATGACGCAGTTCGCGCTGGCGATGGCGCCTATCTATACGCGCTGATCTACACGCGCTGACGATCTGCGACACAGTCGCGGATGTTAGGGTGGCGGCGCCGTGGTGTTCGGGAAGCCGGTGGAGTACCGGCGCGGCCCTCGCCACTGTGATCGGGATGTTCGCCGGACGTTCCCCTCGGGGAGACCACTGGCCGCTTGCGGCTGGGAAGGTTCGACCGGCGATCGCGGTACCCGTCAGCCAGGAGACCGGCCACGGCGCTCGACCCGTCCACGAGGTGCTGGAGGAGCGGTCCGCCCATGGCCGTCGTACGCGTGCTTGCTGTTGTCCTGTCTGTTTCCCTGTTGGCTGGGTGTGGCCCAGCTGCTGAAGCCGGTTCGAGTGCCGGTGCGATCACCGTCAAGAACTGCGGGATCGACGTCTCCGTCGACGGTCCGCCGCAGCGGGTCTTCGCGGCGTACCAACCGGCGATCGAGATGGCCCACGCGTTGGGGATCTCGGATCGGCTCGTCGGTACGGCGTACCTGGATGCCGAGGTGCTCCCGGAGTACGCCGCCGCGCAGGCGAAGGCGACGTACTACAAGAACCTGCCGAGTCGTGAGCAGCTGCTCAGCCTGAACCCGGACTTCGTGCTGTCCGGGTTCAACGACGTGTTCAGCGCGGCCGGCAGCGACTCGAGCTTCGGCAGCCGCAAGAGCCTGTCCGACCTCGGCGTCCGGACCTGGATCTTCAGCCCGCTCTGCCCGACCGCGGACGGCAAGGGCGACGAGGCGATCGACCCGTCGACGGTCTCGATGGACAACGTGTACGCCGATCTGCGCGACCTCGGCAAGCTGTTCAAGGTCGAGGACCGTGCCGAGCAGGTGATCGCCGACCAGCAGCGGCGGATCGCGGCGGTCGAGACGGCCGTGAAGGACGCGCCGCGACCGACAGTGGCGATCATCCGGCCCGCGCTGGAGGGCGGCGGCCTGACGGTGTCTGGTGGACCGGACTTCGGGACGGTGCTGATCAAGCAGGCAGGTGGCGTGAACGCGTTCGCGGACCTGACGTCGAAGCGGAACGTGAAGATCAGCGTCGAGGAGTTCATCAAGCGCGACCCGGACTACGTGCTGATCAGCGGGTGCTGTGACGCGTCGCTGACGGCCGCCTCGTCGCAACCGGATGTCGCCAACCTGCTCGCGAATCCGGCGCTGAGCAATCTGAAGGCTGTGCGCAATCGTCATGTGGTGCCGTGGTTGTTCGCCAATCACTCGGCGGGTGTGCGGGGTGCGTACACGACGGAGAACCTGGCGCGCATCATTCACCCTGACCTCTTCAAGTGAGGAAGGCTGCCGGGCTCACGGGCTGCGTCGGGGTGCTGGCCGTGGCCGTCGTGCTGTCGTTGTGCGTCGGGAACCAGTGGGTCGGGACCGGTGACGTCTATCAGGCGCTGGCGAACTTCAGCGGCAGCGATACCGATCGTGTCGTGACGTACTTGCGCGTGCCGCGAACCGTCGCGGGTCTCTTGGTCGGGGTCGCGCTCGGGTTGTCCGGTGGGTTGATGCAGGGCGTGACGCGGAACCCACTGGCCGACCCGGGGATTCTCGGCGTGAACGCGGGCGCGGCCGTGGCCGTAGTAGCGGCGATCGGGGTGTTCGGCGTGCACAGCCTGACCGGGTACGTGTGGTTCGCGATGGGCGGCGCGCTCGTCGCGACAGTCGTCGTGTACGTCGTGGGCGCGATCGGCGGAGCGACGCCGGTGAAGCTCGCGCTGGCGGGAGCGGCGATCTCCGCGCTGCTCGGCTCGGTCACGTCGGCCGCGACGTTGCTGGATCTCTCGACGTTGAACGAGTACCGGTTCTGGGTTGTCGGTTCGTTGTCCTTGGCGAACGGGGCGATCGTCGTGCAGGCTGTGCCTTTCCTTGCCGTAGGCACCGTTCTCGCGTTGGTGCTGGCCCGGTCGCTCAACCAGCTCGCGCTCGGCGCTGAACTTGCGCAGACCCTCGGCACCCGGGTCGCGCTCGTGCGCATCCTCGCCGGCGTCGCCGTGGTGATCCTGGCCGGTACGGCGACCGCGATCGCCGGCCCGATCGGCTTCATTGGTCTCGCCGTACCGCATGTCGCACGGACGATCGTCGGCGCGGACTACCGGTGGCTGTTGCCGTGGTCGATGGTGCTCGCGCCCGCGGTCCTGTTGCTCGCGGACGTCGCCGGGCGGATCGTCGTACGGCCGGCGGAGTTGCAGGTCGGGATCATCACGGCGCTGATCGGGGCACCGCTGTTCATCGCACTGGTGCGCCGTCGACGGACGGCTGCGTTGTGAAGACTTTGCGAATCGGGCGGGTGTCCACTCGGGTGGATGTCGCGAGCGTCGTGGTCTCGACGGTCGCGTGGGTGCTGACGGTGGTCGTCGGTGCGTTCGCCTTGACTCGTGGCGATTACGCGCTTCCGCTCTCTGATGTCCTGCGGGCGTTGTCGGGGCACGGGACGCTCATCACGTACGACGTCGTCGTGAACAATCGTTTGCCTCGCGTCCTCGTCGGCATCGGTGTCGGTACGGCGTTCGCGGTGTCCGGCGCGATCTTCCAGCGGCTCGCGCGCAACCCGTTGGTGAGTCCGGACCTGATCGGCATCAACGCCGGTGCCGCGTTGGCCGCCGTACTGATCATCACCGTGATCGGGAGTGGGTGGATCCCGCTGGGTGCGTTGATCGGGTCGTTGCTCGCCGCGCTCAGCGTGTATCTGCTGGCCTATCGCAACGGGGTCTCCGGGTATCGGCTGGTGCTCGTGGGGGTTGGCGTGACGGCGATCATCGGGTCGCTGACGGCGTACCTGCTGACGTTGGCGGACATCTACACGGCGAAGAGCGCATCGATGTGGCTCGCCGGAAGTCTTGCCGGGCGGTCGTGGTCGGACGTGGCGTTGATCGGCGCCGCGGTGGTCGTGGGGTTGCCGGCCGCGGTGGGCTCGTCGCGGCAGCTGCGGTTGTTGGAGTTGGGCGACGACTTGGCGCGGACCTTGGGTGGGCGGGTCGAGTTGTCGCGTGGGGTGTTGATCGCGGTCGGCGTTGGGCTTGCGGCGTTGGCGACGGCGGCTGCTGGACCGATCGGGTTCGTGGCGTTAGTGGCGCCGCAGTTGGCGCGTCGGCTGGTTGCGGAGCGCGTGGCCGGGTTGCTGGCGGCTGGTGCGATCGGGGCGTTGCTGGTGGTTTCCGCGGACCTGATCGCGCGGACGGTGGTGGCTCCGACGGCGTTGCCGGTCGGTGTGGTGACCGCGTTCCTCGGGGCGCCGTACCTGCTGTTCCTGATGGCCCGCGCGAACCGAGTCGGCCGAGGAGGATGACGATGCTGCGAGCAGAAGAGCTGACCTTGGGGTATGGCGGGAGTCCCGTCGTACACCGGTTGTCGGCGGCGATCCCGGAGCGGAGGATCACGGTGATCGTCGGCGCGAACGCCTGCGGGAAGTCGACGTTCCTGCGTGGACTGGCCCGGCTGCTCGCGCCTCGAGGCGGAGCCGCCTACTTGGACGACCAGGATTTGGCGAAGCTCAGCGCCGGGCGGCTGGCGACGCGGTTGGGGATGCTGCCGCAGCAGCCGGTCGCGCCGGACGGGATCACCGTGTCCGACCTGGTCGGGCGCGGGCGGCATCCGCACCAACGGTGGTTCCGGCAATGGTCAGCAGAGGACGAGCGGGTGGTGACGGCCGCGCTCGCGGCGACCGGTGTCGCCGAGTTGGCCGATCGGCCGTTGGAGGAGCTGTCCGGCGGTCAGCGGCAGCGGGTGTGGATCGCGCTCGCGCTGGCGCAGGACGCCGAGACGATGTTGCTCGACGAGCCGACCACGTTCCTGGACCTCGCGCACCAGTTGGAGATCCTCGACCTCGTGCAGGACCTGAACCGCGAGCACGGCAAGACGATCGTGCTGGTGCTGCACGACCTCAACCTCGCGGCGCGGTACGCGGACCACCTGATCGCGCTCAAACGCGGCGAGGTGGTCGCGGTCGGATCGCCCGCGGACGTGATCACGCCCGAGGTGGTCGCGGAGGTTATCGGGCTGGAGTGCTCGGTGATCCCGGACCCGTTGACCGGTACGCCGTTGGTGCTGCCGCGGCCTCGCCGATAGTCCTGATCGCGTCCGTGATCTCGGTGGGCGTGCGGGCGGCGTACCCGAGGACCAGGCCGGGCGCGTGCGGCAGTTGGCAATGCCAGGACAGCGGATGCGTCTTGACGCCGTGTTCCAGCGCGGCCGCGGCCAGGGCGACGTCGTCGAGCGGTTCAGCGAAGGTGATGGTCAGGTGCAGGCCGGCCGCGGCGCCGTGGATGGTTGCAGTGGGCAAATGGTTGTGGATCGCGGTGACCATCGCGTCGCGGCGGACCCGGTGCCTGCGGCGGAGGAACCTCAGGTGGCGTTCGAGTTCGCCGGACTCCATCAGGTGCGCGAGCGTGAGCTGCGGGAGCGACGCGTTCCCGAGGTCGGCCATCCGCTTCCGGCCGATCAGTTCCTCCTTGTACTGCGGCGGCGCGAGCATCCAGCCGATCCGCAGCGCGGGCGCGAGGAGCTTGGAGATGCTGCCGGCGTAGATCACCTGATCGGGGAGCATCGCGCGCAACGCCGGCACCGGCGGGCGGTCGTAGCGGTGCTCGGCGTCGTAGTCGTCCTCGAGGATCAGCCCGCCGTCGGCCGCCCACTGGATGAGTTCACGCCGCCGCTCCCCGTCGAGGACGACGCCGGTCGGGAAGTGGTGCGCCGGAGTCACCATCACCACCCGCGCCCCGGACTTCCGGAGTGCCTCGACGTCGAGGCCGCGGTCGTCCACCGGGACGGGCGGGGTCTGCATGCCCCAGTTCTGCAGGTGCTGGCGGGAGCCGAGGGAGCCGGGATCCTCGACCGCCATCACGTGGATGCCACGCTCGTCGAGCAATTGCGCCACCAGACCGATCGCCTGCGCGACGCCCGCCACGATGATCAGATCGTCCGGGTCCGCGGCGATCCCGCGGTACTGGGCGAGCCAGGCGGCGACTGCCCGGCGAAGCGCCGGGGTCCCGGCGGGGTCGCCGTACCCGAAGTCGGGCGCGGCCAGATCGCTGAGCACGGCGCGCTCGGCCCGCATCCATCCACTGCGCGGGAAGGCGGCCAGATCAGGGACGCCAGGGGTCAGGTCGATCCTCGCCGTTACCTCGCGGAGGCGGTCGAAGGCGTCCAGACCGGGCTGGTTCAGGACGTTCGGTGGCGGCGGATTCGCGGTCGTCGACGCAGGCGTCGTACCGATGGGGGCCGCGACGACGATCGTGCCGCGGCGGCCGTGGCTGGAGACGTGGCCGTCCTCGGTGAGGCGTTGGTAGGACTCGGTGACGACGCCGCGGGAGATACCGAGGTCGGTGGCCAGGATGCGGGTCGCGGGGAGGCGGGCGCCGACCGGGAGGTGGCCGGTCGAGATCGCGGTGCGGAGCCGGTCGGTGAGCCAGTCGGCGAGTCCGCCGGCGGGTGCCTCGGCCGGGTTCAGCTGGAGGAAGTCAGCGCCTTTGGACCGGCCACTTCCGGTTGGATTGGACCTGTTCACTGGACCATTGTGGCGCGACCGTTGAGTCATGGGAACTGACTACGTCCACGGCTATACCCCGGCGGAGACCCGCCGGCTCACGGACCAGGCCGGCACGCTGGCCGAGCTGCTGCACGGCGGCACCACCTACTCGCCCGGCAGCCGCGTGCTGGAGGCCGGCTGCGGCGTCGGCGGGCAGACCGTCCAACTGATCACCCGCAGCCCTGGCATCGAACTCGTCTCGGTCGACATCTCCGAGGACTCGCTCGCCCAGGCGAAAGCCCGCGTCGCCGCCCACGCACCACAAGCGACCGTCGACTTCCGGCACGCGGACCTCCACGACCTGTCCGGCGAGAAGTTCGACCACGTCTTCGTCTGCTTCGTCCTCGAGCACCTCCCGAACCCGCACGACGCGCTCACCCGGCTCCGCGGCCTCCTCAACCCCGGCGGCACGATCACCGTCGTCGAGGGCGATCACGGGTCCGCCATCTACCACCCGCGCAGTGCTCAGGCCCAGGCCGTCATCGACTGTCTCATCGACCTCCAGGCCGAACCTGGCGGCGACGCGCTCATCGGCCGTCGGCTCCAACCCCTCCTCGAGCAAGCCGGGTACGACGACGTACGGGTGGACGCTCGCACCGTGTACGCGGACCAGACGGTTCCACATCTGGTCGACGGCTTCACCCGGAGGACCTTCATCGCGATGGTCGAGTCGGTTCGCGAGCGCGCGATCGCGGCCGGGATGCGGACCGAGGCCGAGTGGGACGCGGGCATCCGGGACCTCGAGCGGACCGCGGTGCCCGGCGGCACCTTCCACTACGCGTTCTTCAAAGGAGTGGGCCGGACATGATCGGGTTCATCGTCCTGATCGCCTCTGTTTGCTGGGCTTTGAGCCGCAACCGCCGTCGGCAGTTCCGGTGTGTCACGTACGGCATCCCGGATCGCGATCTCGAGCGACTGGTGGCCGATCTGCGTTCGCGCGGCTGACCAGTTCATGAACGCCTGGTAAACAAGAGGTATGGCCCGCACCGAGCAGCTCGAGATCGAGACGAAGTACGACGTCGACGAGACCACGGTCGTGCCGGCGCTGCACGAGTTGCCCGGGGTTGCGAGTGTCGCGCAACCGGTCGAGCTGCACCTTGACGCCGTGTACTTCGACACTCCCGACTACGACCTGGCCGCGAACAAGGTGACGTTGCGCCGCCGCACCGGTGGCGAGGACGACGGCTGGCACGTGAAGCTCCCGGTGTCGTCCGGCCAACGGCTCGAGGTCAGGCACCCGCTCGGTCGCTCGGTGCGGACTGTGCCGACGGCGGTCGTGCGGACGGTCCGGGTCCATGTGCGTGACCGGAAGCTCGCGCCGGTCGTGACGCTGGCGACGCGCCGCATCGTGCATCGGCTGCTCGACGCGGAAGGCGGCGTACTCGCGGAGTTCGCCGACGACCACGTGACGGCGACCGTCACGGGTGCCGAGCCGGAGAGCTGGCGCGAGTGGGAGGTCGAGCTCGTCGAGGGGGACGCCGGCCTGCTGGAAGCCGCCGGCGAGCTGGTGCGAGAGGCGGGCGCCCGGCCCGCGAGCGGCCCGAGCAAGCTGGCTCGCGCGCTCGGCGATCGCGTGCCGACGTACGACGAATCGACGCTGCCGAAGAAGCCGCGGACCTCGGATCTGTTCCGGGCATACGCCGCCGCCCAGGTAGCGGCGATCCGGGAACGGGACCCCGAGGTCCGCCGCGACGTGCCGGACTCGATCCACAAGTTCCGGGTCGCGACGCGGCGGCTGCGGTCGGCGCTGGCGACGTACCGGCCGGTGATCGATCGCACGGTGGGGGACGAGTTGCGGGCCGAGTTGAAATGGCTGGCCGGTGAGTTCGGCGCCGCCCGGGACTCCGAGGTGCAGCGGGAGCACTTCGCGGCGGAGATCGCGGAGCAGCCCGTCGAGCTCGTCATCGGGCGGGTCGCGGGGCGGATCGACGATCACCTACGGCGGGTCTACAAGGACGGTCGCGCCGGGGCGCTCGCGGCGTTGGAGAGCGAGCGGTACTTCCACCTGCTCGATGCGCTCGACAGGCTGCTGGCCGAGCCGCCGATCACCGGCGACGACCGGAAGGCGAGCAAGCAGGTCGGCGACATCCTCAAGCACGACCTGAAGCGGATGCGGCAGGGCGTTCACCGGGCCCAGGCCGCGGAGACCGACGCCGAACAGGACCACGAGCTGCACGACGTCCGCAAGGCAGCCAAGCGTTTGCGGTACGCCGCGGAGTCCGCCGTATCCGTGCTCGGTGACGAAGCGGCGAAGCTCGCCACGCAGGCCGAAGAGGTCCAGGAGATCCTCGGCGAACACCAGGACTCGGTCGTCTCCCGCGAACTCCTCCACCACCTCGCCCTCGAGGTCTACGCCGAAGGCGGCAACACCTTCACCTACGGCCGCCTGCACGCCGCCGAAGAACACCGCGGCAACGCCTCCCGCAAGTCCTTCTACAAACTCTGGCCAACCCTCACCTTCCGGTGAAACGGAGACGGACCCGGCGGGAGGGCGGGTTCATGCGGTCCTCGCAACACCTCGATTTGAGGAGTTGCGGGGACCGTGTCGTTTTCGGAGGAGTTGGCCGGCCTGTTGAGGTTGGTG